>DAIMZM010000014.1:0-33700 GCA_036733985.1 Bacillota bacterium
GGCCTGGACCATCAAGAAGGGGCTCCCTGCCAAAAAGGCGGCGGGGAAGATCCACTCCGACATCGAGCGGGGCTTCATCCGCGCGGAAACCGTGGCCTTTGAGGACCTGAAGGCGGCAGGCTCCATGGCCGCGGCTCGGGACAAGGGCTGTTTCCGCCTGGAAGGCAAGGAATATCCGGTCAAAGACGGGGATATCATCAATTTCCGCTTTAACGTTTAAGCGCATCGTTTAAGCTGGTCTATTATAAAACCCCGGCGCCTGGGTCAATTACTCAGGCCTGCCGGAGACAAGAGGTGATCATGGCAAACTTCAATTCCGGCTACAAAGCCGAATTTACCCAGGCGGAGGCCGACGCGGCCTGCGCGATCCGGGACGAACTGCTGCTGGCTCTGGCCGAGCTGATGCGCCAGGGGGAGGCCAGCGATTCCCCTCAGGCCCTGGCCCTGGTGGAACGCTACCGCTTCGAATTCATTGACAAATACCTTTACCGCAGCAATCCTACGGTGATTTTAGGACTCTCCGCCGTGCTGGCCGCCGATCCCCGGAACCGGGCCGCTTATGAGCGCTATGCCGAAGGCCTGGCGGATTTCCTGGCCGGGGCCTTCCGGGCTTATTATGATTCCCTGCAGGCCTGAACCCAGCCTCTGCCAAAAACAGCCCGCCCCGTCCCGGGGCGGGTTCTTTTATGGCTCCGGGCCAAACAGGACGCGGTAATAATCCTTATCCAGCACCATGGCGGAATAGGTGAACTTGCCGTTGACCATTTGATTGACAGCGTCGATATAGGCTTGATCCATCTCCCCTATTGCCTGGCAGGTAACCGCGTTATAGCGGCCTTGATCCGTGATCCAGCTGCGGTCGTTGAACACCACCAGAGGCTGGCTGGCGGAGAAAATATCCCTACCCATCATCAGCCGGGAATCATAGGCCAGGCCGAAAAGATTGGACAGCGTAGGCAGGATATCCAGGCTGCAGGCCGGGGTATCCACCGTCTGATGCTGGTCGCCCAGCCGCCAGAGGATGAAGCTGTTTTGGTAGACCTCGAAGCTGCGCTCCACCTGATGCCCGGCCAGCTCGTCCAAGGCCTCGTCGCTGAGGCCGTAGGGATAATGATCCGCGGTCAGGGCGATCACCGTATCCGCCAGCTGGCCCGAGGCTTCCAATTGCTGCAGCAAATACTGCATGGCGTATTCCAATTCCAGGTTGCAGGCGATATAGGCCCGCACCTCCTCGGAATAGGGCAATTCCGCCACTTCCGCCTCATGGCGCATAGCCATATTATTGCCCTGGAAATTGTATTCCAAATGCCCGGAAACGGTCAGGTAGTAGACATGGAACGGATCCTGCCCCAAATAGTCCGGCGCGGACAGCTCCATCATCTGCAAATCGCTTTCCGGCCAGATCTTGGTCACATCCAGGCCATTGCCCTGGGCTTTATAATCATAGCCCAGATTGGGATGGGACAATTGCCGGTCATAGTACTGGTAATTGTGGTTATGGTAAGCAAAGGCCTGGTAGCCCTGCTTACGAAGTTGATGGGCCAGGGTGAAAGGCAAATCGTTTTCCGCTGACTTGGCCATGCTCCAAACGCCGCTTTTCGGCAGCAGGCTAAGCAAATTGGCATATTCCCCGTCGCTGGTGGACACATTCCACAGGGGCGTATAAAAATTAGTGAACTCAAACCCCTCGGTGGCCAGCCGCTTCAGCACAGGAAACATGCCGGTATCCAGCAAATAATGGGAGAAGCTCTCCGCTGTGATCAAAATCAGGTTGCAGCCTTCGTAAAGGCCGGTATAGGCGTTTTTCAGCGCCGGCTCCTGGGAGGCAAAGTAATCATGCATCTGCAGCAGCTCCGGATCGGTTTCCCCGGCGATCAGCGCCGGAAAATCAATGTCCAGGGCCTGGGGCTGGTAGCGGACTATTGGCGCTGCCGGCTCCGGTTCTTCTTGATCCGGCGCCGCTTCCTCCGGATCCGGGATTTCCGCCGCCTGGGGCGCTTCTTTGGGGAAAAAGCCAAAGGCCAAACGCCAGGCGTCCAGGCGCATGAAGGTCAGCATCCCCAGCTGTTCCTGGGTGGGCGGCGGGTTGTTTTCATTATAATAGCAATTATAAGGGGAAGCGGGCAGGCGGCTGTCATGGCCCAGGGCCAGGATGCCGCCGCAATAGCCCAGGGCCGTGACGGCCAGCAGATAGAGGCTTTTCCTGAGCGGTGTTTTCGGCCATTGGCAAAAAGCCAGGGGAACGGCCAGCAGGAAAGGCAGGATGATGGCCAGGGCCTGGGGCAAATGGCGCAACACCGTACCCACGGTTTGGTCGGTAAATTCCGCCACCTGGCCCGCATGGAAAATGGAGTAAGACAGCAAGGGCGTGCGGAAATAGACAAAATAAAAATACTGGGCCAGGAACAGGGCGCTGGCCAGACCGATCAGCAAAAAGGCCAAAACATAATTGACCCTGGGATGGCAAAGCCCGGACAGGAAAGCCAGGAAAGCCGCGTAACAGGCGGAAAACAAGGCAATGCGCAGGCAGGCGCCGGGCTGGAAAACATCCTTGTAAATCAAAAAGCGGAGCAGCATTTCCAAATAAACCAGGATCAGCCAGAACAGCAGCAAACGCCACTGCCAGCCCATGACGAAGCGCTTCCGCCTGCAGCTGGGGCTCCGCTCCGGCTGCAGCGTCCCGGTTTCCGCCTCAGCCTCGGTCAAAGCCGGGCTGTCCCCGGCAGCTTCCGGGGATAGGGCGGCAGCCCGGCCTGCTTCTTCTTGCTTATTATTCTTCACGCATCAACACATCCAGCTTTCTATGTCGTGGTTTGGGTCAGCGTTACCCAGGGCAAACGCTGCCGCCAATACTTGGCCAGGGCCTCGCCCTGGGCCTCGTCCTCCAAGAGCAGGAAAAAGGTGCCGCCGCTGCCGGAGAGTAGGGGCCGTAGCCCCTGATCCAGCAGGGCCTGCCTCAGCGCCGCCAGCTCCGGATGAAGCTGGCAGGCCGCTGCTTCCAAGGCATTGCCGCCGGCAGCCAGGATCCCGGAGCGGTCTCCGGCTTCCAGGGCCTGCCGCAAACCTGCCAGATCCGGAGGCCCCATCTGGGGCAACTGGTCATAGGCTGCGTAAACCCGGGAGGTGGCAACGGCAAAGCCTGGGTTCAGCAATAACAAAGGCCAAACCGCCCCCGGCCGCAGGGTGGTCAGCTGTTCGCCCACGCCCTCGGCCAGGGCCAGCCCGCCCCGGATGCAAAAAGGCAGATCCGCTCCCAGCTCCAAACTGAGCTTACTTAAGTCCGCTTGGCTCAGGCCCAGCCCAAACAGCTGATTGGCCCCCCGCAGCACAGCGGCGGCGTCGCTACTGCCCCCGGCCAGGCCCGCCCCGAAAGGGATGCGCTTTTCAATAACGATCTGGAGATGCCCCTGGATGCCAAAGCGGGTTTTCAGCAGCTTCCAGGCGCGGAAGGCCAGGTTGTCCTCACCGGTCAGGCCAGGGCAGAAGCAGCTATCCTGCTCCGCCAAGCCCAGAGTCACAATATCCGCCAGGGACACGGTCTGCATCAGGGTCCGCAGCAAATGATAGCCGTCCGGCCTTTGGCCCAGAATCGCCAGGCCCCAGTTGATCTTGGCCGGGGCGGCCAGAATCAGGGTCTCGGCCGTCATTTCAGGGCCTTTTCCTTCAGGCTGAGATAAGCGGCGCTGAACCAAGGGCGGAGCAGGGCCTCGGTCTGGGGCTCGCCAAAGGGGTGGCGGGAAAAAGCCAGCAGCGGCGGGGCCTGCAGCCGTTTGGCCACGCCGATGCCCCGGTATTGCCGCCACCAGTATTCCTGATCCGCGCAAAAGGCGGCGGTGTTTTTGAACAGCGCTCCGGGCAGGGCCGGGTCGCAGCCGATGGCTTCAGCCAGGCCGCCTTCCACATAGAGCCGCAGCGTATCGCTGATATCCAGGCCCTGCTCCACCCAGCCCCGGAACAGATAATCATGGTAAGGATAATGCAGAGGGTCGCCCAGGCCCCTGTCCACATCCTGGGCCGCAGACAGCTCCGCGGAAGGGCGGACGGCGGCTGTCTCAGCCAAAGCCGCCTCCGGGTACAGCGCCTGCAGGGCTCCGGCGGCCTGATAAACCTGGAATTTCCAAAGATCAGCCTGGGCAGCCAAGGCCCCGGCCAAATCCCCGTAAAACGTGGCGTAACCCACGGTACACTCAGCCTTATTGCCATTGCAGGTAAAGACGCCGCCGCTGGCGGCAGCCAAACCGGCCAGGATCCGGCAGCGGTCCCGGGCCAGCACATTTTCATAGATAGCCGTATCCATTGCCAGGGCGATGCTTTGACCGTCCTTGTCCCGGAGCGCCCCGGAAACCAGATCGGCTGCCAGCTGATTGGCGGCATGCTCCACCGGCAGCACGCCGTAAGGGCAGCCCAGCGCCTGGGCGGTACGCTCCGCCAGGCCCTTGGTGGTGGCGCTGTTGAAGCGGCTGGGCAGATTGACCAGGTAGACATTGTCCGGCCCCAGGGCCTGGGTGTAGATACAGGCGGCCAGGGCGGAATCAATGCCGCCGGATAAACCGATCACCGCTTTGCCGCAATTGATGGCTGCCAGGAATTCCCGAACGCCGTTGATTAAGCCGCCCAGCAACAGCTGATCCGGATTTAAGCCGGGGGCTGCTTCATTCTCCCCGGCCAGATCCCAGAAATACAGGCCTTCCGTAAACAAAGGCGCTCTGGCGATCAGCCGCCCGTCCGCAGCCTGGGCAAAGCTGCCGCCCTGAAGCAAATAATTGCTCTTGCCGCTGCCTTGCAGGCCGCAGCCGTTCACCCGGAGATAAACGCCCTGTTTGGGCAGGGGCTGGCGATAATCCCCATCCAGCAGCAGGGGCTGGGCGCTGATATCCACCAGCAGATCCAGGGGGGCGCAGTCAAATTCCCCGTCCCGCCAATCCCCCAGCCTAAAACCGATCCGCCATTCCCGGCCCGCCAGCTCCAGCTGGTAGACGCGGCAGGCCGGCGCCGGGGCAAACCCGGCGTAAGCCTGGGGGATAAAGGACGCGCTTCTGGCGGATTTCAGAGGGAAAAGCTCGCCCTGGTGGGCCAGATTGACCACATTCTGCCAGCGTCCCTTGGCGTCCAGAGACAGATTGCCGTAGACCACGGGAATCCTTGCGGCAGCGGCCAGGGCCTGGTCCGCGGCCAGGCATTCCGCCAGGAAAGTGGCGCTCTGCCGGTTATGGCCCAGAAGCAGGCCGGAGACAGCCAATTCCGGGAAAACCACCAGAGAAGCGCCGCCTTGTATCGCGGCTCTGATCATGGCCAGCATGGCCTGCTTATTTTTTTCCGGCTGGCCCGGAACAATTTTTTGTTGCGCCACGGCGATCAGCATAAGCCTATTCTACCCTTTTGTTAATTTAATTATATCGTCGATTTGCCGCCGGGCGCATTCCTCGCCTAAGGCAAAGCATTCGCCCATGACTTCCTTGTTCAAAAAGTTCTTGTAAGCGGTGATGGGCTTTAAGACGATATCCCCGTCGATCTGCTGATAGCTGACGGCGGCAATATCCAGGGCGCGGTTGACGATTTCCAGCATATTGCCTGGGGTGGAGGTATCCGGCGTATGCAGGCTGACGGCGATCACCACATCCGCACCCATCTCCCGAACCACGCCGCCGGGGCAATTATCCAGCACATAGCCGTCTACCAGCAGCATGTCCCCCATGGGCACCGGAGTGAACACCCCGGGCACAGCGGAGCTGGCCCGGACAGCCAGGGCCGTATCCCCCCGGTCGAAAACGATTTTCTTGCGGCTGACCAGATCCACAGCCACGATTTTCAAAGGGATGTCCATCTCCTCGATGCGCCGGTTTTTGGTGCAGGCCCGGATCAGATCCGTATAGCCGGAGGCGGGCACCAGGCCCATGCGGCTGGGCCGCACCTTGATCAGGCCGTCGATATCGAACTCCGTGAACAGCCGGTACATCATTTTCCAGTCATAACCGGCGGCATACAAAGCGGCGATGGCCGAGCCCACAGAGGTTCCGGCCACCATATGTATGGGGATATCATATTCGGCCAGCACCTTCAGGACGCCGATATGAGCGGTGCCTTTCAGCCCGCCGCCGCCCAGAGCCAAGCCGATCTTTTTCTCCTTACGCGGCTGCGCGGGGGCAGCCGGCGGCAGGGGGATATTTCTCTTACCCCGCAGTTTATCCCAGACGTTCATGCCCAACCACCCCGGCTGCTGCCCAGCTTAAAACGATACATGTCCCAAGGCCGCCTTCATCCGTTCGATGGCTTCCGCCATCCGGGCTTCCCCGGTGGTGAGGGCGGCGCGGAACCAGCCTTCGCCGGCCGGGCCGTAGCCGCTGCCGGGGGTAATGACCACCTGGGTCTGTTCAAACAGGTATTCGGCAAAGCTGCCGGAGTTGTAGCCTTTAGGCACCGGGGCCCAAACATAAAAAGTGGCTTTGGGCAGGGAAAGGTTCCAGCCCAGGGCGTTCAGGCCCCCCACCAGGATATCCCGGCGGGCCCCGTAGACCCGGTTATTGGCCGCTGTGAATTCAGCCAGCTGTTTGAAGCCGGCGACGCCCGCGTATTGCACCGCCTGGAAAGCGCCGCTATCCACATTGGATTTATAGATGGACAGGGCGTTCACCGCCTGGGCATTGCCCACCACATAGCCCATGCGCCAGCCGGTCATATTGAAGGTCTTGGAGCAGGAGCCGAATTCCACCGCCACCTCCTTGGCGCCGGGGATCTGCAGGATGCTGGGGGCGGTATAGCCGTCATAGGTCACTTCGGCATAGGAATTATCATGGCAGATCAGCAGATCATGCTTCCGGGCAAAAGCCACGGCCTGTTCAAAAAAGGCCAGATCCGTCACAGCGCCGGTAGGGTTATTGGGATAATTCAGCCATAGGATCCTGGCTTTGTCCGCCACTTCCCGGGGAACCGCTTCCAGATCCGGCGTAAAGCCCCTTTCGGCTTTCAAGGGCAAATAATAGCACGCGCCGCCGGCCAGCCGGGTGGCGGTGCTGTAAACCGGATAGCCCGGATCCGGGATCAGGTTCACGTCGCCGGGGTCCACGAAGCAATAGTTGATATTGGCAATGCCTTCCTTGGAGCCGATCAGGGCGCAAACCTCATTTTTCGGGTCAATGCCGGCGACGCCGTAACGGGCCGCGTAATAATCCGCCACGCTCTCCCGGAAAGCCGGCATCCCCTGGGAACTGGGGTATTGATGATTAGCCGGGTCCTGGGCGGCCTTGGCCAGCGCGTCGATGATCGGGCCGGGGGTGGGCAGATCCGGATCGCCGATGCCCAGGCTGATGATATCCGCCCCCCCGGCCTTGGCTTCGGCAATCTTCCTTTCGATGCCGGCGAATAAATAAGGGGGTATCTCAGCGATTCTCTTGGCAACTTGCATGAACAATCCTCCTGAAATGAAAATTTGCCGGGGGCCGCCTGGCAGAGGGGCCGGAGCGGCAGGCTTAAACCAGGTATTCCCCTTCCGCCACCAGGGTGGCCGGGCCGGTCATATAAACATGGCCGTTCTCAGCCCACTCCACCTGCAGGGAGCCGTATTTCAGCTGCACTTCCACCTTATTCTTGGTGTAGCCGTTCAGGATGGAAGCCACGGTGGCGGCGCAGGCGCCGGAGCCGCAGGCCAGGGTTTCGCCACAGCCCCGCTCCCAAACCCGCATTTTAATGGTTTCGTCGTTGACCAGCTCAATGAATTCCACATTGATCCGGGCCGGGAACAGATCATGGGTTTCGATCTGGGGGCCGATTTTCTCCACTGGGAAATGCGCCACATCATCCACGAAAATCACGCAATGGGGATTGCCCATGGACACCAGGGTCACATAATACATGCGGGCATGCACCAGCAAGGGCGCGCCCACCACCCGGGAGCCGGCGAACTTGGCCGGGATCTCCGCCGGCAGCAGCCGGGGCGCGGCCATATCCACCCGGATGACGCTGTTTTCCGCGTCAATGATGCTGGGCTGCACCAAGCCGCCCAGAGTTTCGAAAACAAAATCATTGGCGTCCACAAGGCCTTCCCGTTTGGCAAAAACCGCGGCGCAGCGCAGGCCGTTGCCGCACATTTCCGCTTGGGAGCCGTCAAAATTATAGATCAGGAAGCGGGCCGCGGCCACCGGGCCTTCCGCCGGGTCCAGCACGATCAGCCCGTCGGCGCCGATACCCAATTGCCGGTGGCAGACCTGTTTGGCAAAAGCGCCCAGGTCATCGGGGAGCTTCTCTGTGAAACCGTTGACAATCACGAAATCATTGCCCAGGCCATGCATTTTAGCAAAACGCATTTTGATACCTCCTTCAATAGCGTCTAACTGTACTTTACAACTTGTTTATATTCTCCATATTCATGGATTTTCCCTCTTGCCGGCCTGCTTAGTTTATTTTCAGCGCCACCTGGGAGCCATGAAGGGGGTCGGCGCTGATCAGCAGGTAGCGGGGCATCCGCTCCTTCACGCCCCGGACATGGGTGATCACCCCCACCGCCCGCTGATCCGAAGGCAGCCGTTCCAGCACGGCCAGGGCGGCTTCCAGGGCATTGTCGTCCAGGGAGCCGAAGCCCTCATCCAGGAAGAAAAAGCCCAAAGGCGCGCTGTTCATTTCGATTTTCCGGGATAAGGCCAAGGCCAGGGCCAAGGAAGCCAGGAAGGTTTCGCCGCCGGAGAGGCTGCCGGCCTTCCTTCGCAGCCCGCCGTTATAATTATCCACCAGGATGAAATCCCCGCCCAGGCCGTCGTCCACCATTTCCAGCTGGTAGCGGCTGTTGGTCAGGGAAAACAGGATATGGGAGGCCTCATGGGCCAGGCTCAGCAGGGAGCCCTGGGCCAAATAACGGACAAAGGCGTTGCCTTTCAGCAGATTGCCCAGGCGTTTCAGGATTTCCAGCTCCTGGGTCAAATCCTGCTGTCTGAGGGCCAATTGCCGGTCGGCGGCATGGGCCGCCCGGGTCTGGGCTAGCCGGGCCTGGTTATGCCCCTTTTCGCTAAAGAGCCGGTTCTGCTTAGCCTCCGCGGTTCGGTAAGCAGCCTCGGCCAAGCCCCGCTGGGCCCGGTCATAACCGGCCAGTTGCTGCCCCAGCCGCTCAGCAGCGTCGCTATGCAGCCGCCATTGCCGGTCATATTCCCGGAGACGTTCTTCCCCGGCCTGAAGCGTTTCCGGGCTGAGCAAGGCTTTTTTCGCCTGGTTTACTGTGGGGAAGCCGGCCTCCGCGGCCAGGGCCACCGAACGCTCCCGGGCCTGGGCCAAGCGGCGGCGGGCTGTATCCAGGTTCCCCGTAGCCATGGCCAGGGCCAGCTTGACCTGGGAAGGCTCGCTGCCCGCGGTTGCCGGGGTAGCCTCCGCCGCCTGCAGCCAATCCGTAAAGCCGGGCTCTGCCGAGAGGGGGGCGGTGAGGGCGTCCAGCTCGGTCAGATCAGCGCTGATCTGGCGGCCCAGGATTTCCAGCTCCGCAGCCTGTTTTTCCGCCGCGGCCAGAGCCTGGTCAGCTTCCCGGCGTAATTGCTCCCCTTCCTCCCGAAGGCTGGCCAGGGTCTGACGGCCGGTTTCGCAATGCAGGCTTTGCTGCCGCCAGGCCGCCTTGGCTTTTTTGGCTTCTTGCAGGGCCTGGGCCGCCGCTTCTTCCCCAGCCTGTTGGGCCGGGGGCTGATGTTCCCGGCTGCCGCAAACCGGGCAAGGCTGCCCCGGCTGCAGCTGGCCGGCCAGGAAAGCCGCCGCCGAATCCCGCCGGGCCGCTTCCGCCTGTTCCTCAGCCAGCTGCCAAGCCTGATAGAGCCGCTGCTCCTCCGCCTGTTGGGCCAGGGCCATTTGCCCTGCCGCTTCCAAGCGGGCCGTGATCTTTTCCACCTTCCGCCTGGCTTCCAAGGCTGCTTCGCCCCGGCGGGCCTGGCGGGCCTGCTGTTCCGCCTTGGCCAAAAGCTGCTGCCTGCCCTTCCGGCAGGCTATGGCCGCCAAATAGGCTTCGCCCAAGGCTTCCTTGGCCGCCTGCAGCTGCTGATTCAGCTCGGTGGCGGCTTCCAGCTGGGGGCGGAGCCTTTCCGCCGCCTTGGCCTGGGCCAAGCTTTGTTCCAGAGCCTGGATCTCCTGGCGGCCTGCGGCCAATTCCTCCAGGCCGGCCTGATGCTCTGCCAGCTCCCGGGCCTGATGCTCCGCCATCTCGCTTTGACTCAGCTGTTCCCGGGCCTGGGCCAGGCGTGCCGCGGCCAGGGCCAATGCTTGGGCCAGCTCCTGTTCTTTTTCCTCTAATTCCAGTATATGCCGGTCTGTGCAGTCTCCCAGCAGCAGGCGCTGTTCTTTTAAGGCTTGCAGGGCCTCGCTGCTGCTTTTCAGCTTCAGCCGGAGTTTTTTCAGCAAAGCCTCGCCATAAGCGCTGAAATGGAACAATTCCTCCACCAGGGCGCTGCGTTCCGCCGGGGCCATGGTCAACAGCTTATCGAATTTGCCCTGGGGCAGGATCACGGTTTGACAAAAGCGGCTGAGATTCATGCCCAGCAGCGCCTCGACGGTCCTGGTCATCTCCTCGCTTTTATCCGCCAGCACCCGGGTTTCGTCTTCGATCAGGCGGCAGCTTTTGCCCCGGGAGGCATAATCGTCATCCTTTTTCCGCTCATAGAGCCGCTCAGCCGTATAAATATGCCCGGCCAGGGCAAAACGGAACTGGACAAAGCAGGTTTTTTCCCGCACATTGATGATGCCCTGGGTCTTATTGGCCGCCCGCTCCACCTCGCCGTAAAGAGCCAGGGTGATGGCGTCCAGAATCGTGGATTTGCCGGCGCCGGTGGGGCCGAAGATACCGAACAGGCCCGGTTCCGCCAGGGCGGCGAAATCCACGGTTTGCAGCCCCCGGTAACTATTCAGGCCGGAAAAGGCCAAACTGACCGGTTTCATAGCCCCTCCCCCTCCTCTTCCAGTAAAGCCAAAAAGGCTTTCAGCAGCTGATCGCCGCAAGCCACGCCCTCGGCGCTTTCGGCAAAGCTCCGGAAACGCTGGGCAATACTCAAGGCCTCGTCTTCCCTGGCCCGGGCCAGATCCTCTTCCAGCCGGGGATAAACCGGGGTGATGGCGCTAAGATAAGGATGGGCGGCCCGGAGGGCGTCGATTTCCCCGGCAGTCAAAGGCTGTTCCAGGCGGATGGACAAATTCACCCAGCAGTGATGATGGCGGCTGTCCAAACACCAATCCAGGGCCTCCTGATAAGAAAGGGCGGAATAGACGGTCAAGGGCAAACCCGCCCTTAAAGGCAGCCGCTTGACCGCGCAATGCCGGCCGCCCCCCGCATCCCGGCTGAGTTCGCCGATGACCACGCTTTTCTGCTGATCCGTCTCGGAAAAGCTGTAAGCCAGGGGAGAACCCGCGTAATAGCAAGGCGCGGCCAAACGCACCTGCTGAGGCCGGTGCAAATGGCCCAGGGCGATATAATCCACATCCTGGGACAGGATTTCCCCGGATACGCCGAAGCTGCCCCCCACCTGCAGGGCGGAAGCCAAAGGCCGTTCGGAATCGCTGGCCAGGCCGCCGGCCAGGAACAAATGGGCCATCAGCAGACGGTAGCTGCCCCGCCGGAAGCCCGCCGCCAGCTCCCCGGCGCAGCCGGCCAGGCGGCTTTGATAATCCAGGGCCGCCGCCCCTTCTTCCAGGCTGCGGCCAAAGACCTCGCCCAGCCGGGCTTCGGAAAGGTAGGGCAGGGCCCCGATATCCACGGTTTCCCCAGTGGGCAGATCCAGGCTGACCAGCTCCGGTTTGCCCAGGATATGGATTTGCTGCCGGGCGGGGAGGGGCGCCGCGGCTGTCAGCCGCTCCGGCTGGTCATGATTGCCGGCAATGACCACCACCGGCCTTTGGCCCCCTTTGGACAACCGGATCAGAAAATCATAAAACAGGGCTTCCGCCCAGGCCGGGGGGATAAAGGAATCAAAGATATCCCCGGCCAGCAGCGCCAGGTCCACAGCCTCCGCCTCGGCCAGGGCCGCGATTTCCGCCAGCATCTCCTCTTGCTCCCCGGCCCGGGAGCGGTTTTCCAAAAAGCGGCCCAGATGCAGATCCGCCGTATGTAGAAATTTCATAAGTTTACCTCGACTATTTTTCACTTCGCGCCCGCCAGGGCTTTCAGGTCAGGGCGCAGCCTCGGCCCGGACTTCGCTTAAATTACTATTTTTCTTGTTTCCGCCCGCTTTTCCTTCAATAGAAACAGGTTCCTGTTGACAAAGGTGGTAGCGGCATATGATAATATCATGGCTGACCACAATCCCGGGAGTTGCCTATGACTATTTTCACCCTGTTTTTGATCGCTTTTTCTCTGGCCATGGATGCTTTTGCCATCGCCGTGGCCAATGGCGTCGCCCACCGGGGCGCGAAGAGCCAGGCCCTTTATCCGGCCCTGGCTTTCGGCTTAGCCCAGGGGATCATGCCGGTCCTTGGCTATGTGCTGGGCAGCGGCTTCAGCGGCCTGATCCACAGCGTTGACCACTGGCTGGCTTTTATCCTGCTGCTGCTGATCGGCGGCAAAATGCTGCTGGAAGGGCTGCGGGAATGGCGCTGCGGCGGCTATCCGGAACTCCGGCCCCTGACAGGCAAAACCCTGTTCCTGCAGGCCGTCGCCACCAGCATCGACGCCTTGGCGGTGGGCGTGGGCTTTGCCGCGCTGGAAGTGAATATTGTGGGCGCCGCCCTGATCATCACGGCGGTGACTTTTATCTGCTGCCTGATCGGCGGCGTGATCGGCCAAAAATGGGGCTGCCTGCTGAAAAAGGGCGCTACCATTTTCGGCGGCCTCATTTTGATCTTGATCGGCTGCAAAATATTGCTGGAACATCTGGGACTTATCTAGGGGATATTTGCTATGGACTTGCTGAAACTGTTGTTGATCTTTATTTTAATCGTGGTCTTTCTCGGCCTGAAAAAGCCCCTTTACCTGGTTATCCTGGGGGCGACGATCCTGCTGGGCCTGTTCTTCCGTATGCCGGCGCCGGCTTTTCTCAGCACTTGCGGCAGATCCCTGATCAGCTGGGAAACCATCAATTTCATGCTGATCATCTGGCTGGTCATGCTGGTAGAGGGCCTGATGACCCGCTACAATTATCTGCAGCGCATACTTAAGGCCATGGACAGCGTGTTTAACAGCCGCAAGTTCGATATCATTTCCATGCCCATGATCATCGGCTTCCTGCCTTCCGCCGGCGGGGCCCTGTTTTCCTGCCCCATGGTGGCAGAGGCGGCCAGTGAGACGGAGATCAGCCCGGAACGGCAGGCGGTGATCAATATTTATTACCGCCATGTGATGGAGATCTTCTTCCCCACCTACCCCTCGCTGATCCTGACCATGCAGATTTCCGGTTTTTCCATCTCTGAAATCGTCAGCTATACCTTTCCCCTGGCCATTCTGGTGTGCCTCTTAGGCCTGGCTTATGTGCGGGGCGTGCCCAAACAGCCTAAGGCGGAACATAGCCGGCGTTTAGCTGTCCGCGTCTGGCTGCTGCTCTTTTCCCTCTGGCCTTTTCTGCTGCTGATCCTGCTGATCTTAGGCATTGGGCTGCCGGTATGGCTCTCCGTGGCCATTGCCCTCCTGGCTTTGCTGGCGGTGATCCGGCCGCCCCTGAAAACCCTGCCCAGCCTGGTGGTCAAGGCCAGCAAATGGCGGCTGTTGCTGTCCATGGCCGCGGTGCTTTGCTTTAAGGATATACTTTCCGCTTCCGGCGCGGTGGAAAACCTGCCCCAGCTTATCTCCGGCCTGCCCATTTCAGCTCAGCTGGTATTTTCCCTCATGGCCTTTTTTATCAGCCTCCTTACCGGCCTGCCTGTTTCCGCCATCGCCATTGTCATGCCCCTGCTCATCGCCGCCCTGCCCGCCGCCAATGTGCCTTTGATCTGCCTGATCCATTTATCCGCTTACCTGGGGGCGCAATTGACGCCCACCCATATGTGCATCTCCATCACTGTGGAATATTTCCAGGCTAATCTACAAAAGGTACTGCTATTGTCCGCCCTGACCTATATCCCCCTTTACCTGCTGACCGTGCTGGTCTACGGTTATCTGCTCATTTAAGAATTCAGCGGCCCATCTTGTTTATTTCAGGCAAGATATGTTAATATATATAATTGAACTCGAGATCATTTACGCGGAGGCTCATTATGATTGACTATAAGGATCTGCCTGCCAACCATTTTATCAACGCCATCATCAACGAGGATTTAAAAAGCGGCAAATACGGGGGCCGGGTGCATACCCGCTTTCCGCCTGAGCCCAACGGCTACCTGCATATCGGCCATGCCAAGGCTATTTTCATCGATTTCGGCACAGCCCTGGAATACGGCGGCCTGACCAATCTCCGGATGGACGACACCAATCCCACCAAGGAAGACGTGGAATACGTGGACGCCATCCAGGAGGATATCCGCTGGCTGGGCTATGATTGGGGCGACCGCTTTTACTATGCTTCCGATTATTTTGATCAAATGTATGATTACGCGGTGGGGCTGATCAAAAAGGGCCTGGCCTATGTCTGCCAGCTCTCGCCGGAAGAATTTAAAAATATGCGGGGAGACCTTTCCGCCCCTGCCCAAAGCCCCTACCGGGACCGGCCCATTGAAGAAAGCCTGGATCTGTTCAGCCGCATGCGGGCCGGGGAATTTGAAAACGGCGCCATGACCTTAAGAGCCAAGATCGATTTGGCCTCCCCCAATTTTAATATGCGGGATCCGGTGATCTACCGCATCAACCATCAGCGTCACCACCGCACCGGCAATCAATGGTGCATTTACCCCATGTATGATTTCGCCCATCCCCTGGAAGACGCCATCGAATGCATCACCCATTCCCTGTGTTCCCTGGAATTTGAGGATCACCGCCCCCTTTACGACTGGGTTATCGAAAACTGCGACGTGCCTTGCCAAAGCCGGCAGATCGAATTTGCCCGCCTGAACATCACCCATACGGTGATGAGCAAGCGTAAGCTCCGCCGCCTGGTGGAGGAAGGCCTGGTGCAAGCCTGGGACGACCCCCGTATGCCCACCCTGGCGGGAATGCGCCGCAGGGGTTATCCCGCCGCGGCCATCCGCAATTTCTGCGCTTCCGTGGGGGTGGCCAAATCCAACAGCGTGGTGGATTTCGCCCAGCTGGAATTCTGCGTGCGGGAAGTGCTGAACAGCGAGGCTGACCGGCGGATGGCGGTGCTAGATCCGCTGAAGGTGATTATCACCGATTTCCCGGAAGACCACCGGGAAGTGCTCCTGGCGGACAATAACCCGGAAAAGCCGGAGCGGGGCAGCCGGGACATGCGGTTCTCCCGGGAGATCTATATTGAGCGCGGCGACTTTATGGAAGAGCCGCAAAAGGGCTTCCACCGCCTGTCCCCCGGCAGCGAGGTCCGGCTGAAATACGCCTATATCATCCGCTGCGACGAGGTGGTCAAGGATGAAGCCGGGCAGGTCATCGCCCTGCATTGCAGCCATGACCCCCATTCCCGCAGCGGCAGCGACACCTCCGGCAAAAAGATCAAAGGCACCATACACTGGGTGGACGCCCGCACCGCCATCCCGGCGGAACTCCGGCTCTACAGCCATTTGTTTGCCAAACCCAATCCGGACGATACGGCCGAGGGCGAGGATTTTACAGATTTCATCAATCCGGATTCCCTGGTCATTCCGGACCAGGCCCTGGTTGAAGCTGCTTTGGCCGCCGCGGCCCCCGGCCAGACCTTCCAGTTCATGCGGCAGGGTTATTTTACCGTTGATCCGGACAGCCAGCCGGGGAACCCGGTGTTCAACCGCGTCGTCACATTGAAAGACAGCTGGAGCAAAAAACAGGGCTGATCCAGCTGCGGCATTCCGCTAAACGGAATATCCTGGAATAAAGGAGTCCTTTTCATGGATAAGAGCAAAAAGCTGTACCGCTCCACCAGCCAGCGGATGCTGGCCGGCGTCTGCGGGGGTCTCGCCGACTACCTGGGCGTAGACCCTACGCTGATCCGCGTGATCTATGTGCTGCTTTCCATTTTCACCGCTGCTTTCCCCGGCATCCTCGTTTATATCATCCTCATTTTCATCATCCCCAACGACCCGGGCTATACGGATATCTAGGCAACGATACCGGTGAACCGGGCGGATCAGGAAACACATGAACTTATTTAGTCAAGGCCTGCGCAGCGGCATCCCCATCGGTTTGGGCTATTTTTCCGTTTCCTTCGCCTTCGGCATCATGGCGGTGGAAGGCGGGCTCAGCGTCTGGCAGGCCGTACTTATCTCCATGACCAATATGACCTCCGCCGGGCAATTCGCCGGCCTGTTCATCATGTTTCAGCAAGGCTCCCTGCTGGAAATGGCTTTGGCGCAGCTGACCATCAACCTGCGCTACGCCCTGATGTCCATTTCCCTGTCCCAGAAGATGGACAGCGCCATGACCGGAGGCCGCCGGGCCTTTTTCGCCTTCTGCAATACGGATGAGATCTTCGCCGTGTCAAGCAGCCAAAAAGGCGAGCTTGCCTTCTCCTTTTTGCTGGGCCTGATGGTGCTGCCCTATTTGGGCTGGTCCCTGGGCACCCTGGCCGGGGCTGCCGCCGGCAGCGTGCTGCCGGAAGCGATCCGCCAGGCTTTGGGCATTGCCATCTACGGCATGTTCCTGGCCATCATCCTGCCCCCGGCCAGGCGCCATAAACCGGTGCGGCTGGCCGTGATTTTGGCCGCTTTACTCGCCTGCTTCATCCATTATGTGCCGCCCTTCAATAAGATCAGCGACGGCTTTGCCATCATCATCTGCGCCGTGGCAATTTCCGCCCTGGCCGCCTGGCGCTTCCCCCTGGCGGAAGGGGAGGAAACCGCCTGATGGACGCCTGGACTTTCAGCAAATATCTGCTGGTGATGGCCGGGGTGACCTATCTGATCCGCATGCTGCCCCTGACCCTGATGAAGCGGAAAATCGGCAATCCTTTTATCAAGAGCTTCCTCTACTATATCCCCTTTACCGTGCTGGGGGCCATGACTTTCCCGGATATCCTCTATGCCACCGGACAGCCCCTGACCGCCCTCCCCGGCATGGTGGTGGCGCTGGTGCTGGCCTGGAGCGGGCGTTCCCTGCTCACGGTAGCCCTGGCGGCTTCGGCAGCGGCCTACGGGGCCCAGCTGCTCCTCTCTTTATGGTAAAATTGTGGTAGCCGCCGGATAAAAACCAGTACGAAAAGCAGCCCCCAAGGGCTGCTTTTAATTGATAAAAGTGATATAACTTACCGGCTGCGGCGCTCCCCTACTCGGCCAGCTCCAGCCGGAATTCCACGCTTTCGTCGCAATCCGGGCATTGGATCACCTTATCCTTGACCCAGCCGCCCCGGCGGGCCGCGTAAACAAAGAGGTAAATGGCGTTTAAGGCCACCATGCACAAAGCCCCGCTGGCCGCCTTATCGATGCAAGCGCCGTTGAACAGGATCTGATCGCCGGGCTGGTAATAGGGGCATTTGCTGCCCACCACCACCACCCGGACATTTTTATTGGGTGCTCCCGACATCAGTAATTCCTCCCCAGAAATTAATTTTCCGCTAAATGACGGCTGATTCTCTAATCCGGCCAGCGAAAGAATAAGGCGGCTCGCCCGGGCTGTTCAACGAACCCCAGCTTCCGGTACATTTCTTTGGGGGTATCATCCTCGTCCGTCTCCAACAGGATTTGCCGGACGCCCCGGGCCTGGGCCTCCTCCACCAGGGCGCGGAGGATGGCGGTGCCAAAGCCCTGCCGCTGCCGGCAGGGGATCACGTCAAAATCCTCAATCATGGCCCAGCCTTCATGAACGAGGAGATCCGCTTTACCCACAGCTTGGCCCGCCTGGTAACAAACAAAGGCATCCGCCCCGCCGGGCCCCAGATAGACCTGGGCCCGCCGCCGGCCCTTCCGCTGGATAAAGTCCGGGTCAATCTTCCCGGCATAGCTGGCCAGGTCAATGGCAATCAGATCCCGGACCATTTCCGCCGTGGCCACCTGGCGCACCCGGCAATCCGTCCGCCCCGTTAGGCGCAGGCTTTCCGGCCGGGCGCTGGTACAAACCACATAGCGGCTGATTTCCGGCTCCAGGGGCAGGGACAAAAGGGACAAATCCTGCTCCGGCCGGGGCATTAAGCGCACCTGGCAGAAATGGCGGCCCTGTTCCCGCCTTTGTTGGATTTCTGAGCAGATGATTTTTTCAGCAGCCTGTTGTTCAAGGCCGGGGGCCAAGAGAATAAAATTGTGGTCATACATATCCGGCAGTTGCTCATCGACAAAGCGGATAAACCCCTCCCCTGGCTGGATGCGGCTGAAACAGGCCGTATAGGCGTCAATGCAAGCGAACATCGCTCTGGTATCCATCAGGCAGCCCCTTATTTTTCTTCGGCTATTTTTCTTCCCGCTATTTTTCCGCCCTATTTTCCTTCTTCATTGCGATGGTCAAAGACCCGCTTCGCCTTGCCGATGGTGGTGCGCTCAATGCTATGGGGCTCAACCAGGCGCAGCTTGACGCTGATGCCCAGCACATTATGGAGCCGCTCCCGCACCGTCTCGTTTAAGGCGGTGAGTTTCTTATAATTATCCAGCAAAGTCTCGTCGGTGAATTCCACCGAGACTTCCAGCTCGTCCAGGTAATTGCGGCGGTAAACGTCGATCTGATAATGGGGCCCCACGCCGGGAACGGAAAGCAGCACGCTTTCGATCTGGGAGGGGAACACATTGACGCCGCGGATGATCAGCATATCGTCAGCCCTGCCGGAAATTTTCCGCATCCGGGCATGGGTGCGGCCGCAGGGGCAGGGATCGGTATCGATGATGGAAATATCCTTGGTGCGGTAACGCACCACCGGCAGCGCCTCTTTATCCAGGGAGGTAAAGACCAGCTCGCCCTTTTCCCCAGGCCGCAGCACTTGTCCGCTTTCGCCGTCGATGGTTTCCGCCAGGAAATGATCCTCGGCAATATGCATGCCCTGGAATTCCAGGCATTCCCCGGAGACGCCGGGGCCGATCAGCTCGCTCATGCCGTAATTATCCGTGGCCACGATATGTAAGGTTTCTTCGATCCTGGCCCGCATTTCCTCCGTCCAGGGCTCGCTGCCGAACAGGCCCACCCGCAGCTTCAGCCTTCCCTGGTCATACCCCAGCTCCTGGGCCCGTTCTCCCAGGTACAGGGCATAGGAGGGGGTGGCGATCAGCACGGTGGTGCCGAAGTCCTCCATCAGCATCAGCTGCTTTTCCGTATTGCCGCCGCCAATGGGCACCACGCCGCAGCCCACTTGTTCCAGGCCGTAATGCAGGCCCAGCGCCCCGGTGAACAGGCCGTAGGAAAAGGCGATCTGGGCCGTATCCTCCGGGCCCACGCCGGCAGCGGAGATAAAGCGGGCCACCAGCTCGGTCCACATGGCCAGGTCATTCCGGGTGCAGCCCACCACCGTGGGCTTGCCGGTGGTGCCGGAGCTGGCATGGATGCGCACCAATTCCTCTTTGGGCACGGCGAAATTGTTGAAGGGGTAATTGTCCCGGAAATCCTGCTTAGTCATGTAGGGCAGGTTTTCCACATCTTTCAGGCTGCGGATATGTTCCGGTTTGATGCCCGCCGCATCCATTTTCAGCCGGTAAAAGGGCACCCGTTCATAGACCCGGTTCACCGTCCATTTCAGCCCTTCCAGCTGCAGGGCTTCCAGGTCCTTCCGGGGCATGGTTTCTCTTTCTTTGTTCCAAATCATCTGGTTCTCCTCCTGTACTACCGTATTATGTTGCTGCTTTGTTTAATCGGTCATGAGGGGCCGCCATCCTTCAGCCACTGCCGGAGTTGGGCGATGGCAACAGCCGCCGCCTCCGGCGCCGGGCCGCCCTGGCTCTTTCTCTTGGCCAGGGCATTCTCCAGGGAAATCGCCGTAAAAATATCCGCCGCAAAAAGGGGGCTTTCAGCCTGGAAATCCGCCAGGGACAGTTCCTCCAAGGTACAGCCCCGCTGCTCCGCCAAGCGCACCAGCCGGCCGGAAACCCGATGGGCTTCCCGGAAGGGCAAACCCCGCTCCGCCAGATAATCCGCCGCATCCGTGGCATTGAGGAAGCCCTGGCGCAAATCCGCCGCCATCCGCTCCTTCCGCACCGTCATGGTGGCCAGCATGGGCGTGAACACCTTCAAGCAGGCCCCCAGGGTATCCGCGGCGTCGAAAACCGCCTCCTTATCCTCCTGCATATCCTTGTTATAAGCCAGGGGCAGGCCCTTCATCACCGTCAGCAGGGCCAGCAAATCCCCGTAAACCCGGCCGGTTTTACCCCGGATCAGCTCCGCCATATCCGGATTCTTCTTCTGAGGCATAATGGAACTGCCGGTGCTGTAAGCGTCGGCCAGGGTGATGAAACCAAACTCATAGCTGCTCCAGAGGATGATCTCCTCGCAAAAGCGGGAGAGGTGCATCATCGCCATGGCCGCCGCGAACAGGAATTCCAAAGCAAAATCCCGGTCAGAGACGCCATCCAGGCTGTTTAAGGTGGGCCGGTCAAAGCCCAGCTCCCGGGCTGTCATCTCCCGGTCGATGGGGAAGCCGGTGCCGGCCAGGGCGCCGCTGCCCAGGGGGGATTCATTCATCCGGGCCTTGGCGTCGCTAAAGCGGCCCGTATCCCGGCGGAACATCTCCCCATAAGCCAGCAGATGATGGGCAAAGGTGATGGGCTGGGCCTTCTGCAAATGGGTGTAGCCGGGCATCAGGGTCTGGGTATGCTGTTCAGCCAAATCCAGCAGGCCCGTGATCAAGGCCCGGAGCAGGCTGCTGATCTCCCCGCACTGTCCCCGCAAATAGAGCCGCAGATCCAGGGCCACCTGGTCGTTGCGGCTGCGGGCGGTATGCAGCTTTTTTCCGGCTTCGCCGATTTTGGCGGTGAGGAGCTGCTCCACATTCATATGGATGTCCTCGGCCTCAATATCGAAGCTGATTTGGCCGGCCTCAATCTCCGCCAGCAGTTCTTCCAGGCCGCCGACGATCCGCTCCGCCTCGCCTTGGCTGATGATGCCCTGGGCAGCCAGCATCCGGGCATGGGCCAGGGAGCCGGTGATATCCTCCCGGTAGAGGCGCTGGTCAAAGCGGATAGAAGAGTGGAAATCCCCTGCGGCCTGATCCGTTTCCCCGGCAAAGCGTCCGCCCCATAGTTTCATAAATACCTCCATCAAGAAGGGGCTGTCGCCGAAACGAGAGCCCCTTTTCTACGAACCAATCCTTGGTTTCCGGCTTTAATTAAGCTTCGGCAGGCCCTTCTTCAGCCGGCGCGGCAGGCGCTTCCTCAGCAGCCTCTTCGTAGGCCATTTCATAGGCGCGGTCATCCTGCAGATCCAGAGGCACATGGTTGTAATCGGCTTCCGTCACCTGCTGAACGCCACAGGCCGGCGCTTCTTCCAGGGGCAGCTCCCCGTCTTCCGGCAGGGTGGCCTTGATGGAAAGGCTCATGCGCTTGGCCTCCGCGTCCACGGAGATCACCTTGACCATCACATCGTCGCCGGGCTTCACCACATCCTCGGTTTTCTCTACCCGGTGATGGGCCATCTGGGAAATATGCACCAAGCCTTCCACCCCCGGCTCCACTTCCAGGAAAGCGCCGAAATCCGTGGTGCGCATGACCTTGGCCGGGATCACGCTGCCTTCCGGATATTTTTCCTTAGCCTGGCTCCAGGGATTGGGGATCAGCTGCTTCATGCCTAAGCTGATCTTTTCGTTCTCCCGGTCCACGCCCAGGATATAGACATCCACCTCGTCCCCTTCTTTCAGGAGATCGGCGGGATGATTCACACGGTACCAGGCGATTTCCGAAACATGCAGCAGGCCGTCCACGCCGCCGATATCCACGAAAGCGCCAAAGCTGGTCAGTCGCCGCACCACGCCGTGGCGGGTCTGCCCTTCTTCCACCTCGGCCCAAGTTTGCTCCTTCAGCGCCTGGGAAGCCCGGCGCAGCACTGCTTTAGCGGATAAGACCAGCTTATTGCTGTGCTTATCGCATTCGATGATTTTCATCTGCAGCTCTTTGCCCACATAAGTGGAGAGGTCTTCCACATAGCCCAAGGAGACTAAGGACGCGGGGACAAAGCCCCGGACGCCCACATCCACCAGGACGCCGCCTTTAACCACATCGGAGACGACCCCGGTGACAATGGCCTTTTCCTGTTTCAGCTGAGCCAGGCGGTCCCAGGCCAGATCCTGGTCCACTCTGCGCTTGGACAGCACCGGGTAGCCTTCCTGATTCTCTTTGCGGAGGATCAGGACGTCGATCTCATCCCCAATCTGGAATCTTTCATGAATATTCCGCGCATCATCAGCGGACAGTTCAGAACTGGAGAGAACGCCTTCGCTCTTACCGCCGATATCCACAAGCAATTCGTCGTCCTTAACCTGTACCACTACGCCTTTTACCCGCGCGCCGCGGCGGATTTCTTTCATATCCCCATATTCCTGGGTAAAGGCGTCGGCTTCGTTTGCGGACGAGGCGGCGGGCTCTTCGCTATCCTGGGGAGCGGCGCTTTCCGGCGCGTCTGGGGAATCGGGCTCCTCTGCGGCGGCTTGGTCCTGGCCGGCAGCGGCTACGGTCGCCTCCTGCTCCGCCTGGCCTTCCTGCGCTTCCGCTTCAGCCCCTGCTGCGGCTTCCGCCACATCCGCGGCGGCGGCCTCAGCACCGGCGCTTGATTCTTGCGTTATCTCGCTGGCCTGTTCAGCCATGATCTCCGCGCCCTCGTTCTCCAGTTTTTCCAGTTCACTCATTCTCTCAACGACCTCCTCAATAAAATGTTCCGGGGTTGAAGCGCCGGCGGTCAAACCGATAACCCGCCCGCTCCGCACTATATCAATATCCAGATCAACCAGGCTTTCCACCAGGAAAACCGGAAGTCCCGCTTCTTCGGATATTTGTGCCAATTTTAAAGTATTCGAGCTGTTCCTGCCCCCCAGCACCAGCATGGCGTCGGCCTGCCGCGCCAGGTTAGCGGTGGCGGCCTGCAGCCGCCGGGTATGCCCGCAGATGGTGTTGACGGCCACCAGGTCTTCAACGCGGCTTTCCAAAGCCCAGGCTGTTGCCAGAAAATTGCTTTCCCGCTCCGTGGTCTGGGCGATCAAGGCCGCCTTTTCCAGAGCAGGCAGGGCCGACGCTTCCTGGGCATTCCGCACCACCAGAGCGGTATCCCCGGACCAGCCCTTCACGCCTTCAACTTCCGGGTGCCGGGGGTCACCCAGAATGATCACCTGATAGCCTTCCGCCGTGAACCTGGCCGCCAGTTTCTGCACCCGGGCCACATCCGGACAGGTGCCGTCGATGATCTCGACGCCCAGGGCTTCCGCTGCCGCCAGCACCTTGGGGGAAACGCCATGGGCCCGGAGTAAAACCCGGCCACCCCTGACCTGGCCTAAATCATCCACCGCCCGAATAGTCTGGCTAAGCCTGGCCAATTCCCCGGGGTTATGGATCAACGGGCCCCAGGTCTCGACAAAACCCTTTTCCGCGACGGCCTGTTCGGCCATGGCCAATGCTCTTTTAACGCCCTTGCAATAACCGATATGTGGCGCTTTCCGAATTTCCATCTCCGCTCCGCTATGGGCCGGTTCGTACACCGTAATTTTGTTCAATTCGCTGCCGCATTAGCAAATCCTGCCTAAATCGGTAATTTTCCTGTGAATCGCCGCAAAAACCCTTGTTCCGACAAAAAAACTCAGCCCATGGACCGGCCTTTCTCTTTCACCGTTGCTTTTGCCTGAGCCAACAAAGCGGCCACGCTGTCCTGGAGGACCGCCGTGGCTTGCCCCAGCAAAGCCTTATCCGTCTTCCCGCCGGCAGGCAAAGCCAGGGGCTGGCCCACGGCCACCACGATATTCCGCTTCCAGATCCGCCAGAAATTGCCGGTATTGACCACCGCCATGGGCAGCACCCGCACCCCGGATTTTAAAGCGATATAGGCGGCGCCGGGCATAAATTCCCCCAGTTCCTGGTCAAAATGGCGTCTGCCCTCAGGAAAAATTACCACGGAGCGGCCGGCTTTCAATTGCTTCAGCACAGCCCTGAGGGCGGCCAGATCATTGGCGTCCTTATCCAGGAACACCGCGCCTAAAGCGCCGAACAGCCAGCGGCTCCAGATATTTTTGCCAAAGCCCTCCTTGGCCACGAAGGTCAGCTGCCCGGGATAGGCCATAGCCACTGCCGGGGGGTCGCCCAGGCTGACATGATTGCAAATCACCATCAGGGCCTCATCCCTGGGAATCTGCTCCTCGCCCAGCACAGTCACGCCGCCCAAGCGTAAAATCAGCGTGACCAGGATCCGGCCGAAAGCGTATAAAGGTTGCATGCCCTTTCCTCCATATTTTTATGAGCCCCCGGCTGAATTCTACCAGGCCGCACATCTCGCCTTCACCGGGGGCCGGCCAATGCCCGGCCAGGGCTTCAGGCTTCCCCCTTGGCGATCCGGATGATCTCCGCCACCACCTGGGCCAGGCTAAGGCAGCTGTTATCCAGCAGCTCCGCGCCCTCTGCCTGGCGGAGGGGCGAATGGGCCCGGTTCATATCCCGCCGGTCCCGCTCCGCGATCTCTTGCTCGATCTGATCCACATCCGCCGCCAAGCCCTTTTCCAGCAATTCCCTGGCCCGCCGTTCCGCCCGCACCCGGGGAGAAGCGGTAAGGTAGATTTTACATTCCGCATCCGGCAGCACCACGGTGCCGATATCCCGGCCGTCCATCACCACCGGCAGGCTGGCCGCCAGGGCCTGCTGCCGGGCCACCAGGGCCTGGCGTACCCCGGCCACGGCGGAAACCGGGGAAGCCGCGTTCCCCACCTCCGGCAAACGGATGGCCTGGCTGATATCCTCGCCCTCGGCCAGGACCCGGCAGCCGCCGGGAGCGCATTCCAGAACCAGATCCATGGTTTCCGCCAGGCTGGTCAGATTCTCCCCGTCGTCCAGGGCGATGCCTGCCCGGAGCGCCAGCAAAGCCACGGCCCGGTACATGGCGCCGGTATCGATATATAAATAGCCCAGTTGATCCGCGACCAGCTTGGCGGCAGTGCTTTTCCCCGCCCCGGCCGGCCCGTCGATGGCGATCTGCTTCGCGATTCGCATGCCTTTGTCCCCGCTTTCCAGTTAAATTGCCGGATAATCGCCCACTGCCCGGTGGGCCAGGGCAATGGCCACATCGTCCAGGTGGATCATGCCGATGGCGAAAAACACGGCCACGCATAAATGCTCGCCCATCCGGGCCACGCCGATCTTGCCGCCAAAGTTCAGGCCAATAGCCCTGGCCATGATCTGGCTGATCACCTCATGGGTAGCCCCGGCCACAGCGCCGCTTTCCGCGTGATTATCCCGGATCACCCCTTCCCTTTTCGCCCCCACCACGGCCCGCTCAATAATCTTGGGAATGGCGCCCACGGCTTCGCCGCCGAAGTCCATAGCCGCCACCCGGATACCTTGCTCGGAAAAATGCTGCTTCAGCCGCCTTTCCTCATCCCGGTTCTCGCTGATGGCCAGCTGTATGGCAGCCTGGGCGGTTTGTTTGCTGCTGCCGCTAAAATATGTATCCATAGACCAAATGCCTCCCTGCCCTATTTCACCCCAGCTAAATATGATTTATTATAGCAATTCAACCGCCGAATAGCAAGGCCGGGGCAGCGGGCCTTGCTATTTAAAGACGATGACGCCCCAATCCGTGACGCCGCCGTCGGTGACGACGGTATCCGGCAAATAAGCGCTGTCGATACCGGAGGACAGGGTAGTGATCGTAAAACGCATGCGCCGCTGATAGGCGCTGCCATCCAGGGCCAGCAGATCTCCGGGGTAAACCCTGACCGTCAGCAAGCCCTGGCTGAAATCCCCGGCGCTCAGGCCGTTCACCAGCAGCAGGGCCTTTGCTGCGGAGACCCGGCCTTCTGTCTCCACACAGATATTGCCGAACAGGCCGCCGCTGTCCGCCCGCACCGTCACGGCGCTGTCGAAAATCTGGGGGTTTTCCCCGCCGTCCCGGGGCAGCAGGGAAGCCCCGGGCAGCAGATGCAGCCCGGCCCAGGCCAGCAAGTCCAGGAGCAGCAGCAGGGTGATGATCTTTTGCGTTTTTCGCAGCCATTTTTCCATGGGTCTAGCTTCACCGGATTCCCCGTTCCTTATACTATTAGCGCACAAGGGTTCTTCCCGGTTTTGGCGAAAATATACATTATCTATAAAAAACCGGCCGCTCCGCTTATGGAACATTTTAACTTGGTTATCGTCAATTGCTATAGCAACAAAAGGGAGGGAATCGTTATGAAAAAAGTCTTTGCCATTGTCCTGATCACGCTGCTGTTAGGCTGCTTCCCGGCGCTGGCCCTGGCGGATACGGAAAGCGATGCTTTAAACGACCAGCTGGCCAAGGTGACCCTGCTGGTAAAAAACCAATTGGCGATCAGCGATGAATACAGCGAATTCCAGGGATATTTATCCGGGAAGAGCGTGGCTTCCTACTGGGATCTGCACTGGTACGGCGAGGGGCATGAACTCAATGTCACCGCTGATGAAACCGGCAAAATCGTTAGCTACTACTATAACAGTTACAACGAAAGAAGTTACCGGGATTCTTACTTTTCTCCGGCTTTCCCCAGCTACAGCCAGCAGCAGCTGGAAAAGGCCGCCCAGGCCTTTTTAGCCAAGGTGCTGCGGCAGGGGGAGACGGTGACCTTCACCGATAACGGCAATATTGCCCTGTACAAGTATGATTCTTCCTTTTATCTTTACGGGCAGATTTATTACAATAATTTGCCCACTCCCTTCAGCGTGGATATCCAGCTGGATAAAGACCTGAAAGTGACCAGCTTCAACCGGGGGGATTATTATTCCCAGCATATCAAGGATATTACCAAGGCGCCGGCCATCGGCCAGGTGGTGGGGGCGGAGAAAGCCCTGGTGGCCTTAGGCGGCAAAACCCAGCTGAAGCTGCAGTATGTGGTGGAGGATTACAGCGCCGAGCAGCTGAAAGCCGTCCTCCGCTATCTGCCGCTCTACAACGGGGACTGGGTGGTGGACGCCAAAACCGGCGAGATCATCGATTTCAACCAGCTCTATCAGGATGCGGAAAACGACCGGGCTATGGGTAATGGCTCTGCCGAAGCCCCGGCGGCGGAAGAGGCCTATGCCATGGATAAAGGCCTCACCGACGTGGAGCAAAGCGGCATTGCCAAGCTGAAGGATGTGCTGTCCCTGGAGCAGCTGGACAGCATCCTCCGGGCCGAGACCGCCTTTGGCCTGAACGGCTTCAGCCGCAGCTACAGCAATTACTACTATGGGAGTGAAACCGACGGCGAGGTGCGCTGCTCCCTGACCTACAGCATGAAAGCCAGCGCCGCCGCCCTGGGGCTCAGCAGCAGCGAGTTCAACAGCCTGGGCTATACCCCCTATATCCAGAAATATTTTGATGTGGACGCCAAGACCGGCCGGGTATCTTCCCTCTTCACCTCCTATCCCTATACCGGTTATGCGCCTGAGGCGAAAATCAGCGGGGACGCGGCCAAGAAAACCGGCGCGGATTTCCTGGCCAAATACAGTAAAGCCTATTTTGCCCAGACCGTCCTAAATGAGGATCCCCAATATTACGATATTTACCCCATGTACAAGGGGGACGACAGCGTTGCCGCCTTCACTTATGAGCGGCAGGTCAACGGTATCCCCTTCCCCGACAACTACCTGTCGGTAGGGGTCAACCGCGTCAGCGGCGCCATCGACAGCTTCAGCGAGAACTGGAACGAAACCGTGCAATTTGATAGCGCCGAGGGCGTCCTGGCCAAGGACGCGGCCGTCCTGGCCTATAACGAAGCCCATCAGGCTGTCCTGCAATACCTGTCCAAGCCGGTGGCCACCACAGCCCCGGATTATCGGGTCTACGCGGAAATGGGCTACAGCTACATTTACGAATTTATGCTTGGATATAAGTTGTCCAGCGACGGCTATGTGTCCGGGGTGGACGCCAAAACCGGCAAGGCGCTGACTTATGCCGAAGGGCCCAACGCCGCCCCGGCTTACGCGGATATCGCCAGCAGCTATGCTAAAGCCCAAATTGAAAAGCTGGCCGAATACGGCGTGGGCTTTAGCGGCGGGAACTTCCTCCCGGCCCAGCAGCTGACCCAAAAGGATATGCTGCAATTGCTGGTCAGCGCCAGCTATTACGGGATCATCGATGATAACGGCGACGATGAGTATCTCTATTCCGCCACCCAGGATCTGGGCATCCTGACCCCGGCGGAAAAAGCGCCGGAAAAGCTCATCACCCGGGCTGAGCTGGCCAAAACCCTGGTGAAAATGAGCGGCTATGGCAAAACCGCCATGCTGACCGGCATTTATCAGGCCGGCTTTGCCGACGACAGCGCCATTGCCCAAGGGGATTACGGCTATATCGCCATTGCCAAGGGCCTGGGTATTGTTAAGCCTGACCAGAATAACCGTTTCAACCCCAACCGGGTGGTCAACCGGGCCGAGGCCGCGGTGATGTTCCACAACTTCCTCCAGCGCAGCATCTAAAAACAAAACTCTTTTTAAGGCATAAAAGCCCGGCCCGGATGTTATCGCATCCGGGCCGGGCTTTTATCACGGTTTCCAATACGGTCAAATCTCTTCCGGCAGCAGGTTCCGGTACTCGGGAAAAAAGATGGGCAGCAGGGCCAGGGCCACCTGCATGCTCAGCATCTCATAATAGGAATCAAAGCTCATTTTGCTGAGCCGTTCCACCACTTCCAGCCGGTAGCGGACCGTATTGTGATGCACGAACAGCTTTTGGCCGGTATGGCTGAAATTGCCGCCGGTGCGGAAATAGGCCCGCAAAGTCTGGAGCAGGTCCAGCTTAAGAATGCTGTCGGATTCCAGCAGCGGCAGCATCATTTCCCGGCATAATTGATAGAGCATATCATGGGGAGCCTCGGGACAGCAGAGACGGAACAGCCCCAGCTGGTCATAATCAAACAGGGTTTGCTGGGGATGGATATGCCGGCCGGTCTCCAGGGCGAAACGGGCCTGCTGATAACTGGCATGGGCGCACTGCAAGGGCACGGCATGGCCCAGGGCGAACAACAGGGTTTTGCCTGGATAAGCTTGGTTCAGGCGCCGCTGCAAACCCTGCAATTGGGCGGGGGCGTCCTCCATCTCCTCGGGGATGAAAACCACCACGTTCTGCTCATAGGGGTAAACCAGGAGGGACAGCTGCTTTTGCTGAAAATAGGCGATGGTCTCCGCTTCTAGCAGGCCGCACATGCCCGGCTCATTCTCACAGCTGATCAGCAGCAGGCTCAGCTGCCGGGGGATCCGCCAATTCAGCACCTTGGCCATCATGGCTGCTTCGCTCCAGGTACGCAGCTGGCCGCTGAGCAGCAAAGCAATAAATTCCGACTTCTGCCGCAGCACATCCTTCTGAAATTCCAGGATCTGCCGGATATCCAATTCCGCCGCCAGCTTGGCGGCGCGGAGGAAGATAATATCGTTTTCATCCCCCGGCCGGGCCGCCGCGTCCAGCCAGATCACGCCGACGATGCCGTTTTGGAAGTCCAGCGTCACCCCGACGCCTGGCTGAGGCCCCTGCAGTTTCAGCAAATCCGGATTGGCCGGGTCTGTCAGGCATTGCTGCGCCGTGCCATAGCGGGACAGGTGTTCGCGGAAGGGGGACTCGCCGCCGGGATAACCGTACAGCTCATTCTGGAACAGCGCCGTCATGGGCAGGCCGGTCCAGAGGTACAGCTGCCGGGCCAGGCCGGGCAGGCCTTCCCCATGCATGATGCGGATCAGGCCGGCGGTCACATCTTCCCGGCGCAAAAATTCCCCCAGGCCCCGGGCATAGACCTGGGTGCCGAAAAAGACAAAAAAATCCCGGAAAGGGGAAGAATCATTGGCCAGCTCGATCACGGGGAAATCCAGCTCATTGGCGATCTCCACGATCTTCTCCGGCACCTGGTAATCAAAATAGGCTGATTTTAAAGTGATGCCGGCCACGCCCTGCCGGCATAATTGGGAAATGATCTCAGCCTGCTCCGCCGGCATTTGCGAAAGGAAATAGCCGCTGGAAATGGCGAACATGCCCGGCTCGGCAAAAGCGCAGCCCCGATGGCTGTCCATGATGTTCAGGGAAGTGACCACCCGGTTCAAGCCCTTTTCCCCGGCAATAATCTTGGAATTTGCAAACAGCTCCGCGCTGAGCAATTCCTGAACCGTAACCCGCATAGCGACCCCCCGGTTAGCATGATTGATAATTATTCGCTGCTTGCGGCCGCTTCCCTTTGTTTTTTTCCTGGAAACTCCAAGAAGAGCCGGTAGTGGCGGAAAGAGGGACATTTGTGAAACTTTCACAAATGTCCCCGCCTGCTTTCGCAATCTTGAGAATTGACGGGCGGAACCCCAGGCCCCATACTTAAACTGATCCTGAGGATTCGTGGATCAACGCAACCCGGAGCCGCCGGTTCCGCTCAGTAAGCCCGCAATAATCAGATAACGGAGGCGTCGCTATGGCATCAGTACAAAGCGTCACAGAAATGCTGGCCCGCATCAAGGAGGGCGAAACCTGCTCCACCCGGGATTGGGATAACCGCGTGGTTCCCCAGACCGTGCGCAGCGTCCTGAAAAAGTATGATCTGCAAAAGACCTATAATCCTAAAACCCCGGTCAACCAGGATCTGGCCCTGGCCGACCAATTCTTTGCCGCCGGCCTGGAGCTGGCGGAAGTGCTGGGCGTACAATGCACGGATACGGAAACCGTTGTCCGTTTCAGCCGGGAGGAACTGCTGGACGCCCTCCGCCAGGCCCCGTCCGAACTGGCGCTGGGCAGCGGCCCGGACCGGGTCACCCTCAAAGCCCGGCAGCCGGAGGATCCGGTGCAGCCTCTGTTCTGCACCTCCCTTTCCATTCAGATCGACGAGGATCTGTATACGGAATTCGTCAGCGAGCTGGTGCGCTACAAGGGCGTGGATATCCTGCAGGGCCCGTCCATCGACACGGTCTTTGGCATCCCCGCCTTCTCCAGCACCCCCTTTGAAACCGCCGCCGGTATCCGCGAGGCCAAGCTGCGCAGCGAAGCGCTGTGGAAAGCCGGACGGCCCGGCCTGCAGCAAATGGGCATGAGCAGCTCGGTGACGGAATTCGGCTTTATGTGCGGCTTCTCCGCCAATCATAATCCCCTGACCCCCCAGATCGCCATTTGTCTGCAGCCCTCGGAGGTCAAAACCAACTACTGCAATTTCAATAAAGTGCTGACCGCGGCGGCTTTCGGCAGCTTTCTCCGGACCGGCTGCCCCTCGATGATCGGCGGCTACAGCGGCCCGCCGGAAGGCGCGGCCATTGCCAACATCGCTTCGGATATCCTGCAGTTCGCCCTCTTCGGCACGGATATTTCCAATTGCTCCATGTACGACGTGCGCCTGAACAGCGCCTGCTGCCGCACGGGCTTATGGGCCATGAGCATGTCGGTCCAGGCCACCAGCCGCAATACCCATACGCTGCTGGATAAAATCATCAACCAAAGCGCCGGCCCCTGCACGGAAGACATCCTCTATACCAATGCGGCCGGGCTCATTACCACCTGCGTTTCCGGCATGGAACTGACCACCGGCCCCCGCAGCGCCGGCGGCTCGATCAAAAACTACATCACCCCCCTGGAAGCCTATTTCTGCGCCGACGCTTTCAAGGCTGCCGCCGGCCTCAAGCTTGACCAGGCCCAGGAGCTGGTAGACTATTGCCTCTCCAAGTATGAGGCCACTGTGGACCACCAGCCCAAGGGCAAGAGCTATTACGAATGCTATGACCGGGCCAGCCGCCGGCCCAGCGCCGAATGGCGGGAAATCGACAAGCGGGTGCGGGAAGACCTGCGGCAGCGCGGCCTTAATCTCTGATGTCACTGTCCGGAAACACTATTCAGGAAAGGAAGACCATTATGCAAGAGATACTGACACAGATCGCCGACGCAGTTTATGACGGCGACGATACACTAACCGCCGCTTTGGCCGGGCAGGCGCTGGCAGCCGGGTTGAGCCCGGAAGATGTGATCAACCTGGGGGGCGTGGCCGGTTTGGAACGCCTGGGCAAAGCTTTTGACGAGATGGAAGCCTTCCTGCCCGAACTGATGCTGGGCGGCGACGCCATGCATAGCCTGCTGGAAATCGTCAAACCCCATCTCAAGCAAACGGAGAATGGGCAAAACGCCACCGTGGTGCTGGGCTGCGCCCAGGGGGATCTGCATGACATCGGCCTGAACCTGGTCGCCACCCAGCTGGCCGTGGGCGGCTTCGACGTGGTGAACCTGGGCACGGATACCTCGGTGGCGGCCTTCATCGAGGCGGCCAAGGAGCATCAGGCAGCCATCATCGGCGTTTCCTCTTTGCTGACCACCTCCGCCTATTATCAGGATGAACTGATCAAGAAGCTGGAACGGGAAGGCCTCCGGGATCAATACAAGGTGATCGTGGGCGGCGGGCCCATCACCCCTGATTGGACGGAGAAAATCAAGGCCGACGGCTATGCCCGCACCGCCAACCAGGCGGTAGACCTTTGCAAACGCCTGGCAGGCGGCGAGCCGGGGCCGATTATCATCCAGTAAGCCCCGCTCCGTCCTGAACAGCCGCCAGGCGGTCAAGCTGAATCGTAGCCTTTTCTTTTATAGCAAACGGAGGCAATCCCATGGAAATTACCTTTACCCTCAACGGCGACAAAACCACGGTAACGGCGGCACCGGGCCAGCGCCTGATCGACCTGCTCAGGGATGTTTTTGGCCTCTGCGGCACCAAGGAATCCTGCGGCCAGGGGGAATGCGGCGTCTGTACCGTGCTTCTGGATAACCGGGCCGTCCATTCCTGCCTGCTGCTGGCGGCGGAAGCGGACGGCCATGCTGTCACCACCATTGAGGGCTTATTCGTAGGCCAGCAGCTGGATCCGGTGCAGCAGGCCTTTATCGACTGCGGCGCCATCCAATGCGGTTATTGCACCCCAGGTATGGTGCTCTCCGCCAAGGGGCTGCTGCTGCAAAATCCCAATCCGGACGATGAAGCCATCAAGGAGGCGTTGGCTGGAAATTTATGCCGCTGCACCGGTTATGTGAAAATTCTCGAGGCCGTGAAGCTGGCGGCAGAAAGGATGCGGAACCATGCTGGCCATTAAACAGCTTGTTTATCCGGAAGGGCTGGAGCAGGCGCTGACCAGGCTCAGCAACGACCGGAACCTGCGTATCTGCGCCGGCGGTACGGATCTGCTCCCCGCCATCCGCGACGGCCGCTTAACCGGCCAGTCGCTGCTGATGCTGTCCCCGCTGCGGGAGGAGCTCAGCGGCGTGACCCGGGAAGCGGACAGCCTGGTCATCGGCGCGCTGACCCTGCATGAGCAAATCAAGGAGAGCCCGCTGATACGGGAGCTGATCCCGCCTTTGGCCACAGCCTGCGGCTTGGTGGGCAGCACCCAGATCCGTAACCGGGCCAGCCTGGGCGGCAATATCCTCAACGCCTCGCCGGCGGCGGACAGCGTGCCGATTTTGCTGGCTGCCGGCGCGGAAGCGGAGCTGCGCTCCGCCCAAGCGGTTCGCCGCATCCCCCTGGATCAAGTGGCCCTGGGGCCGGGCCGCAATTGCCTGGAGCCTGACGAATTGCTCATTGCCATCCATATTCCCATCCCGGCCGGGGGCTGGCACGGCGGCTATTTCAAGGCCCGCAACCGCAATGCCCTGACCATTTCCATTGCCGGCGCGGCCACCCTCTACAACCCGGCCATCGGCTGG
>DAIMZM010000015.1:0-33459 GCA_036733985.1 Bacillota bacterium
CGCACCATCGCCAAACTTTGCGACCCTTACGGGATCGCCGCCATTTTCGGTTTAGACCCTGTGGAGACGAAAAACATTGCCAATATTGCCGTAGCCCTGATCGGCAACCGTTCGGCAGTGGTGATCAAAACGCCTGCCGGCCGGATTCAGCACTACAGTATTCCCGTGGGCAAGCTCTATATCGCCACCGCTTCCGGCCAAAAAGAAGTGGATATCGCCCAGGGCGCCAAGCAGATCATGGCCGTCGTCGACGGGCTGCGGCAAGTGGCGGATATCCAGGGCGAAGCCTGTACCGCCATCGGCGGTATGCTGGGCCGGATCAAGCAGTCCCTCAGCGACAGCAGCGGCCAGCCTGATCAGCAGATCAAAGTCCGGGATATGCTGGCCGTGGATACGATCGCTTTCCAGCAAATCAAGGGCGCCATCGCCGGCGAAACCTGCCCAAACCGGGCTGTGGGCATTGCGGCGATGGTTTATAGCGACCGCCAGCTTATGGCGGAACTGGTGGATAATCTGCAAACAGCGCTGCGCAATCCGGTCAGCATCGGCGGCGTTGAGGTGCAAATGGCGCTGAACGGGGCTTTGACCACGCCCGGCTGCGCCCGGCCCCTGGTGGTGCTGGATATGGGTTCCGGTTCCGTGGACGCGGTCTCTTGCGATGATGCAGGCAAGCCGCGCTTTATCCACTTGGCCGGGGCTGGAGAAATGGTTACCAGGCTCATTGACGCCGAACTGGATCTGCGCGACCGTGAAGAGGCGGAAATGATCAAACGCTATCCCGCGGTGCGGGTGAACAGCCTCTTCTATTATACGTTGGAGGATGGGCAGCTGGTTTTTACCGCGGATCCGTTTCCTTTGGCGGTGTTTGGCAAAACAGCGCTGCTCCTGGAAGACGGGATCCTCTATCCATTGAAAAAGGATATCCCCCTGGCCCAGCTGATCCAGGTCCGGCGGGCCTGCAAGCGCAAGGTGCTGCTGACCAATGCCTTGCGGGCGCTGACAAAAGTAGCGCCCGCCGGCAATATCCGGGTTTTTGACCATGTGGTGATGGTGGGCGGCTCGGCGCTGGATTTTGAGATTCCCCAGATCATTTCCCAGCATCTGCTCAATAACTACGGCGTCGTCGCCGGTATCGGCAATATCCGGGGCTGTCTGGGTCCCAGGAATGCGGTGGCGGTAGGACTGATTCAGCATTATTTGCAGCAATCCGCGGAGGGCCGGGGCTGATGATGGAAAAAAAGGACGGCTTGCTCTTATTCACAGCCCCCGGCCTGCAAGAGATCTGGTTTGAAGCCTTCCTGCTGGGCGTGGAAGAGGAAGGCATCCCCCTCTATATTCATGACAGCCGGGAGGCGGGCGGCCTGGGGCTGTCCGCCCGGCAGCTGGCGGATCTGGCGGCCCTGGGGTGCTGCTTTGATTTAGGCGTCGGCGTTGACGGGGAAGAACTGGCGGTTCGCCACCGCCTGCAGCTTGATGAAGCGCCGCTGCTGCTATGCCGCCGCTGTTCGCTCCAGCCGGGCGGCCCCCGGCTGGCTGGGCATAATAGCGCGCGGCTAATCAAAGGGATCCCCCTGATTTTAGCTGGGCGCTGATGGGCCGGAACTATTACCGGCGGCGAGGGGAGGATGAGAAAAATGCTTACTAAAGACATGCTGACTCTGGAACAAGCCGTCAGCTTACTCAAGGCGGCGTTGGGCCGGGCCGGGGAATTAGGGGCGCTGAGCACGGCTGCCTTTGTGGATCCAGGGGGGCATCTGCGGGCATTGCTGCGCATGGACGGCGCTTGCTGGGGAGATATTGACCTGGCGATCAACAAAGCCTATACCGCCGCTGCCTGGCGTTGTGATAGCGGCGATTTCTATGCGGATGCCCAGCCCGGCGGCGCTTATTTCGGCATGCATTTCAGCAACGGCCAACGGGTAACCACCTTTATCGGCGGCGCGCCGCTGTACCGGGGGGAAACGCTGCTGGGGGCCGTGGGCATCAGCGGCGGCACTTCAGCTCAGGATCAGCTCTGTCTGGATGCGTTACGGGAGGCCCTGGCTGCTGATTAACGGCTAAAGCCCGGCCTGCCACAAGAGCGGCGTCCGGATCGGCGGATAAGAGCAAAGCCCCGCTATATTTATAGCGGGGCTTTGCCTTATGACCTTGCTTCCGGCAGCCGGCAGGGTCTTTATCCTGGCCCATCATCATGGCCCTGGGCCTCTTTCATCATGGCGATAAAGATCATCAATTCCTTATAGGTGGTCACGTTTAGTTTGGTGTAGATGCGCCGGTTATGGGTCTTGACGGTGTTGATGGAGATGGTGAGGATGCCGGCGATCTCCTGGGCCGTATGGCCTTGGAGATAGAGGTTGAACACTTTCCGTTCCGCTTTGGACAGCAGCCCGATATTATGAACGAAATCCCGGTAGAGGGCGGAATGTTCTTCCGTCGTCCCTGGCTGGGAAATAGCCCCGGCCTCGGCGGCGGCGTCCTCCGCGGCCAGGAATTCAATCAGGTCGTCGATCTCCGGGATTTTGGTCCTGCCCGCCGCCGCCGGGTGCTTAAGCTGCTCTAAGGCTGCCGCCACCGGGCGGATATAACGCCGGCTCAAAAAGGCCGCCAGGGCGATATCCACCAACATCAGGATCAGGAGGCTGGCGGTGAGCCTATGGTTTTGGCCGGATACCAGGACGTTTAAAACCGGCTCCGGCAGCATCAGCGCCGTTGCCCAGCGTTCCCCGGCAAAGGCGGAATCAGCGGGATAGAGGGAAATCTCCTGATGCAGGCCGGCGAAGGCGCTTTGATTCCCCGGCGAATAGCTGTGGAAGGCGCCGTCCCCTTGGGCAATGGTCAAATCCTGGAGCTTCCCGGTCAGATCCGGCGGCGTGCCCGCATAGAGCCCGCCGGTCAGCCGCAGCCAATCCCCGTCGAAGGGGGCCAGGCAGCCGCATAAGTACGTATAGTCCCCATTTGTCGGTGCTTGGGCCAGCTTAAAGAGCATTTCGCTCATTTCAAAGCCGCATAGGCCCATAACTTCGCCCTGGGCGGACAGCAGCGGCGCGGCGCAGAGGAGCAGCCGTTCGCTGCCGCCGGGCAGGGTCAGGGCCTGGCTCCAGCGGTACAGACGGGAAAGGGGCAGGGCTGAATCAGCGGCAGTATCCATGACCTCACGGAAAAAGGGCAGCCCGCCGGTGTCCAGCTCCATCTGCCACTGGGGCAAGATGGCGATTTCATTGGCCCGGGCAATGGTCATGGGCCCCAGGACAAAGCGCAGATTGGCCTCGGCGCCATTGACGATATTCGGCTCCATGTTCTTCAGATAAAGGCAGGCGCGGGAGGTATCCGCGTCAGGCAGGGCCGGGTTCACCGTGGCGTCCAGCAGCAGGAACACGCCGCTGGCGGCGGATTTCTCCAGCGCCCCTTTAAGCAGGTTCAATTCCTCTTCCAGAAGCTGTTCCAGCAGCTCCGGCCGGCCCCGCAGCTGTCCGGCTGAGCCGCCCCGGGCCGTCAGGTTATGCTCCAGCCCCTTGGCCAGGGCCTCTGCCAAGGCAACGGTCTGCACGGAAAGCGCGCCGCAGTCCTGGTAAACGCTTTGGCTGAAATGAGCCAGCTCTTTTTCCAGCAGCGCCTGATGCTCGGCTAAGCCGCCCTGAAACACCCCTGCCGCAAAGAGCACTACCAGCACCCCCAGCATGATGGCGTTGAGAAAGAGGAACAAAAACCCGAACAGGCGCAGGCGCATCGGCAGCCCCTTTTGCCCAGCCTGCCGCATGGCTTCCTGATAGGGGCCCAGGGTTTGCCGCAGGCTGCTTTTTCCCCTGCCGCCGCCCCTAGTCATGGCCCCGGAGTTTCTCCAGTACGCCCTCTGTCGCCTGGGTATAGGCGGCGTCGGCGTCCCCCTGCTCCAAGCGGCGCAGGTAGTCCTCCCGGGCCTCAGCGGCCAGAGCGCGGAAATCCTGTTCCAGCTTTTTGCCAATCTGGCTGAAGCCGTCAAAAACCGGGGGGATATAAAAATCGTACTGCTCATGAACCGTCATGGCGGCTTGGAGCAGTTTTTTGATATTGGCATTCTCATTGCCGGCGATCTCCGCCTCAATATAGTCGGTAAAAGCGGCCTCCGTCACGGGCAGGTAGCCGGTGGAGGCCACAAAGCGCATATTCTGCTCCGGCGCGGTGAACCATTTAAGAAAGACAGCGGCGGCCGCTTCCTTTTGCGGGGTGCTCTTAGCCACCACCAAACCGTTGCCCCGCTGGATGGCCACCTTTTCACCCCCGGCGAAAATGGGATAGGGCAATACGCTGAAAGCTACTTCCTGCTTGGTATTGTCGGCATAGGTGATCTCGTTGCCGTAAAAGAGGATGCCTGCGGTGGAGCCGGTGGAGCAGAGGATATCCCCTGTTTTGGAGAGGTCGGAGGAATAGCCGTCGTAGAGGGCATAGCCGCCCTTGACCGCCGGTTCCAGCAGCACCTGGATGATCCGCTCGAACTCCGGCGCTTCCAGCCGGAGTTTTTCCTGTTCAAAGGGGGAAACGCCCAGCTGTACCAGGCCCACCTGAACCAGGTTGAAGAGCGCGTCCGCGGCGAAGAAGCTTTTGCCGTCGTTCGGCAGATCCGGCGTCTGGTTATCGGTCCAGGCATAATAGGCCAGGGCCGCGTCGGCAATACCCTCAAAAGTGGCCAGCTGTTCCATGGTCACCCCGGTTTCCTGGGCAAAGCGGTAGAACAGCGTCTGGTTGAGGAACAGCACCTCAGTGGATTTAGCAAAGGGGAAGACGTACAGCTTGCCGTCGGGCAGCCGTCCCTCCTCCAGGAAGCGGGGCAGGTAGCCGGCCAGCTCCTCCTGGGTGAAATAATCGTCCAATGCCGCCAGCAGGCCCTTTTCCTGAAGCAAGAGGGCGGTGGCCGGATAGCAGGTGGTGATATCCGGCATCGCCGGGGCCCCAGGGTCGCCGGCGGCGATCATCGCCAGCTTCTCCTGAAGGGAGGCTGAGCCGGAGATGGAGGTCACATTAAGGATGATGCCCTGCTCTTTGCCGACGGTGGCATTGAATTCCCGTACCTGTTCATCCATGGTGGCCTGCATGGGCCCGCCGAAGTTATGCCAGAGGGTCAGCTCCACCGGCGCGTCCGGGTTTAAGCGGTACCCCGGGGCGCAGGCGGAAAGCAGCAGGATTATCCAGAGCAACCCTGCGGTTGCCGTAAATTTTACTTTCATAGCCAGCCTCCTCATCCTAACTACAGCGTTTGCCAAAATCACCCAAAAAATCAACCGGTTTTTGCCGGAAAATCATCCTGGGGATGATTACAAGCCGCTGATATTCCGTTATTATAACAGCAAAAAGCACGCTGCGGAACACTGAAAAAAGAAAAAATTTTCCTCTAAAAACATATCATTAAAACTTGTGGAAGTCAATTATTACGGGAAGGAGGAAAGGCTATGGGCGACAGGCCCATACAGCGGTTGCGGCGGTCAGGGATCCACCGGGGGGCGCTGGAAAAGCGCCTTAAGACTAGCCGGGAGCCCCTGTTGGCGCGGCTAGGGGAAAGCGAGGGGAGCGGCAATGGATAGCGCGCCCGCCAAGTTCACGCCAAAGTGCCGCATCGATCATCTGGCGGAGGGTTACCGGTTCACCTTTACCTGTGAGCGCTGTGAACATAGCTACACCACGCCGGCGCTCTTGGCGGAATCGCTCCGGCAGACATTGGCCCTGGCTGAGCGGGACGCCCGTTTCCATTTTAACCGCTGCCAGCGCTGCGGGCGCTGGGTTTGCGACGCGCATTATAATGAAAACTGGATGATGTGCACGGACTGCGCTCCCCGGATCTGCGGGCAGTGCGGGACGGCGCTGGGAAACGCCGACCAGTTCTGCACCGTGTGCGGGGCTTCCCAGTATGAAAAAGCGGATGGAAAGGATGAGATAGGATGAGTGATCTGTTGGGCGGGCTGGGCGGCCTGATGAAAGGGCTTTCCGGTTTTATGCCTCAGGACGATCCGGATGTGAAGCTGATGACAGCCCAATCCGAGCTGAGCGAGCTGCAGCAGCAGGAAACGGAACTCTATGCCCAAATCGGCCGCCAGGCCCTGGCCCAGGCGGCGGGCCGCTTCCCCGAGCAGGAAAACAAGCTGCGGCTGATTCGGGAGACTATCCTGGCGGCCCAGCAAAAGCTGGCTTCCGCCCAGGAGGAGAAGCAGGCCAGGAAAGCTGCCGAGCAAGCCCAGGACGCGGCCCGTACCTGCCCCCAATGCGGCAACTACAATGCCGAAGGCACAAAGTTCTGCCAGGAATGCGGCGCTAAGCTGGGCGGCGCCAATTGCCGCCAATGCGGGGCCTCCCTGGCGCCGGGCACCCGGTTCTGCGGCGGATGCGGGGCCAAACAGGAGGGATGATATGGCTTCCTATCGCCAGCCCTGCAGCCACTGCGGCGCGCTGATCGACCGTGACGCCAGATTCTGCCCGGCCTGCCAAAGCCTGAGCCCCTTCGGCTATCAATGCCCTGCCTGTCTGCGGCCGGTGCAAAAGCGGGAGGCGGTCTGCGCCGGCTGCGGCAGGAGTCTTTACAGCCGCTGCCCGACTTGCGGGCAACAGACCTTTGTCCAGGAACGCTGTGAAGCCTGCGGCGCCAGCTTGCTGATCCGCTGTCAAAACCCCCGCTGCAACGCGCCCCAGTTTTTCGAAAACACCAAGTGCACGGCCTGCGGCAAGAAACTGAAAGCAAGAAGCTAGAACCGGAAAAGAGGTGAAAAGATCATGTTGCAAGCCTTTACCAGAAATTATGAGGATAACTCCACCGAGGCCGGTTTCCAGTTTACCTTCTATTGCGACGTCTGTCATGACGGCTACAAAAGCAGCTTTGTGGAATCGGAAACCTATAAAAAAGGTCAGGGCCTGCGGGGCCTGGCCCGGGGCGCCGGCGTTATCGGCGGCCTGCTGGGCGGCAGATTGGGCAGCCTGGGCTATTCGCTGGAGCGGGGGAGCGATATCTTCTCCGAACGGTTTGAGGGCATGAGCCCGGAATGGCAGAAGGAACATGAAAGGGCTTTTGAGCGGGCGCAAAACGAGGTGAAATCCCATTTTCACCGCTGCCACGGCTGCAATCAATGGGTTTGCGACGCCTGCTACAATGAGGATGAGATGCTTTGTACCGAGTGCGCCCCCCGGCAGGACGTGGCGGTGGCAAAGGCCCGGGCCGAAGCCATGCGCCGTAATATCGAAGAAGCGGCCCAGACCGTAACGGTTTGGACCGGCAAGCTGGAAAGCAAAACCATTGTCTGCCCAGCCTGCGGCAAGCCTGCGGGCAGCGGAAAATTCTGCAACAACTGCGGCGCGTCACTGGAAATGAACACCTGCCCGGCTTGCGGGGCCAAAAACGCCCAGGGCGTGCGTTTCTGCAACCAGTGCGGCGCATCCCTGACGGCAAAGCCCAGCGGCGCTTGTCCCGGCTGCGGCTCAGAAAACCCGCCGGGAACCAAGTTCTGCGGCAACTGCGGCCAAAAGCTTTGAACATATTAGCGGAATAGAGAAAGGAAGGGTTTCATATGGCATTTTGCAAAAACTGCGGCGCTAAGATTGAAGACGAGATCAAATTCTGCCCCGCTTGCGGCACACCTCTGGAAACCGCTGAGCAGCCCCCGGCTGCGGCGGGCTTGGCCGGGGAGCAAAAAGACGCCGCCGACAATAAGGTCATGGCGATTTTAGCCTATATCATTGTCCTGATCCCCATTTTTGCGGCCAAAGGCTCCCCTTTTGCCCGCTACCATGCCAATCAGGGGCTGATCCTGCTGCTGGCCGCCATTGCCTACGGCATTGTCTACAGCATCCTCAGTACGCTGCTGTTCTTCATTTCCTGGAGCCTGGCCCTGGTGGTTACCAGCGTCCTCGGCTTTGTGGCTTGGGTGTTTCTGGTGTTCGCCGTCATTGGCATCATCAACGCCTGCAAGGGCGAAATGAAGCCGCTGCCGCTCATCGGCGATTTCCGCATCCTCAAATAAGCGCTTAATCAGTAAAGGGGGAAATTTCATGAAAAAGACACTTTGTTGCCTCTTGGCGCTGCTGCTGCTCACAGCATTGGTTGGCTGCGGGGTGAAGGATAAAATTCAGGAAAAGGCTGCTGAAAAAGCCGCCGAGCAATTTATTGAGGGCATGGGCGGCGGCAGTGTGGACATTGACGGCGACAAGGTCACCATCAAAGACGAAGCAGGCGGAGAACTGACCCTGGGCGGTACGGAATGGCCCGATTCCGACCTGGCGAAAAGTATCCCTGAATTTACCAAAGGCCAGATTACCACCGTTATGGAGGGCGGCGACGGCCTGGTGGTGGCCATCGACTCTGTGGAAAAGGCGGATTATGACAGCTATCTGACAGCCATTAAAAAGGACTTTGCCACAGACGCTTATGAAATGAACACGGAAGACTACAGCTCTTACGGGGCCGCCAATGCCGACGGCGTGAGCGTGTTCCTGCAGTACGGGTCCAATTCCCTATCCATCTCCGTCAGCAAGGCCGCTGAGTAACAGCACCGCCGGCTGATGACAAAAGCAACGGTATCCGGCCATAGCCGGATGCCGTTGCTTTTTTGTTCGCCAAAGGCTGGTGATAGCCCCTTAAAGCAAACGGTTGATCAGCAGCACAATAAACAGGCTGTAAATATATTGGGGATCGTCCAGGGGGTTGTTCAGAGTTTCCCGGATCTTAGCGATGCGATATTTCATGGTGTTGGGATGGAGGAACAGCTTCTGGGCGCTGTCCGTGATGGAACAGCTGCAGTGGATATAGGCTTCCAGCGTCGTTAAGGCGTCGAACCGGTTCTGGCCCATGTCCAGCAGCGGACCCAGGTATTTCTTCACCAGGCCGCGGAGTTCCTCCTTATCCCCGTATTCGGTAAAAATATGATAAATATCCAGATTGTCATAGCAAAAACAGCCGTTTCCCTGGTGGCTGCTGATCTTCTTGGCGATCTCCAGGCCGATTTGCGCCTGCTGGTAGCTGTCGGAAATCTGCTCCAGCCCAGCCACCGCTTTGCCGCAGCAGGCTGTCAGCCGGAGGAAAGGGAAGATCTGCCGGTAATTGTCCAGCAGCTGGCGATAGCCGGCCTGAAAGCTGTCCGGGTAACGCTGGCACTGGTTATGGACCGGCGTTAAATCGTGGATTAGGATCAGCGAATCCTGCTGCAGGAGGTAAAAGACCTGAGGAAACTGCTCCTTGACCCGCTGGCCCAGGCTGACCAGGGAATTTTGCAGCAGCTGTTCATTGCCGCCGGGCAACTCTCCCGGCCCTTCCAGCTCCGCCTGGATAAGCACCACCGCGTAGGGGTGGTCGATCTGCCATTTGAAATAGTTCAGCCAATTGGAGACATTCTCCTGCGTATAGGATTTACGGAACAGCAAGTCGGAAAAGATGCCCCTCTGGATCATCCTTTCTTTTTCCTTGGTGGAATTGTTGGTGGCGATGGTCAGGGCGGCGAAGGTGGCGGCGTTTTCCAGCGCCATATCCGTCAGCAGGCCATGCTTTTGCGTTTCAATGGTGGTAATATAGCCGTTGCAGTCCTCGGCGTAGATAATGGGCGTCGCGGCAAAGCCGCATCTCAGCTCCGGGTCGTACCAGCGCAGGGTGGTATTGGCCGCATCCGGGCCGGCGCTGCATAAATAATTCTGCAAGGACCGGTTGATATGGTTCAGATAGGGGCCGAAGCGCTTCATATCCCCGTCGTCACAGGCCAGATTGACGTTCTTGAAATTGGCGTCGCAGATCAGCACCGGCTGCTGCAAATTATCGGACAGCATCTGGGCCACCTCATAGGTATTGCCGCCGTTGATGGCCAGATTGGAGAACATTTTATTGACGCGGAGGGACTGCTCCAGCTGCTCGGTATGGTCTTCGATGATCAGATGGTGGATGCGGCTGATCAGCTCGCTATACACCACGTCATAGGCCAGCTCGATCAGGGGGATGCCCAAGCGCTCCGACTCTTTGATCATGAAAGCGGGGATCTCGTCCACAAAGCGCTTGGGCTTGATCGCCACAGCGGATACCTTTTTCTGGTGCAGGCGGCCGATAAGCAGGCGCTGCTCAGCTTCGTCATTGCAGATGGGGGCTAAGTTGGTGATAAGGAAGGAATTGGGGTGGAGCCAATGATAGCCCTCCGCGGATTCCAGAATATCCACATAGAGCACCGGGTTGTTTTGGCCGGCAGCGCCCGCCACCAGACGGGAACCGCTGATAATACCGGGATTCATGATTTCCTTGACAGTGACCATCGCCGCCCACGCTCCTGCCCTGGATTTTGCTAAACCCTTTTTGCCAACATTCTCTGCTCAAGGGGATAAGTCCTCTTGTTTTTAGGGGGATTTATCCCTTTAAGCCATATTCGCCTATCAATTCAGCGATTTTCCGGTTTTTTTTGTTCCCTTTGGACGATGACAATCGCCCCCGCTTACGATAAGCTAAAACCATGCCCCGTATGGTAACCTGACAACCCTAAAGGAGATGATGTCGCGAGTATGAAGCCGGATAGCGTAATACTGTTGCTCAACAGCAGCCCCAAGCGCAGCAATAGCCATACCCAGGTTTTGCTGGACGCCGCGGCTCAGGGCGTAGCGTCGGTGGGGGATTGCCGGATCCTCACTTACAACCTGGCCGGCAAGACCTTCAGCGACTGCCAGGCCACCTGCCGCAAATACTGCGCCAGCCACGGATCCTGCAGCCAGAAAGACGGCCTGGAAGAGCTGCTGCCCCTGTGGCAGCAGGCCGACGGCTATATCATCGGCGCGCCGGTTTATCACATGGGCCTGCCCGCCAGCCTGAAAGCTGCCCTGGACCGCTTGGGCAACATTAATTTTGCCTCTATGCAGGGCAAGTACCCCCGTTTCCTGAAAGTAGGCGGCGCCATCGCCCAAGGCGGCGTCCGTTACGGCGGCCAGGAGCTGGTGATCCAGCAAGTGGTCTCCCACCTGATGCTGCTGAACTGTGTGCCGGTATCCGGCGATATGCCGGAATCTTATATGGGCGTGGCTACTTATACCACTTCCCCGGAACAGATCCGCGGCGATCAAGTCGCGCTGGACAGCGCCTTTTCCCTGGGCCGCCGGGTGGCGGAGCTGACCAAGATCATCCAGAGCGGCCGGGCAGCCCTGGCCCAGCAGCTGGGCGACGATTATTTCCCCCGGTATATCCAGGCCTGAGCCGCCCGCCCCTTTTCGCCAAAGAGCGGCGGCGGGCAAGATAACCGAACACAACATATAAATATGGAGGCAGAGACGATGGCACAGAAATTAGAAGTCCTCTTATTAGATCAGGCGGATGTGATTCAATGCGGCGGGCTGGATTATGCCCAGGCGGTGGAGGATGAGATCAAGGCTTACAGCATGCTGGACAATGGCGAGGCCCAGGATCCGATCTGCCCCCAGCTCTGGTTCAGAAACCAGGAGGTGGGTACGGCTTTTGTGGCTTTTCACCCCTGCGCGCTCACCGGGGATGTGGATATCGCCGGTATCAAGACCATTGGCCGCTTCCCCAATAATCCTAGCCAAAAGGATTTACCCTGCTTAATCGGCCTGACGGAATTGATCGATATGCGCACCGGCCAGCCCAAGGCGCTGGTGGACGCGACCATGCTGACGGTGATCCGCACCGGCTGCAGCGCCGCTGTGGGCGCCCGTTATCTGGCCCGGAAGGATTCCAAAATTGTGGCCGCCCTGGGCTGCGGCGCGGTGGGCCGGGCCCAGATCACGGCGCTGGCCCGGGAAATGCCTGATCTGGCGGAAATTAAGGTCTATGACGTGAACCAGGCGAAAGCGGCTGTTGTCTGCCGGGAGCTGTCCGCTGAATTAATGATGAATGTGTATCCGGTTGACAGCGCGGAAGCGGCGGTACGGGGCGCCGATATTGTGGCGCCGGCCACCGTCACCGTCTTTGGCGACGGCTATATCCCGCCGGAATGGATCAAGGAAGGGGCTCTGCTGATCAACCTGTCGGATAACGACTATACGGAAGCCGCGGTCAAGCTGTGCAGCCGCATCGTGGTGGACGGCCATAAGCAGTTCGGCATTCCCGTTACCCTGGGCGACCTGGTGCAGCGGGGCGTCATCGACCCGGGGAAAGATACCAACACCATCGGCCAGGTGATCAACGGCAAAGCGCCCGGCCGCCAAAACGACCGGGAGATCATTTTTTACAGCCCCCTGGGCATGGGCCTCCACGACGTGATCATTGCCCGCCGCGTCTATGACAAGGCCGTCGCCATTGGCGCGGGCAAGACCTGGACCATTTGGGACCAGCCCTATTTCAGCTGACCGGCAAAGCCTTAAGGAAATGAAGGAGGCGATTGAGATGGAGACGCGCAAACGCCTGGCCGATATGGCCTGGCCGGAGGCGGCGGCAGCCGCCCAAGCCGGCCGGACGGTGCTGATTCCGGTAGGCTCCTTTGAACAGCACGGTACGCATTTGCCCCTCTGCAGCGACACGGTGCAGGCGGAGGAAATGGCCTTGGACGCGGTGGCCTTACTGGATCAATGGGGGATCAAGGCGGCGGTAGGGCCCGCGATCCCCTTCGGCGTCAATCCCGGGGCTATGGCCTTTCCCGGCAGCGTCACCCTGAAGCCGGATACCCTGAAGCAGCTGCTGGTGGAGGTTTGTCTGAGCCTGAAAGCCCATGGCTTTGACCAGGCGGCCCTGATCATGGGTCATGACGAGAATCTGCCGGCCATGCTCATGGCCGCCCAGGAGCTGACCCATGAACACGGGGTGCGGACCCTGGCCCTGAATTGGCTGCCTTACTTAAAATTATTTGAACAGGATCAACTCAGCGCAGCCGGGGCCCGGACAGCGGACGGCCATGGCGGCGCGGGTGAAACCAGCCGGATGCTGGCCCGCTTCCCGGAGCTGGTGCGGCTGGAGCAAGCCCAGGCTTATACCGTGCCCCTGGCCCCGGCCGGGGAGGCCCTGGCCTATAGCGGCCCGCCCCTGCTGGGCGGCGGCGTTTATAACCCGGCCAAGGATCTGACCGGTTTTGCGCCGCCGGCCCATCCCGGCATTGTGGGCGACCCCCGGCTGGCGGACGCGGCCAATGGCGAGCAGGCCTACCATATTTGTGCGGAATGGATCGCCCAGGTGATCCGGCGGGAGTTTTATCCCGGCCTGCCCGCCTGATCCGGTTCCCGGCTGGCAAGCATCTTTTCAATTTGGCCTCTGCAGAAGGAGGAAAACAAATGAAAGCGGTCGGTCAAAGAATACCCAATATTGACGCTCTGGACAAAGCCCTGGGAAAGGCTGTCTACTTCAGCGATCTGACCTTGCCGGGGATGCTCTGGGGCAAGCTCCTCCGCAGCCCCATCGCCAATGGGCGCATCCTCCGCATCAACACGGAAAAAGCCCGGCAGGTCCCGGGGGTGGCGGCTGTGCTGACAGCGGCTGATTGCCCGGATATCCCCTGGGGCCCCTTTGTCAAGGATCAGTATATCCTGCCCCGGGACAACCGGGTCCGCTTTGCCGGCGGCGAGGTGGCGGCGGTGGCGGCGGCCACTTATGAAGCGGCCTGCCGGGCCTGCAATTTAATCGAAGTGGAATATGAGGAATACCCGGCTGTTCTGGATATGCGGGACAGCCTGAAGCCCGGCGCGCCCCTGATCCATCCGGGGGGCAATTTGGTAACGGTGATGGATTTCGGCGACGGCGATATGGCGGCGGCCTGGCGGGAAGCCGCCTATGTGGTGGAGGAGACCTATACCGTGCCCGCGGTCTGCCAATGCCCCATTGAAACCGTGGCCTGTCTGGCTGAAGCCCTGCCCGGGGGGAAGCTGAACCTCTATCTGCCCTGCCAGATGCCTTATAACGAACGGATGCTGATGGCCGAAAGCCTGGGCCTGGCGGAGAAGGATATCCGGATTATCCAGGCCTTTATCGGCGGCAGGGGATACGCGTCTATTAAGTCTTCCGCGTCCTTGGCGCTGTTTTTGATCTCCTGCAGACGCTTGCCGCTGCTGAAAGCCAAATGCATGAACAGGCCCGCGGCGGCCATCATGAACAGGCCGATGATAAAGGCCAGGGTATAGGCGCCGGTAATATCAAAAATGAAACCGATGCCCGCCGCGCCGAAAGCGCCGAACAGGGAGACGACCAGGACCACATAGCCGTAGATCTCGCCATAATCCCGGTTGCCGAAGATCTCCCGGACGATCAGCGGCATAAACATCGTGGTCATCGGCAGGGCAAAGCCATAGGCCAGCGCCCCCAGCAAATTGGCGGAACGGTTGCCCCCGGCCAGGATCAGGATGAGAAACGCGCCTAAGACAATGGCCTGGGCCAGCGTGGCCACCTGGCGGACGCCCAGTTTGTCGCTGAGGCCGCCCAGGGCGAACTTACAAAAGATATTGCTGGCCATGCTGCAGGACACCATGGTGGCGCCAAAAGCTGTGGTCAGCCCCACGCTGGGCCCATAAGCCGGCATATGATAGGCGTAGGCGCTGGACAGGATCATGAAGAAGGCTGACGCCAGGACGAATTTAAAAGCCGGGGATTTTAAAGCGATCTTTTTCGGCACGCCTGCCAGTATTGATTGCCCCATATCGGACGAACCAAAACCGGCTGTTGCCGGATCTTCCCCATAGGCGCTTAACCCCTTATCCGCAGGCTTGAGCTTGATCACGAAGAAGGCTACGGGCAGGCTCAGGACCGCCACGATCACCGCGAAGATCAGATAAGTGACGCGCCAGCCGTAGTTTTCGATCAGCCTGGCCCCCAGAGGGTTCATGATGATACCGCCGATACCGGAGAAGGCCAGGGCCAGCCCTAAAGCAAAGCCGGTTTTCTTTTTGAACCAATTATTGATCAGGATCGGGGTCAGGACAAAGAAAACAACGCTGCCGGACAGGCCGATGCCAACCCCTGCCAGCATAAATTGATACAGGTGATGGAATTGGGACATCAGGCCAAAGCAGACGGCAAATACGCTAAACGCTGTCCCGGCCAGGAGGTTGATGTTTTTTGTCTGGATCAGCCTGGCTGCATAAGGGCTGCAGACGCCCATGATGATGGCTTGAAAAGCCATGGCCAGGCCGAACACGCCCCGGCCGATGTCCAGCTCGTCTGTGACCGGCTGCAAAAAGATCCCCGAACTGTTGCCGAATACGCCGATGCAGGCCGTGGTCATCAGACAGCAGGAAATCAAGATCGCCCAGGCATAATGGGGCTTTGGCCCGGCGGCGGGAATTTTGTTGGCTTCATTTGGCATAGATAATCCTTTCCTTAGCCGCTGCCGGCAGCGCTTCCAAGAACGCTGCCGGCAGCGGTTTTTTACGCCTGATCCGCCTTTATTGCGTTTTATTTATAGCGAATATTTTTCGGGGAGCTTAATTCCTGATACAGGCCCACGGTGGCCATGCTGAAATATTCCTTTTTACAGTCCACCAGCACATTGACAATGGCGGGAACCCCGTCTTTGGCCGATTCCACCGCCTCGGCAATGGTGGCGTCCAGCTGGGAGGGATCTTTGACGCAATAGCCTTTGCCGCCCCAGCCCTGGGCAATAGTCTCATAGTGGAAATAGCCGTCCGCGCAGTCGGGCATGCAGATCAGGGCGCCCAGGTCATGGTCCTCTTCCGGCACCTGGCACATGGAGAAGGCTTTGATCATCCCCCAGTTGCCGTCGTTGAAGATGATGCAGACATAGGGGATTTTCTCCTTGGCAAAAGTGTACAGCTCGCCGATATACTGGCCGAAGCTGCCGTCGCCGATGCTGTGGAGGATCGGCCGCTTATAGGCCTGGTAATAGCCGCTGATGACCCCCCAGGACGCGCCCACGCAGCCGATGGAGGAATGGAGGAAGCCCCGGCCCACAAAGGGATGGGACAGGCCCAGCACCGCGGCGGAGATCAGGCCCCAGGTCACGGAATCGCCGCCGTCGGCAAAGTAGGCCATCTCTTGACCGGCCGCGCTGTTGAGGAAAGTGATGATCGACTTGGCGACCCGGGCCGGATGCAGCGGGACGGCCTCGCAGTTAAAGAGGGGGGCCATGGCCTCCGCGGCTGCCGCCCCGCCCGCGGCCAGCTGCTGCACCCAGGGCCGTTCCGGCATTGGTCCGGTCTTGGCCTTGACCGCTGCCAGCAATTGCTCGGCCACCGCGTCGGCATAGCCGATGATCCCCACATCCAGGGGGATAGCGCAGCAGCGGCGTATGGTCCATGACCTCCTTGGTGACGGCAGGATTGGCGGTGAAGCCGGCAATCAGCGTGGTATTGGTAAAGCCGGGGCAGATACTGTTGATCCGTATTTTATGTTTGCCCACTTCCATAGCGGCGCAGGACGACAGGCTTTCAATGCCGGCCTTGGCCGCGCAGTACGCGCCGTACATATAATACGGCACCGTGGAATTGATGGAGGAAATATTGACGATGCTGCCGCCGCCCCCCTGTTTGATCATTTGCATGGTCTCAAGCTTCATGGCATGGAAAACGCCGAAAAGGCAGAGTTCCACGACTTTGATAAAAGGCTCGGGGTCTTCGTCGTAAATATTGCCGCCACCGCCGCCGCCGGCGGAATTAACAGCCGCATCCACCTTGCCCATTTTTTCCACAGCAAAGGCCATGGCCTGCTGCATGGCGGCATAGTCGGTGACGTCGGCCCTGGTTCCCCAGGCCGGGCCATAGTGATTGAGCGCGGCCACAGCCTGGTTCAATTCGTCCTCCGGGGCCAAATCCACAATCACAACCTGGCCGCCCCGTTCCAAAATGGTCTTGGCGCAGGCAAAGCCAATCCCCTTGGCCCCGCCGGTAATAAAACCGCTTCTTCCTTTTAACATACTGTTTCCTCCTTTTCTAAAGTTAAGCGCCTTTCGTCGCTAGACAGCCTTTTGCCCGGTTTCCGCCTCTGCCGGCTCCTTTTTACGCCTTCCCGGCCCTGTTTCCTTAAGGGGTAGCAGCACGGCAATGGAGACGGCCAAAGGCAGATGCATCCAGAGCATGGTGTTCTGCATGCCGATGGCATTGGTCAGCCCGCCGAAAACAAAGGGGATCAGCACCGCGGCCAGGCTGCCCGTGCCGATCATGATGGCCAGGGAGCCGGCGATCAGGCTGGAGTTGGTGTTTTTCCATTCAGCGGGGACCGTGCAGTAGTAGATGGTGAAACCGGAAGCGCCGAAACCGCCCACCAATAAGCAAGCCATGAACAGGCTCCGGGAAGCATTGGGATCCAGCAAGGTGGCGCCCACATAACCGGCCATCATCAGGATGATCAGCGGCCAGCTCACCAAGTTTCTTCTGCCGGTGGCGGAGGAGATGGCGCCGCAGACCACGCCGGAAATAATGCCGGCAATGGGCATCAGCCCGGTAAAGCTGGAAGCCGTGGTGGCGTCCAGGCCCCGCACGCTTTGGAGGAAGGTGGCGAAATAAGTGTTGTAGCAGTTGAAAGACCAGAGGATAAAGAACATGGCAATGGTGATCATCCACATCTCTTTTCTTCTGGCCGCCTGGCGCAGGCCGCTCTCCTGTTTGACCGGTGGCGCCGCGGCCGCCGCGGCCTGGGGGGCATGCGCCGCCGCCTCGGGCCTTTTCTCCTTGCCGAAGATCAGGAAGAGGAAGGCCAGCACGATAAAGAAGATGCCGAAGACGCCCAGGGTCCATTGCCAGCTTTGGTTCACGGCGCTGAAGATGGGGAGGATGATATAAAACGCCAGGGCCATCCCCAGATACATGACGGCGGTACGCGCGCCCTGCAAAGCGGATTGCTGCGTGGGAGGAAACCAAATGGCGATGATCATCGCCGGGATATTGGCGATAAAGCCGCCGCCGGCGCCAAAGAGGAGCCTGGCCGCAATCTGCAGCCCGTAATTATCCCCGAAGACCACGGCCAGCAGATTGGCCACGCCCATCAGCAGCAGGCCAATAAAAGAGGTTTTGACAACGCCGAACTTATCCAGCAGGGGGCTGCCTGAAAAAATGAAAATACCGCCGATCAAACCGGCAATCGTAATGATATTACCGGCTTTCATCACACTCCAGCCCGTATCGGCCATGATCGCGGTCATGAGGCCTGCCGGCGCCAGGGTGGCCAGCAGCTGTACGACAGTGACGATAAAACCAAGGATGAGCATGAGCCATCCGATTGGCGAAACCCTGTCTTTGGCCATATGTATCCTCCTTTTCAATACCTTTACATCTTGACGTGTTCCCCGTGTTACAATGTCCGCTGGATCCGGGCAGCCTACCCTCCCTATTTTTTTTCAGAGATCCGGATGAATGATGCCTTAGCCGATTCAAATAAGTCGTTTTGGCAGACCTATGCCCTTCCAACTGCGCCCTATATTACCTCTTTAGTAAAAACCATGCAGTTTTCACGCGCCCGGCGCGGACAGGACAAAAACGAAAGGGGAAAGAATGATGAGATCTGCATATTTGGTCGGCCCCAAAAGCATAGAAATCAAAGAAATTACGCCGCCGGCTCTGGCCCCCGGCCAGATCGGGACGGAAGTCCAATACTGCGCGATCTGCGGCAGCGACCTCCATATGTGGGAGCATGGCGAACCCCACTTGGCCATGGGCCATGAATTCAGCGCCAAGGTAACTGATCCGGGGGATTCTGATTTTCAAATCGGCGACCGGGTGGTCTTTTTCTGCGGCGTGCCCTGCTACGCCTGTGATATGTGCCTTCAGGGCAAACATCATCTCTGCCGCAGCTTCTGGGTGGACGACTACACCGGTATCAATATCGACGGCGGGATGGCTGAAACCTATGTGGGCCTGGCAAAATACGCTTATAAGCTGCCCGATCATGTTTCAGACCAGGCCGGGGCCATGGTGGAACCCACCGCTGTGGCTTACCACGCGGTCAACCAGGCCGGGATGAAGCTGGGCGCTAAAGTCCTGGTGGTGGGGGGCGGTATCATCGGCCAACTGATCGGCGCTATGGCGGCCCGGGCCGGCGCGGCCTATATCGCTTTATCCGAGATCAACCCGCAGAGGATGGCCAGCGCGCAAAAGGCCGGCGGCTTTGACGCCTATTTTGACGCTGCCGACCCGGATCAAGTGGCTAAGATGATGGCGGCTACCAACGGCGGTTTTGACGTGGTGTTTGAATGCACCGCTGTGCTGGGGGGGTATATGACGTCGCTGCTGGCGGCTAAGCCTGACAGTCAGGTGGTGTTTGTGGGCGCCCCCAGCGGCCTGGTGCCCATCCTCAGTATACTTATTGTTACCAAAGAGCTGCATGTGGTGGGCTCCATCGCCTATTCCCTCCAGGACTATCAGGACGTGATCGCCATGATCGCCAAAGATTTTGACCCGGTTCGGTATGTGACGGATATCGTGCCGCTGGAAGATACGCAGAAAAGCTTTGAGCGTTTAGCTTCCGGCAATGACCCGGCGATCAAAATACTGATCAAACCCTGAGCCTGATTGCCAAAAATAAACCGCCGGTGACTGCCGGGTTGCCCCCCGGCAGTCACTGGCGGCCAAACAACAGTCCCTGCTGCCCAGGCTTTTGCATTTGCGTATTGATCTGGACGATGGCGCTAATCCCGCATTCTGTTCATTGTCAAAGGATGAGTCTGATGCTTTTACTACCAGAGAAGCTGGCGGATCTGATTGGCGAGGCAGCGGGCGTACCCACGCAAACTCTGGATCAGGCGGGCCGGGTAAGCTGCGGCGGCGAGCTTTCCGCAAAGGTCAACCCCTTGTTCAGCTCCCTTTTCCTGCAGCGCCTGTTTGCCGATCTCAGCTTTGATCAACACCAGCCCAGGCCTTTTATCCTCCACGATTCCCATGGGCTTTGTTTTGCCGCCTTTCCCCTGACGGAGGACCGGAACAGCCTGCGCGTTCTCGGCCCCGCCACCATGATCACCCTGGGCCGGCATCAGCTGGCGGATATTTGCAGCCATTACCGGCTGGCGGACGCCAATGGTTTGACCAGCCTGCTGGAGAGCGCCGTCATCCCCCTGAAGCGCTTTGTGGCTTTGGCCGCCTTGGCTTTCTATGCGGAATGGGGCCTGCTTTATGCCCCCGCTTTCCTGGCGGAACAAGCCAATTATATCCAATATGACGATGAAGCCTCTTTGGCGCAAAACTATGCGGATTTTGAGTTTACCGTGCGCGAGACCGGCGTTGATCTTAATCAACAGGCCAAGCTGGAGCAAGAATACCGGGAGGCGGTCTTAAGCGGCAACTATGACCGGGGCAAGGCTTTGCTGCCGCTGATGGTCACCTACTACCGGCAAAAACCGGCGGAGATCTGTTTTTCCGCTTACCGGGACAGCATCACCACCAATCACGCTTATCTGATTAAAGAGGCGGTGGAGCATAATTTGATGCCGGCGGAAACCGCCAGCCTGATGTTCGGCGCTTTCCGGGCGGCGGTCAGCAAAATAAAAACCATAGATGAGGCCTATCAGTTTTATCAGGAAATGACCAGGGATCTTTGCACCAGGGTATCCTTTACCAAGAACAACTATACCAAGCCCGTCACCAATTGCCGCGACTATATCAGGAAAAACCTCCATAGCAATATCACCCTGGCCAAGCTGGCGGAGATCACCCATTTAAGCCCCAATTACCTGTCCCGCCTTTTCAAAAAGGAGATGGGCGTCTCTGTGATCCAGTGCATCACCAACGAGCGGGTCAAGGCTGCCAAAAACCTGCTGCTTTACAGCGATTATTCCATCGTGGATATCAGCAGCATCCTGGCTTTCAGTTCCCAAGGCTATTTTTCAACCGTGTTCCGCAAGGCCACGGGCATGACGCCCCAGAATTACCGGCTGCATTTCAGTAAAGGCAACCGGCCGCTATAAGCAGGCCTTCCGGTCTATTTATCGCCGGCGGCTTGACAAAGGGCTGGGATAGCGCTATACTTTTCTTGACAAACGGGGGGCCCGAAGCTACGGGCTGAGATACAGATGTTTTCTGTGACCCTTTTTACCTGATCTGGGTAATGCCAGCGTAGGGAGCATAAACGGTTGTGATGATCATGACCCGTTCGCTTTTATTCCCCCGCCGGCAGCAGCCCGGCGGGGTTTTTGCTTAGCGGTACAAGATAGTGGAACAACAGGGTAAAATCCGGAAAGGAAGGATACGTATGCTTGCCAGCGTCGCCATTCAAAGCTTGCCCCAGGTGGGTTCGGAAGCGGAGCTCGTCCGCATTGTCGATCAGGTCATCGCCTATATCAAGAGCACCGGGCTCAATTACTATGTGGGGCCTTTTGAGACCACCATTGAAGGGGAGGACTATGACCGGCTGATGGATGTTGTCAAGGAATGCCAGCATGTGGCGATCCGGGCCGGCGCGCCCGGGGTGGCCGCCTATATCAAGGTCGTCTATCAGCCGGAAGGGGAGATCCTGACCATTGATCAAAAAGTTACGAAGCATCACCAAGAATAGGGGGCCGGCCCTTTTGGCCATACTCCTGCTGCTGCTGGCTTGGGGCCTGGTTTCCGCCAGCGGTCTGGTGCCCCGCTATATGCTGCCGTCCCCCCTTGATGTGCTGCGGGCCTTTGGCCAGGATCTGGGGCTCTTGGCGGAAAACGCGGCCATTACGCTGCAGGAGGCGTTTTACGGCCTGGCACTAGGCGTGGCTTTGGGCTTTGCCTTCGCGGTGCTGATGGATCGCTTCCACTGGCTGTACCGGGCCTTTTATCCCCTGCTGATCATCACCCAGACCGTGCCCCCGGTGGCGGTGGCGCCTTTGCTGGTGCTGTGGTTCGGCTATGAGATGACGCCCAAGATCATCCTCATCGTCATCGTCACCTTCTTCCCGGTGACCGTGGGGCTGCTGGACGGTTACCGGGCCGTGGACCAGGATTCCATCAGCCTGCTGCGCTCCATGGGCGCGGGGAAATGGCAGGTGTTCCGCTATATCAAGTTTCCCGCCGCCCTGCCCCAGTTCTTCTCCGGCCTGCGGATCGCCGCGGCCTATGCGGTGGTGGGGGCCGTGATCTCCGAATGGCTGGGCGGCTTCGGCGGCCTGGGCGTGTATATGACCAGGGTGAAGAAGGCCTATGCCTTTGACAAGATGTTCGCGGTGATTTTCCTTATCTCAGCCATCAGCCTGGCCCTGATGAAGCTGGTGGATGCGCTGCAGGAAAGAACCATGCCCTATTTGCGTCTGGATCATCAAGACGATCAGTAAAACCAGAAAAGAGAGACCTGCTATGAATAAAGCAAAAAAGCTTTTGCTCTTGGCCTTTACCGCCTTAAGCCTGCTGATTTTAACTGCCTGCGGGCAGGATAACCCTGCTCCCGCCGGGCCTGGCCCCGCCGCTGAGGGAGAGGCCCTGGCCAAGATTACCTTTGTCCTGGACTGGGCCCCCAATACCAACCACACCGGCCTCTATGTGGCCCAGGCCCAGGGCTATTTTGCCCAGGCCGGGCTGGAGGTGGAAATCGTACAGCCGCCGGAGGACGGGGCGGAAGTGCTGGTGGGTTCGGGCAAAGCCCAGCTCGGCGTCTCCTTCCAGGATACCATGGCCCCGGCCTTAACCGGGGACGCCCCCCTGCCCATTACAGCGGTGGCGGCGGTGCTGCAGCATAATACCTCGGGCATCATTTCCCGCCGGGGCGAGGGGCTGGAGCGGCCCCAAGGGCTGGCGGGCAAAAAGTACGCCACCTGGGATCTGGAAGTGGAGAAGGCCATGCTGAGAAATGTGGTGGAGGCGGACGGCGGCGATTTTTCCCAGGTGGCGCTGGTACCCTCCACGGTGACCGACGAGGTTTCCGCCCTGCAGAGCGGATCGGTGGACGCCATCTGGATCTTTTACGGCTGGGCCGGCGTGAATACGGAGGTGGCCGGCCTGGCCACGGATTTCTTCGCCTTTAAGGATATCAACCCGGTTTTTGATTACTATACCCCGGTGATCATTGCCAATAATGAGTTTCTGGAAGCGGATCCCGCCGCGGCCCGGGCTTTCCTGGCCGCCCTGGCCCAGGGCTATGAATACGCGGCCCAGCACCCGGCGGAAGCCGGGGAAATGCTGCTGGCCCAATGCCCGGAGCTGGCGGACAGCCGGGAGCTGATCCTGGCCAGCCAGGATTATCTGGCCGGCCAATATCTGGCGGAGGCTCCACAATGGGGGATCTTCGACCCGGACCGCTGGAACGGTTTCTACGCCTGGTTGAGCGAGAACGGCCTGCTGGCTGAGGAAATCCCGGCCAATACCGGCTTTACCAACGATTATTTGCCGGGCCATTAGCCGGAATATGGGGATGCCAATGAACAAACTGGAAGTATGCGGCGTCAGCAAGTCTTTTCCGGATCTGCCGGTGCTGGCGGACGTGTCCCTGACCTTGAACGAAGGGGAGATCGTCTGCCTGCTGGGGGTCAGCGGCTCGGGGAAATCCACCCTGTTCAATATCATTGCCGGCCTGATCCCGCCGGATAGGGGAAAGGTGTTCCTGAATGGCCGGGACATCACCAATCAGCCGGGGCAGATCAGCTATATGCTGCAAAAAGACCTGCTGCTGCCCTACCGCACCATCCAGGATAATGTGGCCCTGCCGCTGCTGCTCAAAGGCATGGGGAAACAGGCCGCCCGGGAGTCGGCGGCCGGGCGCTTTGCCGAATTCGGCCTGGCCGGCACGGAAAAGAAGTATCCGGCCCAACTGTCCGGGGGCATGCGCCAGCGGGCGGCCCTGCTTCGCACCTATCTTTTTTCCCAGCAGGTGGCTTTGCTGGATGAGCCCTTCTCCGCTTTGGACGCCCTGACCAGAACCGATATGCACAAATGGTATCTGGACGTGATGGGGCGGATCCGGCTTTCCACCCTGTTCATCACCCATGATATTGACGAGGCCATCCTGCTTTCGGACCGGATCTACCTGCTGACCGGCAGCCCCGGCCGCATCCGCGAGGAGATCCTGATCCCTTTGCCCCGGCCCAGGCCGGCGCGGTTCAATCTGACCCAGGAATTTCTGGACTATAAAAAGCAAATCATGGCTATGCTGTCGTTTTCCTGTTGAAGCCGGTTAGCGCAGGCAGGCGGGCAGGGAAAAATCGCTGACGGACGGGTAAGGCGATGAAGCGGATTTTATTGAACGCGGCAGGCCGGGTGGGGCCGGCCATCATGATTTTCACCGAGGGGACGATCCTGAAGCCCAAATCCTGGCGGTCGCTTTACGATCATCAGGCTTACATTGCCATCGGCAATGCGGCCGCCCTGATCAATGCCTGGCAGGCGCAGGGGGCCAACATCGTCTATGGCACGTCGAGAAAGCAAAAGCAGGCGGAGCATACCGCCTGGCTTTTGCTTGAGCTGGGTTTTTCCGGCGTTTGTCTGCTGGCCCGGGAAGGAAAGGAAACCTATGGCGATTTGGTGGAAGCAGCGAAGCCGGATATTTTGATCGAAGACGATTGTAAAAGTATTGGCGGCTCTTGGCAAATGTGTATCACAAAAGTGCGGCCGCCCCTAAAAGCCGCGATCCGGTCTATTGTTGTCCCGGAATTTAAGGGGATCGACCAGCTTCCCGCCGATCTTTTGCAGCTGCAAAGCTACCAGGCAAGCCCCAAGTGACCGGCTTCTTTAGAGGATCAGCATACCGTTTTCGTCAAATTTGAATTCCGGGCCATAGGCCACTTCCCAATAATAACCGTCCGGATCAGAAAAATAGGCGTGATAGCCGCCCCAGAACACATCCTGGGGCGTTTTTACAATTTTTGCGCCGGCTTTTTCAGCTAAATCAATGACTTGCCGGACGTCCGCTTTGCTTTTCACATTATAGGCTAGGGTAATGCCGGAGAATTCGGGGCGGATCGGCGGGGGATTGTTTTCGTCAATATCTTTCGCCAACAGCTCCAGCGGATAAAGCTCCAATTTCAGCCCGCAGGCGGTGTTGAAAAAGATCACCGGCGGGTCATAGCCGCTTTCTTTGGTTTGAAAGCCCAATCCGTCTTTGTAAAAGCGGATCGATCTTTCCATATCCTTGACCCCTAAACAGACCACCGTTATGCTGTTCATTTGCTGGCCTCCCTATTTGTTTTTTTGCCTGCGGCAATTCTAGGTATAACATACCTAACAGGACAACAGTATGTCCGGTTACGCCTCACGCTGCAAAATATTTCGGCCTGTTCCCGGATTTCCGCCGCCAATTCCGGGGGGCCGATGATTTTTACTTGATCGCCGAAGCGGGGAATTTTCATGGGCGCACCCCTTTGTCCGGATCAGATAGCCGGGACCAGGGCCGCTCTGCCGCAGTTTTTCTTCATCAACCACGAAAATACCTTTTCCTGCCCGCCCGGCCCTTTGCGGCAAAGCACAGGATTTTTCAGCGGGAGGGCGAAATTATCAGGACAAAGCCGGGCAGGGGGCGAGGGGCATGGACAAAGCAGGTCAGGATGGGAAAAAGAGCGGTTGGGCTGCTTTTATGGCGTTATTCCGCGCCAGGGACACGGTGAATATCCGCAATGTGCGCTTAAAGCATCTGCGGTATATGCTGATTTTCCCTTTAGCCCCTGTTTTCGCCAATATGCAGGGCGCGCTCTTCAGCGGTGCCACGCGCCTCTTCGGCCTGGACGCCATGACCCTGATGGGCAGCGCCTATTGCGTGGGGGCCGGCGTCCTCTTCGCTTTCACCCGCCTAAACAATATTGCCCAGGTTTCCCGCCTGCTGGCCCTGGCCACCCTGGCCGCCTTTATCCCCTGGCTGCTGCTGGCGGAGAGCCCTCTCAGCCTGCTGCTGGCGATCCTGTTTATGTTTGGCCTGGGTGGCTGCGCGGCCTGCGCGGCCTTTGCCTATACCTTCACCCTGAATAATACCGAGCGGCTGCTGGGGGCGGCGCTGATCTCCTTTTTCTTCTGCCTCAACCAATTGGATTCCGGCTTGTCCCTGATCGCCGGGTTTTTTGATAAGACCTATTTAGCCGCCCTGGTAGCGGGTACCGGGATCTGCCTTTTACAGTATAAAGCCCTTGATTTTCCCCCAGAGCCGAAACGGCCCCGGGCTAAACTGAACCCGGCTCTGAGGTTGACCCTCTATTTTTTTATCGCCCATTATTTTGTGGAGATCTTTTATACTTATTTGCCCGGCGCATCCCTGCCTAAGGCCCTGGTGGCCAACGGCGCCGCGGGCCTGGCGGCGGTATGCCTGGCAGTGGCTTTGCAGCTGGTTACGAAACGCAGCGTCTGGCATATGTGCAATCTGTTTTTCCTTGCCGAGACCTGCACTTACGCGCTGTATTTCATGGCGGAGGGCTCGGCGCTGCATGACGCCGCCCGTTTTATCCACGGTTTTGAGCAGATGGGCTACATCGCCGCCTATTATCTGCTGGGCTGCGTTTTCAAGAAGCAGGGGGATTTCCGTATCTTCAAGCGCTGCCTGGTGATCATCCTGCCCCTCTCCATGCTGTCCTATGTCATTCCGGGGCTGATTGCCGCCCAGAGCCCGGCCCTGCTGCCCCTGGCCGCCACCCTGACTTCGGCGGCGGTGTTTATCGTCTTCATCCTGATGTCCCCCGCCTATTCCCGGCATTTGTTTTTTGCCGAATGGTCGGATGACTTTTCTGATATCGACATGACGGAGGCCGGGCCGGACAGGCTGGCGGGGCTGGGCCTTTCTCCCCGGGAAAAAGAAGTGATGGCCCTGCTTTTACAAGGACAGTCCAGCAAACAGATTGCGGCGGAATTGAAGATCACGGTGTACACGGCAAATTTTCATATTAAAAATCTTTATAAAAAGCTGGGTATCACCAACCGCCCGGAACTGTTTGCCCGCTTTGGCGCTTACCTGCCTCCCCCTAAATGATTCCTGCCCAAACAGCTTTGACCAGAGTCAAAGCTGTTTTTTGGTCACCTACCATGTTTGGTAGCTATCCAGAATCTTCCGCCCCCGCTAAAATGGAAAGAGTAAGGCGGGGCGGGGAGTCCCCCTTTGCGCCGGGCCCGGCAGGGCTTGGCTTCAGAACTGGAAGGGCCGATCCAATAAAAATAAATAGGGGGGATTTTGATGAAACAAAGAGCAGTGAAAAGTATCGCCTTGCTGCTGATCCTGACGCTGATCCTGATGCTGGGCCTGGCCACCGCAACCCTGGCGGAGCCGGCCGCGCCCACCGAGTTAAAGGCAACGGTTACGGATGGGGGCAGCGTGGAACTGAGCTGGAAGTACAGTGCCGCCGATGCGTACGCGTTCAGGCTTTACAAAAAGCTGGACACAGACGCTGATTGGATAGACGACGCCATTGTCGTCAGTTCCGGCGTCACAACTTATACGGATACGGCGGTCGGCATCGGCAAGACTTACAACTATAAGGTGACGGCGGTCACCGTGACTGCCAGCGGTTTTCCGCCCCTGCCCGTTTTCTATGAATCCCCGGATTCCAATACTGTTTCCGTGTTTATTCCCCTAAAGGTCATCCAGCCCAAAATACCGGCGCTGCCTAAGCCCGCCGCCCCCGCTGCGCCGGCCAATCTCAGCCTGCCCCCGGCCTATGAGGCCCAGCCGGACAGCGTCAGCCTGGTCTGGTCGGATAAAGCCACGGATGAGGACGGCTTCGTGATCGAGCGTCTGATGGTCGGCGCGCCTTTCCCCCTTAATTTTTGGCTCACCTTAGATGAGGTGGCCGCGGATGAGGAAAACTACGACGACAGCGGGGTCCTGGCCGGCACCTCTTATCAGTACCGGGTCAAGGCCTATAAGGATCATGCGCTGTGGGGCCGGATCTTTTCCGCAGACAGTAATGTGCTGACCGTGACCACGGCCAAGGAGGAGGAGACAACCCAGCCGCCGGAGACGCCGGAGACCGGCGAGCCCCCGGCCAGTTATCCCGGGGCCAGTTCCTGGGCGATAGCGGAGATCGACGCGGCGGTGAAGGCCGGGCTGACCACCCCGGATATCCTCAGCCATTTCCAGAACAGCATTACCCGTGAGGAATTCTGCGAGGTGGCGGTCAAGCTCTATCAGGCGCTGTCCGGGCAAACCGCCCTGCCCATCGATCCCAACCCCTTTAACGATACCGCCAACGCCGAGATCCTGAAAGCCTATAACCTGGGCATTGTCCAGGGCTTGGGCCAGGGCAAATTCGGGCCCAACAATAACATCACCCGCCAGGAGATCTGCCTGATGCTGCAGCGGGCGCTGAAAGCGGTGACGCCGGGCGCGGATTATTCCGCCCCGGGCGTGGCGCCCTTTGCCGATGAAGCCGCCATTGCCCCCTGGGCCATTGACGCGGTACGCTATATGAACAAGGAAGGGATCATGAAGGGCCTGGGCGAGGGCAAAATCGGCCCCCTGAACAACACCACCCGGGAACATGCGATCCTCCTGATCTACCGCACCTATGAGGCGAATAAATAAGCTTATTCCCCCATAATTGGAGCACTCCCATTGAAACCAGGCAGCCTTGATTTTCAAGGCTGCCTGGTTTCATTAAAAGCATAAATACGCGCAAAATAAAAGGGGAAACCAGCGTCCGGCTAGAATAAGTCTGAGTCATAGCTGTTGGCGGGAGCTAGGCAAGGGGAGGTTATGCGATGCGGATGTACACAATCGGCGAATTGGCCGGCATTTCCGATATCTCTGCCACAACTTTACGTTTTTATGATCAGGAGGGGCTGCTGCAGCCGGAGATCCGCAATGCCGCCAACGGTTACCGCTATTATTCGGAAAAGCAGCTTTTATTGCTGACCCTGCTTAAGGAATTAAAAACCTTTGGCTTCACCTTGGAAGAGATTAAAAATGTCATCAATAAACAGGATCAGGATTACCTGACCAAGACCTTGTGCACCAAGATCCACCAGATGGAAAAAGAGATGGAGAAGCTGAATCACCAGCTCCAGTCCACCAAATTCACTTATCAGCGTTTGCTGGAAGGCAGCGATATGCTGAGCAGCCTGCCCTGCGCTTCCAATACCGAAGAAGACGCCCGGGAAGGCCAAATGTACCCGGTGGAGGTTTGCGTCCTGCCGGAGGCCTGGGTGCTGGCCACCCGGGACCGCAACACGCTTAATGTCAACGTGCTGTTCCTGGAACGCTGTCTGGAACTGCAAAAGCTCAGCGAGCAATATGGTTTTTACCATGCCGGCCCGCTGATGGGTATTTTCCACGACGGCTATGCCTCCCAATTTACCACGGAATACGGGGATTTTGAGCTTTGCCTGCCGGTGCTGCCCCCTAAGGGGGAGCTGGATTGCCCGGAGTTGAAATTATTACCCGGCCGGCTCTGCGTGGGCACCGTCCATGTGGGCCATTATAAATTCTCTTACCGGGCTTATCTGATTTTATTGGAATGGATCGAAAACAGCGCCTACCGCATCACCGGCCCGCCCATGGAATGCTATTTGCTGGACCCCTGCAATACCATTAACCCCAATCACTATATCACCCGCATCCTCTTTCCCATTGAGCTGAAAGACAGCCCCCAGCCGCCAACCGGGCCGACTGCCGGTGGGGAAACCGGCTGACCTAAACTTGACTCTAAGGTTGTCCTTAAACCGTCCCCCATTGACTTTGGGAGAAACTCCAGCATCAGCGAAGCATAAGATTAACGCCAGCGTAAGATCGCCTGGCGTAATTTTTTTTCTGGCTATTGACCTTCCAGTAACTTGATGGTCTACCATTATTCAGTGAGATGATGGTATCATCCAAATATTATAAAGGAGGGGAACTTGTGAGCGGTAAAACAGTGCATCCCTATATTCCCAACTCAGTGCCGGAGATCCAGCGGGAGATGCTGGATTATGTAGGCGCTAAGGATGTGATGGATCTGTATGAAGAGGTGCCGGAAGCCCTGAGGCTGCAGGGCCCGCTGAACCTGCCGCCGCCGATCCGGGACGAGCTGGGTATCAAGCGCCATGTGGAACGGCTCTTGGCCAAGAACGCCAATTGCCGTGTATACGACAATTTTATGGGCGCGGGCTGCGCCGACCATTATGTGCCGGCGGTTTGCGACGAGATCACCGGCCGGGGCGAGCTGCTGACCTGCTACGGGGCGGAAACCTGGGCGGATCACGGCAAATACCAGATTTTCTTCGAATACCAGAGCATGATGGCGGAATTGCTGGAAATGGATTTCCTCACAGTACCCTGTCACTGCGGCGGCCAGGCCGTGGCCTCCGGCCTCTGTATGGCCAACCGCATCACCGGCCGGAAAAAGGTGCTGCTGCCCAAATCCATGAACCCCCAGAACCTGTCCCTGGCCCGTAATTATTGCGCTTCCGTCAATCCGGATCAGGGGCTGATTTTCGAACTGGTGGACTATGACCCGCAAACCGGCCAGCTGGATTTGGCTGATCTGCAGGCCAAGATCGGCCCGGATGTGGCGGCGGTGCTGATCGAGAACCCCAACTACCTGGGGGTGATCGAAGGTCAAGCCGCGGAGGTGGGCCGGATTGCCAAAGCCGCCGGCGCGGAATATCTGGTTTACGCCGACCCCATCAGTTTAGGCGTGCTGGAAGCCCCGGCCAAATACGGCGCTACCATTGCCGTAGGGGATATCCATAGCGTGGGCCTGCATTTGCAGTGCGGCGGCGCTCAGGCCGGCTATATCGCCAGCCTGGACGAGATGAAGTATATCCAGGAATTCAAGGAGCTGGTGGACGGCGCGTCTCCCACCACCGTGCCGGGGGAAATCGCTTATTGCATCGTGCTGATCGAGCGCACCCATTATGCCCTGCGGGAGAAGGGCAAGGAATTCACCGGCACCCAGAACAATCTCTGGATGGCTCCGGTGGCTACCTATCTGGCCTTGATGGGGCCGGAAGGGCTGAAGGAAGTGGGCAATACCATCATGACCAACGCCCTCTACGCGGCGAAAAAGCTTTCCGCCATCCCCGGGGTACGCCTAAGCTTTGATTCCCCCTGCTTCAAGGAGTTCACCCTGAATTTTGACCAGACCGGCAAAACCGTGGCGGAAATCAATAAATCCCTGCTGGCGAACAAAATCTTCGGCGGCGTGGATCTCTCCGGTGATTTTCCGGAGCTGGGGCAGAGCGCCCTCTACTGCGTTACCGAAGTTCATGACAAAGCCAGCATTGACCGCTTAGCCGATTATCTGGCAGCCGCGGTCCGCGCTTAAGACAGGGAGGGATGAAAGTGCGTCGAGATTATAACACCTATTTGCGGCAATTTCATGAGGCCAAATGGGACGAAGAGCTGATTTTTGACCTTAGCGTCCCTGGCCAGCGGGGTATTCTAGTGCCTCAGCCGGATCCGGAGATCCTTGCGGAAGTGGGGGAAGGCCTGGCCCAAATCCCCGAAGCCATGCGGCGGCAAACCCCGCCGGCCCTGCCGGAAGTGAGCCAGGTGCGGGTGAACCGCCATTACCTCCGGCTGACCCAGGAAATCATGGGCATGGACATGACGCCGGATATTTCCCAGGGCACCTGCACCATGAAGTACAGCCCCAAGGTTCAGGAGCATTTGGTGGCCGGCAACAGTAATCTGGTGGATGTGCACCCGCTGCAGGACCCGGAAACTATCCAGGGCATCCTGGAAATCTATAAGAAAACCGAGGAGATGGTGGGGGAAATTTCCGGCATGGACGCTTTCGATTTTTCCGCCGGCGGCGGCGCGGCAGCCTGCTTTATGGGGGCCAGCGTGGTGCGGGCCTATCACCAGTCCCGGGACGATTATGAGCGGGATGAGATCATCACCACCATCTTTTCCCATCCCTGCGACGCCGGGGCCCCGGCCACCGCCGGCTATAAGGTGATTACCCTGATGCCGGACGAAAACGGCATCCCTTCCCTGGAAGCCTTGAAGGCGGCTTTGTCCCCCCGCACCGCGGCCATTTTCGTCACCAATCCGGAGGATACGGGCATCTTTAATCCCCGGATCAAGGAATATGTGGACGCGGCCCATGCCGTGGGCGCGCTGGCTTATTACGATCAGGCCAATGTCAACGGCATCATGGGCATCACCAGGGCCAGGGAATGCGGCTTCGACCTGATCCATTACAACCTGCACAAGACCTTTTCCTCCCCCCATGGCGGCATGGGCCCGGGCTGCGGCGCCTTGGGTGTCCGCGGTTTCCTGGAACCCTTCCTGCCCGTCCCCCGGGTAGCCTATAACGGCCGGGACTATTATCTGGACTACGACCGGCCGGAGAGCATCGGCAAGATCCGGCAATTCCTGGGCAATATCCATGTGGTGGTGCGGGCTTATATGTGGATCATGCAGCTGGGCGCGGAAGGCGTGAAGGAAGCGGCGGTCTGCTCGGTACTGAACAACCAGTATCTGATGAAGAAGATCAGCCAGATCAAGGGTGTGGAGATCATGTACGCCCCAGGCAAGCGCCGCCTGGAACAGTGCCGCTATAGCTGGGGCCCCTTATACGCGGATACCGGCTTCCGCTCCATCGATGTGAGCAAGCGCCTGGTGGACTTTGGCTACGAGCATTTCTGGATGTCCCATCATCCCTGGATCGTGCCGGAGCCCATGACCCTGGAACCCACCGAATCCAACAGCAAGGATGATCTGGACGAGTATGTGACCGCCCTGACAGAAGTGTCCCGGGAATGCTATGAAGAGCCGGAGCTGATCAGAAACGCGCCCCATAACATGGCCATCCACGACGGGCTCTATGAGGAAATCAACGACTTTGACAAAATCGCCGTCACCTGGCGGCAATTGCAGAAGCGCCGCCAGGCCGGCACGGTAGAGGTGTAACACCGGAGGCATCTAACACCATCCGCGTAGAAAAGGAGGAAATATGACAGAACGCAAACCTGTGGCCCCCTATATGGCCCTGGGCCTTTCCACCGTGGTCTATGGCATCAGCAAGCGGGCCGATATCAAGCGCAATCTGGATAATATCGAGAATATCATCCATGGGGCCCTCTCTACCTGTAATATCAATATGCCGATCAAGATCATCGCCCTGGCTGAAGGCGCTTTGACCGGTTTTACCGACGAGGTCTTCGACCTGCCCCACCGGCTCTGCGCCAATGAGCTGTTCATTGAAATCCCCGGCCCGGAGACGGAGCGTTTGGGCGCTTTGGCCAAGCTCTACGACACTCATATCATCGTCCAGTGCAAGGCCCGCTGGCCCGAGGTGCTGCCGGATCTCTATTTCAATACCCTGTTCATCATCGGCCCTGAGGGGGATGTGGTACACAAGGCGGCCAAGAACCATATCTGGTGCCGGGAACGCTCCTGCACGCCCCATGACGTATACGACCGCTGGGTGTCCCTGTTCGGCGACGGCATCGAGGCTTTTTATCCGGTTTACCGCTCGGATGTGATCGGTAATGTGGGCACCATCTGCTGCAGCGACGGCGAATATCCGGAAGCTGTGCGGGCCCTGGCCTTCAATGGCGCGGAGGTGGTATACCGGCCCAGCGAGGCCATGCCCATGACCGGCTCCGGCTATCCGGGGGGTGGCGGCTGGATGATCCAGAACCGGGGGCATGCCCAGTTCAATTCCTTGTATATGCTTTGCCCCAACGTGGGCCCGGTCTATGTCAGCCCGGAAATGGAGCATCCTTTCGACGTGGGCGGCGGCAGCTCCCATATCGTGGATTATCTGGGCAATGTCATCTCCTATTCCGCTTCCGGCGCCAATACGGTGGTGG
>DAIMZM010000016.1:0-30917 GCA_036733985.1 Bacillota bacterium
CACGCCGATGGTACTCGGGACGAAGGTCCCCGGAAGAGTAGGTCGTCGCCGGGAAATTTATAATCCTCGATAGCTCAACGGTAGAGTACGCGGCTGTTAACCGCGGTGTTGTTGGTTCGAATCCAACTCGAGGAGCCAGCTGGTGGCAAGCGCCGCAGCTAAAGCCGCGTATCATATAATACGCGGCTTTTTTTCGCGGAAAACACACCCGCTATGGGGCTGGAGCGGGAGCAAAGGAAGCTTTAGCGGTTCTCTAATCGCGGCTGACGGCGGAAGGGCGGGGCTTCTTTCGGGAAATGTCTGGTGATTTTTTGACAGAAGCGGGGAAAATGCCAACTTCGGGCCAAGTTGGCCCGAAGTTGACCAGCAGAATAAAACATCTGCCGCAGAAGCGGCGCCTGCTATCTTATGGGCAGCGGATTATTGCCCGGCGCAGTAAGCTACCAGAGCTACCTGGCTGCCGCTTTGCGCCGCAATTTGTTGTTCCGCCTCGCGCAGCAGGTTCAGGGCCGCGGCGTCTAATTCCGCCAGTTGATGCTGATGGGTCATGGGCTTGCCTCCTTTGTGGATGATGGCTTCATTATGCCCGGGCCAGGTAAAAATATGTCTGGTAAATACCAGGCTGGCGGCGGAGCGTTGGCTTTCTGTCCTTGACAAGCCCTAGGCATTTGTGTATAGTTGGTTTAATAAAAGCTGGAGAGTGAGGCTGATTGATCAGGCTGCCGGGCAAACCCTGGCAGGCGGCCTAATAAATAAAAATTAAATGGAAATTTGTTTTCCCAGGCCGTGAAGCCCTTAGGGCAGGCCGGGATAAAAGTGGAATGGGGAAAGAGCCCCAACGTAGCCGGCGCTGTGCGCGTGAGGCCGTACCGAAGCGTTGTGCGCAAAACAACGTCTGGACGAAAGTCCGCCACTGTCAGGCCGGCCCTGATGGGAAGGTAGGATACGGACGCAGGAAGCAAACCGCTTCCCTAACGCAAGTCAGAAGACTTACATTTTTTCAGGAAAACCTAGGGCGGAAAGCCCTGGGGATTGGGCGCAAAAATACGGTTGTGTCAATCTTCTGTTTCATAAGGAGATTGGCATTTTTTTGTGCTTTTTTCGGAGGATGTATATGCCTGGCGCGCTAAGCCAGCCGCCTGGGCTTGTACATATTTCACACCATCGGGAGGGAGAGCCCTAGCTCTGCTCTCCCTCCCAACATCCTGCTTGGTTCCGGAGCGGCCGCGCCTGCATAAGCAAGGCCGCCGCTTTTCAGCCCGGGCTTTTTAGTGGATCTATAACAAAAAGCCGTCCGCCGGACGGCCTTATTGTTATCAAGTCTCTTTTCATCTGCGGTAATTGTTTTCTCTGGCAACGGCCTCGTCCCTGATTTCTTTACGCAGCCCGTCCAGAGCCGTTTCCCGCCTTCTGTTCTTTGCCTGTAAATCCTTTTTTGTTTCCGGATTATCCGTTTCACTGATCATTTCTTCAGCGATTTCCATATTGCGGATGGTGGAATCAATGTTTTCCTGGATTTTCTCCACATTGTCCCTTCTATCCTCAGGATTCCGATGTGTCCGCTGCACAAGACCGCCTCCAAATTGTTTTATCATAATATCTGCGCTTTGCCCACGGTTTATGCAAAAATAAAAAACCTGGCGGCAGGAAAGAGGCGGGACCTTGCCGTATCGCTTTTAGCAGCCCCTTTCAATTAGGACTGCGGATAGGCAGGGCGCCGCAAGGAAGGCGGCGAGGGGCCCTGGGGGAGGAAGCAAAATGACGAATCAAATTGAGAAAAAATGCATCCGGGTCAATGACGTGCCCATCGCCTGCTATTGCGCCGGAGAAGGCCGGGATACGATCCTCTTATTGCATGGCGCCGGCGTGGATTCCGCCCTGCTTTCCTGGGGCGAGGTGATACCGCTGCTGGCCGGCGGGTATCGGGTCATTGCGCCGGACCTGCCGGGCTACGGGGCCAGCGGCCGGATCAAGGGCGGCTACACCCTGGCGTTCTATACGGAGATGGTGAAGGGCGTGATCCAAGCCTTTGGCGGGAAGCCCGTCATCCTGGTTGGGCTGTCCTTGGGCGGCGGCATCTGCCTGAATCTGGCGTTAACCCATCCGGAGCTGATTCAGATCCTGGCGCCGGTTGACGCCTGGGGCTTATTTGCCAAACTCCCCTGGCATGGGCTGACCCAGTGGTTTGTCCGTTCAAAGCTCAACGATCATTTATACGCCTGGACGAGCCGCTATCCCTGGCTCGTCAGGCTGTCCCTGACCTACAATTTGTTTGGCGACCAGGCAAAAGTCAGCGACACTTTGGTGGCAGAAATACAAAAGGTCATGCTGGAGCCGGATGCGGGCCAGCCCTTTATCTCCTTCCAAAGAAGCGAGATCAAGCCCGCCGGCTTTACCACAGACCTGTTCGGCAGGCTGGAGGAAATCAAGGCGCCCACCCTGCTGATACACGGCTCCCTGGACAAAGCGGTGCCGGTAAAAGGCGCGCTCCTGGCCAGTAAAAGGATTCCCGATTGTGAGATCTATTTGATGGAAGGCTGTAAGCATTGGCCGCAAAAAGAACGGCCGGAAGCGTTTGCCCAGGCCCTGCTGGACTATCTTGACCGGAGATTATACCGGCAGGCTCAGCCCTGAGCCGCCTGTTCGCACGGCAAAGGAAAATACCGGGCTCCCGGCGGGATGGCCCTTGCTTTTAGGATAGAAAAGGAAGTAAATTTCAGATTAAAAATACCTGAGATTAGCAGGAAAATACAGATTTTTCACGAAAATAAATTATTGTTAACAGTCAACAGTTTGCACTTACCGTTTCCTTTTTCCTGAGAGCTAAGACCGGATTGTGCTAAAGCAAAGCAAGACCGGATACGTCAAAACCGCCTTTTAGCTTAGCTGACGGTAAAGAGCCTCTGGGCAGCGTCAACTGCCGAAAGGGAGCAAGAGCAGCCTGCTTTTGGCAAAGGGATCACCGGCTGCCGGCCCGCCAGGGCGGTTGCGGCGGCGATAAGCAGCGTTGAATTTCAGGCAAGTTTGCACGGCCCGCCAGGTTCCTGGCCGGCCATAGACGTGCAGTATCAAATCAACTGTAAAACCTTAAGCTAAGAGGGTTTAGCCGGTTAAGCAAAGCGGAATCCGCTTTTTAGGGCCGCGCAGAGACGGCCAGCGTGCTGTGGCGGATTGTTTTACCCGATAAGGGAGCGCCTGGCCAGCCGAAGCTGTAAATACCGTAAATTGTGAGGAGGGGAGGGATAACGGCGCGCCGCCGCCAGCTCATATTTGCCTTACGTTTATGGATTTCTTCATCTATTGCCAACTCATTGCCAACCGCCCGCTTAGGCCGGGCTGACGGCATCAGGCTGGCGCTTCATTAGGCGGGTCTGCGCCGCGGCCATCATAACCGGTTATGGGTTCCGCTAAAACCCAAATAAATCATACAAGGAGATTCATGAAACATGCCAAGTGAAAAAAGATCTTGGGGGGCAAGATTGGTATATTTGTTCGTCAACCGCTTGCTGCTGAATGCCAACACGCGGATGCTCTACGCTTTCGTGCCGGTCTTTGTGGTCGGCATGGCCTTGACCGAAGGCCAATACTTCAATGCTTTGGCTATTGCCGGCATCTTCGCCCTGATCACTCCCGCCATCATCCCCCTGGCGGAAACCAAGGGCAGGCGGTTCGCCATGGGCGTCGCCACCATCATGTTTGCCATCGGCAACTTTATCGTCGTGCTCTTCCACGGCTTCTGGATCATTGCCCTGGGCCTGGGCGTCAGCACCCTGGGCCTGGCCATTTTCCAATCCACCTGCCAGGCTTATGTGGGCGATGAAACGCCTTTTGCCAAGCGGGGCCGCTATGTGGCCGTCCTGGAGCTGGCCTGGTCCGCTTCCTATTTCATCATGATGCCGATCCTCAGCGTGGTCATGTCCAGCGCCGCGGCGGACAATGCTTTGTGGAAAGCCCCTTTCCTGATCCTGGGCGTTCTGTCCCTGGCCAGTTTCCTGCTGCTTAAGGTGATGATCCCCTACACCCCGCCGCCCAAAAGCGTACAGGAAAGCGGCGATAAAGGGCTGAAGCTGATCCTGTCCACCCTGAAATCCCCCCATGTTTTCGTGGCCCTCTGCTACGGCTTCTTTATCCAGGCCGGAGCCGAGTATATGAACCTGACCTATGCCAGCTGGCTGGACAGCGCCTGGGGCGTGCAGATCGCCACCTTGGGCATTGTAGCCGCCATCTTCGGCGCCGCCGAGTTTTTCGGCGAGTTTTCCGTGGTTTCCGTTTCCGACCGGGTGGGCAAGAAGAATATGTGCGGCATCGGCAATTGCATCAGCGCTGTCGCCGGTATCCTGGCCCCCTTTATCGTGGGCGTCAATTCCTGGGCCGCCATTATCGTCCTGGCCGTGTTCTATATCGGCTTTGAGATCAGCATTGCTTCCGGTTTCTCCGTGATGACCCAGGTGGTGCCTGCCTTGCGCGCTTCCTTTATGGGCATCTTTGCCGCCGTGCTGCAGCTGGGCCGCATCGTGGCGGATTTCACCTGCAACGGCATCCTGGGCGCCGACGGCCGCTTCCAGATGGTGGCCTGGATCGCCGCGATCTGCTTTGTCCTGGCCTTCGTCTTCCTGCGCTTTGTCAAAGTCCAGCCGGAAGAAAATGACGAGGCTGTTGCTTAAGCACTTTGTCTGTCCGTGATTATGGGGCCCCTGGCGGGTCCCATAATCGCCATCGTTTAAGGGCACGCCAGTTTAGGTTATTGCGTTAAGGAGGGGTTTTATGAGCACCAAAGTTAAGAAGATGTATGTCTGCCTTTGCGGTTTCGAGTTTATTCCCAAGACCATTTCCACCAAAGACCTGGGGGGCCGCTTTTACTTGAGCGAGCCGGTTTGCTGCTATCTGCTGGATACGGAAGAAGGCTATGTTTTATTCGACACCGGCTTCAACCGGGATGTGATCACTAATCCGGAGCTGGAGGAGAAATATTTTACCTCCCGGGGCTGGATTCCCACCCCGGTATCTGAGGAGCAGCATGATTTAGGCGTGCAGCTGGCTGAAATCGGCGTCGGCTTCGACGAGATCAAGCATATCGTCGTCTCCCATCTCCATGCGGACCATACCGGCAATATTGCCAAATGCAAAAACGCCAAGGTCTATATCCAGCGGGCGGAATATGAGTACGGCTTCGCCCCCACCACGCCGCCGCCCTGGTTTGAGTGCGATTACAAAGATGTGGCGGGTATTGACTGGCAGATCATGGACGGGGATTTCAAGCTGATGGAGGGCATTGAGGTCATCGACACCAAGGGCCATACCCCGGGCCATCAGTCCCTGATCCTGACCCTGCCCAATAGCGGCGTTTTCGTCCTCACCGCCGACGCCGGCGATTTGCTGGAAAACTATGAAAAAGAGATCCCCTGCGGCGAAAATATCGGCGACGACATCGCCATCGAGTCTATCCGCAGGCTGAAACGGGAAGCCGCTGAACGCCAGGGCATCCTCTTCCTGCTCCATGACATCGACTGGGTCAAACAAATCAAGCTGATCCCCGAATACTACGATTGATGTTTAGCGATAATTAACGATTAATAAGGAGGTGCAGCAGCATGAATCACCTTTCCGCAAAAGCCGCGCTGCCTGCCAGGGTCAAATGGGGCTATGGCGCCGGCGGTTATGCTTCCAGCATCTTTTTTCTGAATTTCGTTTTCTATGCCATGTATTTCTTTACGGATATTGTGGGCATCGGCCCGGCCATGGCCGGTATGATCGTCTCTGTAGGCGCGATTTGGGACGCGATCATCGATCCGCCCATCGGCTTCTGGTCCGACCGCCGGGATCCCCTGAAGGGCCGCCGCCGGCCTTTCCTGCTCTGGATGGCGGTGCCCCTGACGGTTTTCACCTTCCTCAGCTTCTACAACCCCGGCCTCTCCCCGCAAGTGGCGCCTTTTTACTTCATGTTCATCGTTATCGGCGCTTATACCTGCCAAAGCCTGGTGGACATTCCCCTGACCGCTTTGGGCGCGGAGATGACCAGCGATTATGACGAGCGCTCCAAGCTGAATACCTGCCGGAATATTTTCTGGAATATCGCCATGTTCCTCAGCTGCGCTTTTCTGATGATCGTGGATTATTTTGCCGGGCTGAACAACGGCGACATGAGTAAGGGCTTTGCCTACACCTCCCTGGTCTGCGCCGCGCCCATCGTGGTTTTCCTGCTGATCGCCTATGCCACCACCAAGGGCCGGGAATTGACGGAAGTCAAGGAACGGGCGGAGAAGCTGGATTGGAAGGGCCTGATCGTAGAGCCTTTCAAGAACAGGACCTTCCGCTATGTGACGGTGGTCTTCGCTTTATCCATCGCGGCCCAGGCCATCAACAATGCGGTGGGCCTGTATTACTTCCTCAACAACCTGGGGCTGGACCCGGCTTTTGCCTCCCTGCTCTTCGTCTTTTCCGCTATCATCGGTTTCGGCGATTCCTGGCTGGCCGGCCTCATCGCCAAAAAGGGCTCGAAAAAGGTTGCCTGGGCCGTGTGCATGGGCGGCTGGGCTTTTTCCACCTTGGTGATGGTGATGTTCATCCTGAAACCGGATGCGCCCCTCTGGTTGCTGGGCCTGTTCGTGATCTTTAACGGCCTGGGCCTGAATACCCAGTATCAGCTGGCATACATGATGATCCCCGACTGTATCGAAGTGGATGAGTTCAAAACCGGCCACCGCCGGGAAGGTATGTATTATGGCCTGATCTCCCTGATCCAGCAGGGCGGCGCGGCCCTGACCATGGGGGCCTGCGGGCTGCTCCTGGCCTATATCGGCTATGACGGCATGGCCGCTGCCCAGAGCGCCTTCACCCTGAACGGCCTGCGCCTGTTGTTCGGCTTGGGCTGCGGCCTCTTCCTGGTGCTGTCCATCGTGATCAACGCGTTCAGCCCCATGACCAGGAAGCGCCACAGCGCCCTGGTGGAAGCCATCGGGCTGAAACGGGCCGGTAAGGATTATTCCACCCAAGGCTTCCAGGAATTGCTGTAAACACCGCTTCCGGAGCGGGACAATATCCCCCATAAAGTAAGGGACGCGGCAATTGCCGCGTCCCTTACTTTTGCTGATAACCCCCTGCCCGGACAGGCCGCTATTTCTTGATCAGCATGGTGATCAGGAAGATCAGGCCGTCCAGGGCCAGGGAGACATGGATGACCAGGCTGCTGTTCTGGAAGCCGCCGATATAGCTGACCGCATAATTCAGCAGCAGCAGCAGGAAAACCGCTTCCAGTATCAGCAGGCGTTTGCTTTTTCTCCAGGATGACATATCTCTTCCTCCTTTTCCGTTAAGCCAGGATAAACACGGCCAAGCCCACCAGGGCGGCGTTGATCAGGCAGAATTTCAGATTGGTCTTGATGACCTGGCTTTCCTGGCCTTCCAGCCCCACATTGGCCAGGTTCATCATCACCGTGGCCGGGGCGATGCAGACGCCGATGGAACCGCCCACGGACTGGGCCGCCGCCAGCAGCACGCTGTTCAAGCCGATGAATTGGCCGGTCTCATATTGCAGCAGGCCGAACATGATATTGGAATTGGTATTGCTGTTGGTGATGATGGTGCCCAGGATGCCGATGAAGGGTGCGATCAGGGGATAGAACAGGCTCAGGGTGGCGGCGGCCCCTTCGGCGATCATAATGGTCATGCCGGATTCCCCCATCACCAAGGCCATCATCACCATGGCGCAAATGCTGACGCTGGTGGGGATGGACTTCTTTACCGTGGCCTGCCAGGCCTTTTTGAAGATCTGGGGTGAGCGGCCGGCGAACTTGATATAAAGCAGGCCCCCCAGCAAAGCGGAGATCAGCAGGATCAAGGCCGGGTGATTGAACCACTTGATCTTGGAATAGGCGTCCACCGCCTCCACGGCGTAGCCGTAGGCCGTGGTGGTAGCCGGGAAGGGCAGGCCCCAGGCAAAGCCGCCTAAAGCCGCCTTGATCGGGCCCAGCTGTTCCAGCAGGGTCAGGGCGATCACCAAATAATAGGGCAAAGCAGCCAGGTGGAAACCCATGGCCCCCGGTTCCGTCTGGACAGGGGCTGGCAAACCGGTTGCCGGCTGTTTCCGGCGCAGCCGGGTCCAGACCGCAATGACCAGGCAGCCGCAGCCGGCAGCCGCCAGGGAGCCCAATTGGGCCACGCCCAAATAGGCCATCAGCCACATGACGAAAGCCATGACCAGCCAGGCGCTGAGCACCGGCCCCAGGCTATGGGCCAGATTTTTGCGGCCCCCGCCCAGATAGGCCACTTCCAAACCGGTAGCCAGGATCAGGATGGCGAAGAGCAGCGCCATCTGGGGGCCGATCACCTGGCCGTCAATGCCGGTTACCAGCTGGATGGCATTATAGGAGGAGCCCATGGAGCCAAAGGTGACGGCCCAGGTATGCCCCACCAGGCAGGCGGTGACGGACAGCAGGGGCGGAAAACCGGCGGCGATCATGATCGGGGCCACCACCGCCACGGGCACGCCGAAACCGGCCAGGCCTTGCAGCAGGGAGGTGAAGCACCAGGCCAGCAGCAGCATCAGCAGGGCCCGGTCCTCGGTAAGGGCGCTGACCTTGGCGCCGATAACTTTGATGGCGGCGGCCTGATCCACCACATTATACAGGAAAAGGGCGGTCCAAATGATCAGCAGCACATAAAGGGATAAGCCCATGCCCTTGCTGTTGGCCAGGGCCAGGATCTGCCCGTCGGCGCCAAAGCAGAAAAAAGCGATGGCCATGGCCGCCAGCCAGGAGACCATGCCGGCCTTGGCGGGATCCCAGGACAGGGCCATCAGCAGCACCAGCAGCAACAGCACGGGAAAAATCGCTAAAAACCAATTGATAAGATTCAGTTCCATGTATGGTTACTCCAATCATCCATCGCAGTGATAATTTGCCCAGCCAAGGCCAGGCAAAAGCAAAAGGCAGCCCCTGCCGCCCTGACCTCCTTATTTTTCCTCCATTTCCGCTTCCACTTCTTTGATCTTGCCCAGAGCCAGTTCCCGGGTAATATAGACTTGCCCGCAGCTGGGACAGGCCGGCACCTGATGGTTGATACGGTGGCCCAGGTAAGAAAAGCCCACCGGCGTTTCTACCAGCTCTACCTGGCAGAGATGGCAAATCAATTTTTCCTGTTCCGCCATAAGACCCTCCTAGCCCTTTTCCCCGTCCATACCCTTTTCCTCAATCTGTACCCGGTGGGTATAAAAATCCAGCACCCGGTAGCCCCCGCCTTCCGGCCGGTACACCAGCCAGAGGGTGACGGCCCCCAGCCGCAGATGGGCGGTGGCATTGCCCGCCTGGTCTTCCAGCCAGCGGCCGGTCTCCGCAGCCGCCGCCAGCACTTGGCGGAAATCGCTTTCCAGCACCAATTCCCGGTCCATCCGCCCTGCCAGCTCCGGAGTGATCAGCAGGGGCAAGGGCTCTGCCGCCGGTTCCCGATCCGGGGGCTTCCCCTGATAGCGGGCCAGCAATTGCCGGCGCAGGCCTTCCCGGTTGCGCCGCCGCTCCGTCAGCCCCGGGGCCGGCCGCGACCGGGCCTTTTCCCGGCCGGGCAGCAGCAGGTCCAGCAGATGCAGGCTGGGCTTGCCGGCTGCCGCGTAAATATCCCGGCAATTGGCGCAATAAGTGAGATAAGGCAGGGGGCTGCGGCTGACCCGGTTGGCAATCATCTGCTCAGCCAATTGGGGCGCCGCCACCCGGATATCCCCGCCAAAGCTGCAGCAGCCGATTTCCGCCATGGCGGGGAACAGGGGCGTATAAGCCTGGCCCCGCTGGTCCAGCAAGTCCCGGACCGCCTCGTACCAGGCTGGGGCTTCCCGTACCGAACAGGGGTCGGCCAGGGCGTAGCAGGGTTCCCCGTCTGCCGCTTGGCCCGGGGCGAGGACGCTGTAAAGGGAACGGCCCTGGATCTGGGGCAGGAAGCGCTGGAAAAACTTATGGCAGTTGGCGCAGCCAAAAATCACTTCCGGCTGGCCCAGGCGCTGCCAGTCCGCCAGGTTCTTTTCCGCCACCTGCCGGCCCAGGGTTTCGTCCCCGGCCCACCTGGCCGGCGCGCCGCAGCAGCCCAGCAGCAGGGCAATATCCGGATCCTCCGCCAAAAGCAGTTCATAGGCGCCCAGCACATAGCCGGGGTCGGAGGCCCCCAGCTGGCAGCCGGGGAAGAAGAGGCTGCGGTTGCGGCCGCTGGGGGCCTCCAGCAGCAGGGCCGCCGCTCCGCTTTGGGCATGGGCTAGATCCCGCAGCAGGAAATCATGATAAGCCGGGGGGATCAGGCCCTTATCAAACATCTGGCGGCGGGCCAGATAAATCTGGTAGCCGGTATCAATAGCAACCGGGCAGCGCTGCAGGCAAGCGCCGCAATCCGAGCAGGAATTGACGATGCGGTTATTGGAAACCGCGTCCAGGGTATAGTCGGTGAGGCCGTAATCAATGGCATTAGCCAGCTTTGGCGGCAGTTTGCGGTAATGCTGCATGAATTCGCAGACCTCCGCGCAGCGCTGACAGTCGCAGAGCAGGCAGCGCCCGGCTTCCGCCTGGGCTTCGCCCCGGTCGTAAACCGCTCCGGCAGGGATCATTGGCGGATCGATCCGCTCCGGCAGATCAGGCGGGGCGATCAGGCAGCGGAAAGTGGCCGGTGCGTCCTGCATCAGGCCGGTCTTGAGATACCGTTCAATGGCCTGGGCCCCGTCCAGACCCGCCTGAATGGCGCCCACCGGGTCTGTGCCCTGGAGCATGCCGCCGGTAAAAACGCCGGGGATCTGGCCGCCGGACGCGCCGAAATCAGCGCCGCCGGCGCCGGTGGCGATATAGACCGCGTCCGCCCGGATGTCATCCAGGCTCTGGATGGGCTGGCAGAGACGCAGGTCAACCCCGGCCTTTTCCGTGAAATGCTCTAATTCCGGCAGATAGTCCGCTTCCGGCAGCAATTGGCTGAGCGCGCCGCCGATCTTTGCCTGCTGCTCATAAACCGTGACCCGGTATTTTTTCAGCCCCAGGGCCACGGCGCAGGCCAGCCCGGCCGGGCCGCCGCCGATCACCGCGATGCGCTGGGACTTTTGCGGCACATTATAGCCGGGGCTGTGATCGGCCTTGACCGTTGCCACCAGCGCCTGTTCCAGGCCGTTCAGGCGGATGGCCGCCTCCGCTCCGGCCAAAGGGCAGGCCAGAGCGCAGGGAGCCGGGCACAGCGCCGCCACGATCCGGGGGAACATCACAGCCTGCTGGTAGGCCGTGTAGGCGGATTGCCAGGAGCCCCGCTTGATCCGGGTGATCAGGGCCCGCACATCCAGGTGGAAAGGGCAGGCCTGGACGCAATAAGGCGCGCCGCCTTGAAGGCAGCCCTGGGCAAAGTCATTATTGAATTGTGGGTCAGGCGTATAGTCCGCCATGGCTGCCACCTCTGTTCACAGGCCTGTTCCGGAGACAAACCGGCCAGGGTACGCCCCGCGGGCATAACCTGGCCGGTTCCCGCCGGACCATGTTTAAACGGGGTTTGCTTTGATTTCTTCCAGTTCTTCGTAGAGGTCGCCGCCCAGGAAGTAGCGCTGGGGCGGTTCGATCTTACCGCCGGCGGCCAGGATATCCAGGCCGGCCTTGATCTTCTCCGGATAGGCGGGCAGCTCATAGATGCGGACGCCGCAGGCCCGGTAAATGGCGTTGATCACCGCCATATGGCCACCGGACTGATACAGTTCCGAGCAGCCGGCGGAGCCATGGGGACCATGCTTGCGCAGGGTGCATAAATGGTAGAGCTGCATATCGTCGGGGGTATCCAGGGGATAGGGGATGCCCGCCCCCTTCATATTGGCATGTTTTTTTACATCGTCGTAATTCTCGCTCAAGGCAAAGCCGATGCAGTGGGAAGCGCCGCCGAAGGCCTGGCCTTCCACGGAGATGATATTGCCGATAGCGCCGATATCATCCACTGTGATATAGCGTTTGCAGACTGCCTTGCCGGTATGCATATCCACTTCCACATCCGCCAGGATCAGGCCGTACATCAGCGTGGGCGAGCTGCAGCCAACGCCGGTGTTGGGGTCGGTGTTCACCAGGCCGATGCCGCCGATCTCATAATAGCCCTTGTATTTGGTGGGGATGCCTGCCGCTACCATTTCCTCATAAGTGCGGTAGGTGCCGTCCGGCTTCCGCATGGCGTCCAGCAGCTGGCGCGCCGCGTCCAGGGTGGCGTGACCCACCATCATATGGGAGCGGGAACCGCCGGCCATGCCCGAGTCCGGGCAATACTTGCTGTCGTTCATCACCACATGCACCTGATCCGGCCTTAAGCCCAGGGGTTCCAGGCATTTCAGCGTATGCATCACCGTGCCCACGTCGCCGCCCTGGCCCTGGTCTTCCCAGGTATTGAAGTTGGTGACCGAGCCGTCCGGGTTCAGTTCCAGGTCGGCGCCGGCATTGTCGCCGTTGCCGCCGGTGCAGCAGTAGGAGGCGCAGGCCACGCCTACGGCCCGCCGTTTGTCCGGGGTGGAGGCGGCAGCCGCTGTGGCTACCATTTCCTCATAAATGGGCCGGGCGGTGTTGAAAATGGCTTCCATAGGGTATTCCGGATAGGGGTAGCCGTTGACCGTGGGCTCCCCTTCCCGGGCGATATTGATATAGCGGAATTCAAAGGGATCGATTTTGGCTTCATAGGCCAGCATATCCATGAGCTGTTCCAGGCAGGTCTCTGCCTGGGGCGCGCCAAAGCCCCGGTAAGCCGTGGCATGGTTGTGGTTGGTGTAGCCCAGGCGGGCCAGGGCCCGGGCATTGGGGATATAGTAGGGATAAGCGATGAAGCGCACGAAGCGTTCGATCAGCGCGCCGCTCTGCTCATGGTAAGCGCCGTGGTCGCCGGCAGCGTCCACTTCCATAGCGGTGATACGGCCTTGCGCATCGCAGGCCATACGGCCATTGAAAAGGGCGGGGCAGCGTTTGCCGTTGAAGTGCTGGGTCTCTTCCCAATCCATGGTCAGGGTGACCGGTTTGCCCAGATCCAGGGCGCATAAGGCGGTGATGGCAAAGCAATGGGGATTGGTGGCCGCGCCGAAGCTGGCGCCGGTGGGATTCTCCACCACCCGCAGCCGGTCGCTGTCAATGCCGATGGCGGAGGCCAGATAATTCAAAGCGCCGTAAACATGCTGGGTCTTGCAGGCCACCACCAGCTTGCCTTCCTCATCAAAGAAAGCCTGGGCGCAGTCGGGTTCCAGCATCATATGGGGCTGGCGGGTGGTGCGGAAGCTGCCGCTCACCGCATAGGTGGAATTCGCGATCACCTCCCGGGTATCCTCCTCGCCGCAGAACAGGGGCTGCCGGGCGTAAATATTCGGTACGCCGGGATGGATCTCCAGGGCGTCCGGCAGGGCCGCGTCCAGGAAGTCCAGGTATTCCGGCAGGGGTTCCAGCTCCACCAGCACCTTTTTGGCCGCGGCCCGGGCCTGCTCCCGGGTCTCCGCCGCCACCACCGCCACCACGTCGCCGTAGCGGTAGATCTTATCATGAGCCAGCACCGGCCAGGTGGCCTGGTTCACCAGGCTGCGGGGATGATTCATCCGCGTGCCCAGCAAATTGGTGCCTTTGATATCTTTAGCGGTGATGACCTTGACCACGCCGGGCATGGCCGCCGCCGCGCTGCAGTCGATGGCTTTGATATTGGCATGATGGGCGGCCCGGGGCATGACGATGGCCAGATGCAAGGTGCCGGGGGGCATTTTCAGGCCCAGGTCGTCGCCGTAATCGCAGGTGCCGCAAACCTTGGCTAAAGCTGCCGGGCGGATGACGGCGGTGCCGTAATAGTCCTTGTCCTCAGGCTCCTGATAGAGCAGATTGACCGGAGAGGCTTCGCCCCGCATCACCCTGGCCGCTTCCATCACGCAGTCCACCAGGGGCTTGTAGCCGGTGCAGCGGCAGACGTTCTTATGCTCCTGGAACCATTGGCGCACGTCTTCCCGGCTGGGGTCCGGGTTGCTGTCCAGCAGGGCCTTGGCGGAAACGATAAAGCCGGGACTGCAGAAGCCGCATTGCACGCCGCCAAAGCGCATCCAGGCCAGCTGCAGGGGATGGAGCTGATTGGCGGTGCCAATGCCCTCGATGGTGGTGACCACCGCATGGTCTTCCACGTTTTTCATCTTTTTGACGCAGGAACGGATCACCTTGCCGTTATAGATCACGGAGCAGGCGCCGCATAAACCCATGCCGCAGCCGATCTTGGTGCCGGTGAGGCCGATGCGCCGCAGCACACCGGCCAGGGTATCGGTTTCCTGGTCGCAGAACACATAGCGGTCGGCGCCGTTGATGTTCAGGGTTACCTTGCGGATACTCATAACTATCTCCTACTTTCTTATGGTATCAACTGTTATTGCAGCGCTGTTTCGGCAACAGGGGCGCTGTTTCCAGCCTGGTAACTAATGGGAGAGGTCGTAGGGGTTGCTGTCCATGGCCGCCACATACTGGAGGAATTCCGGCCGGTTGTCGGTATGGCGGTTGCCGTGGAGCAGTACGTCATGGAGGACGGCCACCACCCGCTCTACGGAGTCGGCGGTCATGATGTCCACGGAAGCGCTGGCCCGGCCGTCCTGGCCGTCCACCGCGCCGTGCAGCGCGGCCTGCTCCAGGACCCGCCGCTGTAAACCGGGGCTGCACAGGATATCGCTTTTGCCGGATAGTTCCTGCAAGGCGGCCAGCAGGCCGTAAACCGCGATCTCCGAGCTGCAGCCCATCATCGGCGCGCTGGAAACGGTGGCGGTGACGGTGCCGCCGCCGCAGCCGCAATTGCAGGCGCCGCCAAAGGGGATCAGGGGCTTCAGGGCGGCTTGGGTATTGCCCACGCCCAGCTCGTTGCCGAGGTCGCCCACGCCCACGGTGAAGCCGCCCCTCACCCGGACCTGCTCGAACAGATAATCTATTTTCGCCACTTTATGGCTGATGTTATTGCCCAAAGCGGAATGATAAATACCGAATTCATTGGCGCCGGGGCGTTCGATGGAGACCATCAGCCGGCAGTTGGTCTCAGCCAGCAGGGCGTCCGCTTGCCGCCGGGCTTCCGCCAAATCCAGGGAAATGGGCAGCAGGCAGACGGTGTTGCGGTTCTTCCTGGCCAGGGCCAGGTCATCGGTGACGGACATCTCCGCGGTGGTGCAGGTCCAGTGCAGCGCTTCCAGGGACTGGGCTTCGCTGACGATCACCGGCGTCACATGGAACACATATTCCAGGGCCCGGGCCAGCAGCGCCGCTGAGATCAGGCCGTCGGTTTCCGGCTTCAGATAGGGGTCGATGAGGAAACCGGTGCCGATCAGCACCACGTCGTCCTTGTTCATTTGTTCCAGCCGCCGCAGCATGCCGTCGGCAGCCAGATAAGTCAGGGGCAGGCCCATTTCCCGGCGGATCGCGTCATAAATGGGGTAGAGCCCCTTGCCGTGAAAATCGGTATTGATGACCCGGTCGATCGTATCCGCTACCACAATATGTTTCATTGTTAACAAATCCATTACTTATGCCTCCTACAACAGTGTTTTTGTTCTTTTTTGTTACCAGGCGGCGACCACGCCGTCGCTGCGGGAATCCGTGCCGCCGGCCAGTACGCCGCTGTCCGGATCCCTGAGGATGATCTGGCCCCGGCCAAAGCCGTAGCTGTTGGCGTCCGCCGCCAGGTCATGGCCCTTGGCCAGCAGTTGTTCCCGGATCTCCAGGGGCAGGCGGGTCTCCGCTTTAAACTTCTTCTCCCGCAGCCATTGCCAGCGGGGCGCATCCAGGGCCGCCTGGGGATCCAGGCCAAAGTCCACCAGATTGCAGACGGTTTGCAGATGGCCCTGGGGCTGCATATAGGCGCCCATCACGCCGAAGGGCCCCTGGGCCTGGCCGTCCTTGGTCAGGAAGCCGGGGATGATGGTATGATAGGTGCGCTTGCCAGGCAGCAGGGCATTGTTATGGGCGGGATCCAGCTGGAAGCTGGAACCCCGGTTTTGCAGATTAATACCGGTGCCGGGCACCACCACCCCGGAGCCGAAATCGTCGAAATTGCTCTGAATATAAGAAACCATATTGCCTTCGGCATCCGCCGTGCAGAGATAGACGGTGCCGCCGCCCATGGGCCGGGCCTGGCAAGGGGCTGCCGCCGGGCCGATCAGGGCCGCCCGCTTTTGGCCGTAATCCTTGCCCAGGAAATCCGCCAAGGGCTGCCGCAGGTAGCGGGGGTCGGTGATATAGGCTAAACCGTCGCTGAAAGCCAGCTTGGTGGCTTCCATCTGCAAATGCATGGCCTGGGCATTCCGTTCTTCCAGGCTGAAATTGTCCAGGATATTCAGGGCCATCAGCGCCACCAGGCCCTGGCCGTTGGGGGGAATCTCCCAAACATCATAGCCATGGTAACGGCAGGAAATGGGTTCCACCCATTCCGCCTGATACTGGGCCAAATCGCTTTTCCGCAGCAAGCCGCCGTGGGCCCGCATAAAAGCGTCGATGTGGTCCGCCAGGTCGCCTTCGTAGAAAGCCCGGCCCTGGCTGGCGCCGATCTCCGCCAGGGTGGCGGCATGATCCGGCAGGGTGATGACTTTGCCCGGATAGAGCTGCCCGCCTTGGGCAAAGGTATCGAACCAGCCCTGGAACTCCGGGCCAATCAGGCCCGGGGCGTCGTGATCCAGGAAAAACTGCCAATAGCGGCCGATGGCCGGGGAGAGGGGGAAACCCTGGGCCGCGTAGTTGACGGCGGGCGCCAAGGCGCTCTCCAGGCTGAGACTGCCAAAGCGGCTGTTCAGCATAGCCCAGGCCGCCGGCACGCCGGGTACGGTGATGGCGTGCAGGCCCCGCCGGGGCATGCCGGTATAGCCCAGGGCCAGCAGGCGGTCAATGCTGGCGGCCTGGGGCGCGGGGCCGCTGGCGTTCAGGCCGTATAATCGGCCCTCCTGCCAGACCAGGGCGAAGGCGTCGCCGCCAATGCCGTTGGACACCGGCTCGGTCACGGTCAGGCAGGCTGCCGCCGCCACCGCCGCGTCCACCGCGTTGCCGCCCTGCTTCAGCATATCCAGGCCGGCCTGGGCCGCCAGGGGCTGGGTGGTGGCCACCATGCCCCGGCCCCCGTAAACCGGCCGCCTGGGCATGGGGAAGGGATTGTCCGGATAAGGGTACATGCCGCTTCCTCCTTGAAGGGATTAAAACAAGGTAAGAGATTAAAACAAACGCCTTTAAACCAAAGGCTGCCCGCATTCCAGCAGGGTCTTGATATAGGCCAGGAACTGGGCGCAGTCCGCGCCGTCCAAGACCCGGTGATCCCCGGCCAAACGCAGGTGCAGCAGGGGGCAGATCTTGATGGCCTTGTCCACCACCACCGCCGTATCCTCAATGGAACCCAGGGCCAGGATGGCGGCCTGGGGCGGATTGATGATGGGATCGAAGCTGTCGATGCCGAACATGCCCAGATTGGTAATGGTGAAGGTGCCGCCTTCCAGTTCTTCCACGGCGCTCTTGCCTTCCAGCGCCTTTTTCACCACTTCTTGCCGGCGGCGGGCCAGCTCGGCCAGGGTATAGCGCTGGGCTTCATGCACCACCGGCACGGTCAGGCCGTTCACGGTGGCGGTGGCCACACCGATGTTCACATTCTGCTGGGCATAGATCTTGCCCTCGCGGAAAGTGGCGTTGGCCAGAGGGAACCGTTCCAGGGCCCGGGCGCAGGCCACCAGGAAGAAATCGGAGAAGGTGTATTTGACGCCGGTTTCAGCCAGCAACTGATCCCGGTAGGCGTAGAGCTTTTCCAGGTTGGCCCGGGCGGAGAAGTAGATATGGGGCACATCCCGGAAGGAGGCGGCCATGGCCTCGCCGGTCAGCCGCTTGATGCGGTTCATCGGCACCTCGGCCAGATCGCTGCCGGGAGCGAAGGTGAAAGCCGGCGCCGCAGGGGCGGGAGCAGGCTTAGAGGCAGCCGCCGCAGGGGCGGGAGCGGCCGCTGCGGCCAGCACATCCTCGGCGGTGATGCGGCCCTGGTTGCCGGTACCGGTGACCGTGTTCAGGGCCACATTGTTTTCCCTGGCAATTTTTTTCACCCAGGGCGTGGCCGGCTGATAACCGCCGCCTTCGGCGGCTGTAGCCGGGGCGGCGGCGGTTTCCCCGGCTGCCGGGGCGGTTGCCGGGGCTGCGGCGGTGGCTTCGGTATCGATGATCAGCACCGTATCGTTCACCGGCACATCCTCGCCTACGTCCGTCAGGATTTTGGTGATCAGGCCGGAGGCTTTGGCCGCCACTTCCACCGTGGCTTTGCTGGTCTCAAAGGCGAACAGGTTCTCGCCTTCCCGCACGCTGTCGCCAACCTGTTTGAAGATCTCTGTAATATGCCCTTCGCTCATGTTCAGGCCATGCTTTGGCATCAGCACTTCAACTAACATGTTGTTTCCCTCCGAATAAATTTGTTTACGGAATCTATTGCTTCGTGGCGCTGAGGCAGCGGGGCCCGGCTTAAGCGCCGCAGGCCTGGTTGGCCGCCGCGCTGCCCACCATCATCATACCCAACTGTTCGATATCGATCTTATCCCGGTCCAGGCAGCCCATGATCCGGCCGTGGCAAATGACGAGGATGCGGTTGGACAGTTCCAGCAGCTCATCCAGATCGCTGCTGATCAGCAGCACGCCCGCCTCGTTCTCCGCCGCCTGCAGCAAGCGTTCCCGCACATAATCCGTGGCGCCGAAGTCCAGGCCCCAGGTGGGCTGGCAGGCGATGATCACTTTCGGCCGGGCGGAGATGGTGCGGGCCAGCACCACCTTCTGCTGATTGCCGCCGGAGAGATTGCCCGCCGGCACTTTCTCATGGGGCGTCTTGATCCGGTATTCACGGATCGCCTGATTGGCAAATTCGCTGATCACCTGGTGCCTGGCCATGAGGCCCTTGGCAAAAGGCGGTTCGGTAAGCCGGTCCAGGATGATGTTCTCGGCAATGGACATCGGCAGCACCAGGCCGGTACGGTGCCGGTCTTCCGGGATATAGCCCAGGCCGTTCAAACGCCGCTCCTTAATGGATTGGCGGTCGATGCAGCGGCCTTCCAGGGAGACGGTGCCTTCGCTGGGCTGCGTCAGGCCCACCAGGGCTTCCGCCAATTCGGTCTGGCCGTTGCCGGAAACGCCGGCCACCCCCAGGATTTCCCCTTCATAGAGCGTAAAGGTGGCGTGGTCCAGGGCATAAGTCCCGCCTTCGTTTTTCACGGACAGGTCTTTCACTTCCAGCACCGGCTTGCGGCCCTGAACCGGCTGATGCCCTTCGGTGGTGACGATATAATCCCGCTCGATCATCATCCGCGCCAGGTCCTGCAGATTGGTGTCTTCTTTCAGCACCGTGCCCACATGCCGGCCGGCCCGCAGCACTGAGATGCTGTCGCAGACTTGCAAGGCTTCTTCCAGCTTATGGGTGACCATCACCACGGACAGGCCCTTGGCTTTCAGCACCAGCAGGAAGTTGAGCAGGTTCTCTGCCTGCTGGGGGGTGAGCACGCCGGTGGGTTCGTCCAGGATCAGGATCTTCGCGCCCAAATACAGGGCTTTTAATATCTCAAGCTGTTGTTTTTGACCAACAGACAAAGTTTCCACACAATCGTTGATATTCAGTTCAAAGTTGTATTCCGCGATGATCTGTTTGATTTTAACGCTCTCCGTTGCCCAATCCCGTTTCAGATCCTTCCAGGTCAGGGCGGGGAGCATCACATTTTCCAACACCGTGAAGCAGGCTACGGAGGAAAAATGCTGATGTATCATGCCGATACCGCTGTGGATCGCGTTAATGGAAGTCCATTTACCTTCAACGGGCTTGCCGAAGATTTTCATCAAACCCGAATCAAAACTATACATGCCAAATAAAATATTCATCAGCGTGCTTTTGCCGGCGCCGTTTTCCCCCACCAGGGCCCGGACCTCGCCGGCCCGCAAGGTGAAAGGCACGTCAACCAGGGCATGCACTTCTTTAAAGCTTTTATGAATGTGTGCCATCTCAACCACGGCCGGGCCGAAACGCTCCTGTCCAATTGCCATGGCCCCTGCGCCTGTCTCGTTCACTGTTGTTTACCTCCTCATCCCCTGGATATCTGTTGCCCTGCCTTGTTGAAGGGGGAGGGGCACGGAAGGCCGCGCCCCTCCGGATTGATCAAATAATCGCCGTACTTAAGTTATTGCGGGCCAACGCCGCTCCTGTGCTTAAAACTCGTGATCCACCGGGGCAACGACGATTTCGCCGTTTAAGACTTTGTTGTAGAAGTCGTCGATTTCGGCAGCCTTTTCATCAGAGATAGCGCCGCGCCAGTCGCAGATCCGGACGATTTCATAACCGAATTCATAGAAACCGGTGTGAGCGGTGCCGTCAACGATGCCCCGGCACATAGCCAGGAACTGAGCCGGGCCGTCGTAAGCAACGGAACCGGTGATGACCTCGGGGTCGATATTGTAGGAGTCATAGCAGTAGCCGATCACTTTGCAGCCAAACTCCGCGCCGGCCTGCCAAACGCCCTTGTAGCCGGGGCCGGTGGCGGTGAACAGCACGTCCGCGCCCTGCTCGATCAGCTGCTTGGTCACTTCGTAGTGATTGGTGATGTCTTCATATTCGCCGGTCCAGCCAAACAGTACCTCGGTGCCGGGAACAGCCGCTTCCGCGCCTTCGATGATGCCGGAGAATTCCTTCAGCACACCGCCCACGGGCATACCGCCTACCACGCCGATGGTGCCGGATTCGGAGATCATGGACATGGCGCCGCCCACGATCACGCCATAACTGAACTTATCCGACTTATTGGCCGCGGCTTTACCCACGCTGGGATAATCAGGCACTAAAGACATTTCCAGGAACCAGGTGTCCGGATAGGCTTCGGGCAGCGCATACCAGGCGTCATAGAACTCGCCGCCGGGGAAGAAGATGGCGTCGTAGCCTTCGTCCGCATAACCGGCCGCCACTTCATAGACCTTGGACAGTTCCACGCCTTCGGCTACGTCCACCTGCCAGCCCAGTTCGGATTTGACCGCTTCCACGCCTTCCAGCATCATGCGCTCAAAACCGCCGCCGTTATAGGGATCAGAGACGTTAAAAATAATCGCGGCGCGGTACTGGTGGTCGCCTTCCTCAGCGGCCGGGGTTTCAGTGTCGGCAGGGGTTTCTTCCGCGGGCGGAGCCGCAGGCTCATTGCCGCAGGCGGCGAAAGCGAAAACCAATGCCAGAGTTACCAGAATAACCAACCATTTCTTCATGTTTCCTTACCTCCTTGATTTTGTTGAACATGGAAAAGCTTTTTTGATCATTCACGTCTTTGAAACGCTGAGAACAACAGAAATAACAGCAGCAACAGGAACCGGGTAACAATTATTTACGCAGATAAGGCTTGCCCGCGTCTGCCGGGGATTTGGCCTGGCCCAGGATGGCCACGGCCAGCAGGGTCAGCACATAAGGGATCATGCTGAACAGATAAGAGGAACTGCCTGAGAAAGAGCTGGCCTGGAAGCGGTAAGCCAAAGCCATGCCGATGCCGAAGACCAGGCAGGCCAGGGTGGCCAACAGCGGGTTCCAGCGGCCGAAATAGACGGCCGCCATGCCGATGAAGCCCCGGCCGGCCGTGACATTCTCCGCATAGCCCTTGACCCAGCCCTGAGTCAGGGCGTCGCCGCCCAAAGCGGCCAGGACGCCGGCGAGTATCATCACCAGGATGCGGGTGCGGATCACATTGATGCCGGCGGCTTCCGCCGCGGCCACGCCGTCGCCCACGGAACGCAGCTTCAGGCCGGCGCCGGTTTTAAACATGTACCACCAGCTGCCTAAGACAATGATCAGCGCCAGGATGCCGTAAATGCTGAAGCCGCCGATCGAGCCGGACAGGCCCTCCACCATAGCGGCGGAGGTCGACCCGCCCAAACGGTAGATGAAGCTGGTCAAGCCCAGCATCGTTGTGTTGAAGGCAATACCGATGGCGGTTTGATCCGTAGGGAAGCGGATCAGCAGCAAATTCATCAGCCAGCCCAGCAAAGCGCCGACACCAATGGCGCAAAACAGCCCGTAGATAGGGGCGCCCAGATAGATTTCTCCCAGAATGCCGGCTAAAGCGCCGGCCAGGGCAATGCCTTCCACGCCCAGGAACCAGATGCCGACCCGTTCGGCAAAAACCACAGCCATGGCCCAGAAGATCAGCGGCGTGGAGCAGTAGATCACCGAGGTTAGAAAGTTGCCGGCGGTTATCCAAGTCATTGCGCATCAACCTCCTTTTCCATGGGCAGAGCCGCCGCCCCGCCGGGTTTTTCCCCTGAGCCCTTTTTCCAGACCTGGCGGATATCCACGCTGGTGGCGGTCAGTTTGATAGCGGTAAAAATCAGGAAGATCACCACCGGCATGCCGGTGAGAATGCCCACCAGGGAGACGGGCACGCCGGTCATGGACTGCATATAGCGGCCGCCGGTGCCGATGATGGCCAGCAGGAAGGAGATGGGGATGACCCCCAGCGCGTTGCCGCCCAGGAAGGCGATGCAAACGCCGGTGAAGCCCCAGTTGGACATCCAGCCATAGCTGACCGCTCCCAGAACGCCCATGATCTCGATGATGCCGGCCAGGCCCGCCAGACCCGCCCCCAGCATCACGCCGGAATTCATGATCGTCTTCACATTGATGCCCGCGGCCTGGGCTGCCCGGCGGTTATAGCCGGTAGCAAAGAGACGGGAACCATAGGTGGTCTTGGTGGTCAGGACATGGGCCAGCAGGCAAAGGATCAGGGCCAGGTAAAAGCCGATATGAGGGCCGAAGAGATCCGGTAGCAGATTCGCTTTGGGGATGGATTCCGTGGTGGCGAAGAACGCCCCCTCTTTAAGGAACGGCCCGTAAATCATCGCATAGACGAAATAGGTACAGACGAAATTCAGCATCAGGCCGGTGGTCACTTCGGAAGCGCCCCGCTTGACCCGTAAAGTCAGGGGGATCAGCCCTACCGCCATGCCGGAGAGAGCGCCGGCGATCAGCGCCAGGGGGATGACCAGGAAGGCGGGGCCGGGGCAGTAAATAGCCACCAGGCAGCCGCAAAAAGCGCCGATTTCCAACTGGCCCTGGATGGCGATATTGAAATAGCCGCCCTTGATGGGGATGAGGATGGCCAGGCCGCAAATCATCAGCACCGCCATTTCCTCCAGCATGGAAATCAAAGAGGCGGAACCGCGGAAGGAGCCTTTGATCAGGGCTTTCAGCACCTGGCCCGGATCAGAGCCGAAGGCGGCTACCAAAAGGATCAGGACCAGCAAAGATAAGAGAAGCGAGAGCACGGTGATTCCCACGCTGGTCTGTGAGAGCCATCTGGCTGTTAGACTTAGGCGGCCGGGCCCTTTTTCAACCGGGGCCGCCTGATGCTTGTTTCCCATAAAACATTTTCCTCCAATTCAGCCTTAGCCGCTAAACGCCTAGTATTTGACAAGTTCCTCCGCGGCAGCGATAATAGAGGCCTTATTGATATAGAAGGCGTCCACCAGAACCGGTGAAAAGGGCACCGGGGCGAAAGGCGAAGCCAGCAGCCTGGCCGGGGCGTCCAGGTATTCCAGGGCTTCCTGGGCCACCGTGGCAATGATCTCGCTGCCAAAGCCGCCTTGCTTAACCGCTTCCTGGGCCACCAGCAGGCGATGGGTCTTCTTCACGGATGCCAGCACGGTCTCCTTGTCCCAGGGCGACAGGGTGCGTAAATCGATCACTTCGGCGCTGATGCCTCTATCCGCCAGGGAAGCGGCGGCTTTTTCCAGATGGGGCATGGCAAAGGACCAGCCCACCATGGTCAGATCCGTGCCTTCCCGCCGGATTTTGGCCTGGCCGAAGGGGATCCGGTATTCTTCTTCCGGCACATCGTCCTTCAGGGAGTAGAGCATGCTGTGTTCCAGGAAGATCACCGGGTTGGGGTCGTCGATGGCCGAGAGCAGCAAGCCCTTGGCGTCATAAGCATTGGCGGGCATCACGACCTTCAGGCCGGGGATATGGGCGAACAGGGCCTCCAGGGCCTGGGAATGCTGGGCCGCCCCATTGCCGCCGCCGGTATTGGCCGCCCGCAGCACAAAGGGCAGGTTGATGCGGCCGCCGAACATATAGTGCATTTTCGCCGCCTGGTTGATGATGATATCAAAGGCCACGGCAGTGAAGTCAGTTTCCATGATCTCCACCACCGGCCGCATGCCCACAGCGGAACCGCCCACGCCGATGCCGACGATGGCGCCTTCGGACAGGGGGGTATCCCGCACCCGTTCCGGGCCGAATTCATCGTAGAGGCCCTGGGTCACGGCAAAGCAGCCGTTCCAGATCCCCACGTCCTCGCCGGCGATGAAAATGCGTTCATCACGGCGCATCGCTTGTTTCAGGGCCTCGTTTAACGCTTCACGGTAGGTAATCTCACGCATGTTGTCCTCTCCTTTGCTATTCAGCGTATACCAGGGTATCCACCTGGTCGGCGGCGGGATAAGGCGAGCTTTCACCGAATTTCACCGCTTCGTCGATCTCTTGGCCCACCGCTGCCTCAATGGCGTCCAGTTCTTCCCCGCCGGCCAGGTTCTCCGCCAACAGATGGGCGCGGAATTTGGCGATGGGGTCTTTTTTCATCCAGGCCGCCACTTCTTCCTCAGTGCGGTAATAATGGGTGGGATCGCCCTCGGAATGGCCGCGCCAGCGATAGGTGACGCATTCGATCAGGGAGGGGCCTTCGCCGGAGCGGGCCCGGGCCACCGCGGTTGCCACCGCTTCCTGCACGGCCAGCACATCATTGCCGTCCACAGTCAGGCCGGGGATGCCGTAGCCCTGGGCCCGCTGGGACAGATGGGCCACATTGAACTGCCGCCGGTTGCAGGTGGAAATGGCGGTGCCGTTGTTTTCGTTCACATAAACCACCGGCAAATTCCAGGTGGAGGAGAGGTTCATGGATTCGTGGAAAGCGCCCTGGGAGGAGGCGCCGTCGCCGAAAAAGCAGACCACCACCTGGTCGCTGCCCTTGTATTTCAGGCCGGCGCCGGCGCCGGCGGCGATTTCCAGGCCGCCGCCGACAATGCCGTTGGCGCCCAGGATGCCCAGATCCCCGTCGGCGATATGCATGGAACCGCCCTTGCCAAAGCAATAGCCGGTGTTCTTGCCATACAGTTCCGCCATCATCTTCTTCACATCCGCGCCTTTGGCAATGACATGGCCATGGCCCCGGTGGGTGCTGGTAATGAAGTCGTCGTTGCGCAGATTGGCGCAAACGCCGGCAGCCACCGCTTCCTCGCCGATATACAGGTGCAGGAAACCAGGCAATTTACCGTGGGAGGAAAGCAATACGCATCTTTCCTCAAACTGCCTGATCGTAACCATTGTTCTAAACATTTTGAGCAGCTTGTCTTTTCCCAGCGTCATGTTATCGTCCTCCATACTATCTATTTACAGACTTTGGTTTACAGGCTTCGTCTTGCCGCGCCGCGGAGGCGGGGCCCCCTTACTGCATATAGGAGCCGCCGTTGACATTGATCACCTGGCCCACGATGAAATCAGCCAGGGGCGAGGTCAGGTAGAGGCACATATTGGAGATATCCTCCACGGTGCCGATATGACCCAGGGGGATGGCCTTGACCGCCTGCCGGTGGAATTCCTCCACGCTGATCCCTTCGATAGCCGCGCCCTGCTCATAGCAAAGGTCCAGCATATCGGTGCGGTGATCCCCGGGGGCGATGCCGTTGACATTGATCCCGTGGGGGGCCAGGGCCGCGCCCGCTGTTTGGGTCAGATTGACGATGGCGCTCTTGCAGGCGCAATAACCGGCAGAGTAGATCCAGGGCCGTTTGCCGCCGATGGACGACATATTGACGATTTTGCCGGGGATACCGTCGGCGATCATGGTCTTGGCCGCCTCGATGGTGCAGAAGAAAGAGCCTTTTACCATCACCTTGTACATCAGATCCAAATCTTCCGCCTTGGTCTCCAGGAATTTGCTGACCCGCATCACCCCGGCATTGTTGATCAGGATATGGATGGCGCCGAATTCCTGGTGGGCCGCGGCCACCATCGCCTGCACCTGCTGCTGATCGGAGACGTCGCAGCGGTAGGGCAGGACCCTTTTGGCGCCGGCGTCCAGCAAGGGCTGGGCCAGCGCGCCGATAGTCTCCAACGGGCAAATATCCACCAGAACCAGATTAGCCTTTTCCGCCGCGTAAGCCTTGGCAATGGCAAAGCCGATGCCTTTGCTGTTGCCGCAGCCGGTAATGATCACAGTTTTGTCTTCCAGGCCAAACATAGGGCACCCCCTTGATTGATTTATCTGATAGCAGGCTGCGCCGGGCAGCCCGCTATTATTCAGCGTTTACAGCTGCTGCAGCAGGCCGGTGGCGTCGTTGAAGGCGTCGATCAGGGCGTCGATCTCCGCCGCCTGGGCATGGATGCCGCCCCAGTAATTGTCATGGTCATACCATTGGGCATTCAGTTCAGCCAGTTCCCGCCCCTGCTGCTCGATCCAGGTATAGTATTTCAGATTATGGATGCGTTTCTTCTCCACATAGCTCAGTTCCAGCAGGGAATCGGTGCGCTGGCCCAGCAGATGCTTGTGATGGGCGACAGCCGCCGCCTTATCGCTATAGGCGCCCTGGGCTGCTTCCAGCTCTTCCAGGCGGCTGCCGTACATCTCGGCGCTGTCCGTGAGCACCGTGGCCACCACGTCGTTCTCCGTCAGCTCATAGTACTTGGCGAACTTGATGCAGCACAGCATATTGGCAATACCGGAAATGCCCAGCAGGGAGAGCTGCTTCACCGTTTCTTCCGGCACGCCCGCTTCCTTGATCAGGTACTGCTGGCCGATCTCGGTATTGAACAGGCGGAGCAGGTTCTGGGAATCTTCGTCGTCAATGGCGATGACCATGTCGGTATTTTTCACATTATGGACCCAGGGCACATGCTTGTCGCCGATGCCCTCGATACGGTGGCCGCCGAAGCCGTTATTGAGCAGGGTGGGGCATTGCAGGGCTTCACCCACGGCCAGCTTGGCCTGGGGATAGATCTGCTTCAAATAATCGCCGGAGGCGGTGGTGCCGGCGGAACCGCTGGTAAAGCACATACCGGCGAATTGGCCCCCCGCTTCCCGCACCGCTTCCTCAATAGCCGGGCCGGTAACCGTATAATGCCACAGATGATTGCCCATTTCCTCAAACTGGTTGAAAATCACCACATCGTCCCGGGTGATCCGCAGTTCCCAGGTTTTGTCGAAGATCTCTTTCACATTGGATTCGCAGCCCGGGGTAGCGATGACTTCGCCGGCGATCTTAGACAGCCACTCAAAGCGCTCTTTGCTCATTTCCGCCGGCAGGATGGCAATGCTGTCGCAGGACAGGAGCTTGGAGTTGAAAGCGCCGCCCCGGCAATAATTGCCGGTGGAGGGCCAGACCGCTTTATGGAAGGTGGGGTCGAACTGGCCGGTGACCAGGCGGGGCGCCAGGCAGCCAAAAGAAGCGCCCACCTTGTGGCAGCCGGTGGGGAACCATTTGCCCACCAGGGCCACGATCTTACAGGGCACACCGGTCAACTGGGAAGGCAGGACCAGATAATTCACCTTGCCGAAGCCGCCGCCGAAGGCTTTGGGCTCGTTCTTCCAGTTGATGCGGAATAAGTTGAGGGAATTGATATCCCCCGGACCCACCTCCGCCAGCTGCTTTTGGATCTTCTCCGGGATCAGTTCCGGATTTGCCATCTGCTTCAAGGTGGGAATGATCAGGTTGTTTTCCTGGGCCCGGGCCACAGCCCGGGCTAAAACAGCTTCATTCCTGGTTAAGTCGATCATTGATAAAACCCCCTGATATAGTGGTCAATGGTGATACCCTTGCGTAATCAATAACAGGAAAAGCAGGCGCGCCCGGCGGCTATTTGGTCCGGGGCAGGGCATGGATAGCCAGGCCGTGGCTGTCCTCCGCCGCCTCCAGCACCGCCTCCACAAAGGTGGGATGGGGATGGATCACCCTGGCGATCTGCTCCACGGTCAGGCCGTTGGCCACAGCCAGGGCCAGTTCAGCGATAATATCCGTAGCCCGCTGGCAGACCAGCTGCGCCCCCAGGACCCGGCGGCTGGCAGCGTCGAAGACGATGCGGATAAAACCGTCCGTATCCCCTTCCACAATGGATTTGCCGTTGCCGTACATCTGGAAGCTGCCCCATTGGGCGTCAAAGCCCTGGCTGACAGCCTCCGCCCGGGTCAGGCCCACCGTGGCCACCTCCGGCTTGGTATAGAGGCAGGCGGGAACCACGTCCAGCTGCTGGTCATGGGAGCCGCTGAGGATGACCTGCACCGCTGCCAGGCCCTGGGCCGCGGCCACATGGGCCAGCTGGATATTGCCCGCCACCACGTCGCCGATGGCGTAGACCCCCGGCAGATTGGTGCGCAGATTTTCATCCACCACAATACCCCGCCGCTCCAGGGCGATACCGGCTTCTTCCAGGCCCAGGCCTTCGGTATTGGCGACCCGGCCAATGCTGATCAGGACCCGGTCGCCCTCGAACACCTGCTGCTCGCCATTGATCCGGCAGCCGACCCGGACCGAGCCGATCACTTTCTTCACCCCGTCCACGCCGGCGTTGACATGGATGGCCACGCCTTGCTGGGCCAGGCGGCCGGCTACTGCTTTGGCAATATCCGCTTCCATTTGCGGCAGGATCTGGCCCGCGCCTTCCAGGATGGTCACCTTGCTGCCAAAGGCGGAAAAGGCGGTGGCGAATTCCACGCCGATCACGCCGCCGCCGATGATCACCAGGCGTTCCGGCAGCTTATCCAGGGCCAGCAACCCGTCGCTGGTAACCACCCCGGGCTGGCCCGCGTCCACAAAGGGCAGCATCGCCGGCCGGGAGCCGGTGGCAATGATGATATGTTCGCAGGTATAGACCTGCTCGCCGTCTTTGGCCGCCACCGCTACTTTGCCGCTGCCCAGCAGCCGCCCTTGCCCCCGGAGTATGGTCACGCCGTTAGCTTTCAGCAGCCCTTCCACATTGCCGCGGAGATAAGCCACCGTATCATCCTTATATTGAGACAGGGCGGCAAAATCCACTTCCGCACCGCTGAGCTTCAGGCCGCAAGCAGCCAAATCCTGGCTTTCCCGTAAGCCCTGGGCCCCGTGGAGCAGGGCCTTGGTAGGAATGCAGCCCCGGTTCAGGCAAGTGCCGCCAATATCCTGCTGCTCCACCAGGGCTGTGCGTAAACCGCATTGCGCGCCCCTGATCGCCGCGCTGTAGCCGCCGGGGCCCCCGCCGATGACCAGCAGCTGATAATCAACTTCCATAATTAGCGCCCCCTATTTTAGTTAACCCGCTTTTATTTGCTGCCGCCGCGCCTGGGAAAATAGCCGCGGTTTTCAGCTTTCAACAATCAGACAATTGCTTATTGTTAACTGTTTACATTAAAAACCAAAACCTTTACCCTGTCTGCCTTTGCCAACCGCCTTTGGCAGCCGCCCTCAGAAAGAGGGTCAATACTTGTCACAGAGCCCGGCGGCCTTTGCCTTCAGCCCCGGTTAAGGGATTGGATATGATCCTTCAGCGCTTGCTTGGCCGGCTCGATCTGACCGGCTTCCATATGATCCAAAAGGGTATAGTGGGCGTTCAGGGTTTTGTCCAGGTCAGCGGTTTTCTGCAGGTCATAGAACATGGCTAGGCGCAGTTGGAAAAGCATGCTGTAAAGGATGGTCTTCCGCCGTTTGCTTTTGGATTTGTCCCAAATATATTTATGAAAAGCTAAATTATGTTCGCTGAGCTCCAAGAGCTTGTCATGATCAGCGACGTCGCTTTTGGCGATATTGACCATATGGTCGGCCATATCCCGCAGGATGGAAAAATCCCGCTTGCTCAATTCCTCTTCCTCCACGAGGTTCTCGATAATGCTGTTTTCCAGCAGCAGGCGCAGGCCCAGGATCTCGATGAAGTCGCGTTCTTTGAAGTTGGCCACCTTGGCGCCCCGGCGGGGTTCGATGGTCACCACGCCTTTTTGCTCCAGGCTCTTGATGGCGTCCCGCACCGGGCCCCGGCTGATATGGAGTTTTTCCGCAATGCGGCTTTCGATGAGCCGGTCGCCATACTTATAATGGCCTTTTAAGATCATAAACTCGATATACTCTTCAGCATATTCGGGCAGGGTTTTGCCTAAATCCGTATTCGTCAGCTTATAGTTATAAGCAAAATCATCCTTACCCCGCGCTTCCGCCCTATTCAAATTCTTTACCTCCATTATCAGACTCCATGACACAGGCCCAATCAAAATTTGTATATTGTTAACGGTTAACAACTTCTCTAAAATGCGCTATTTTCCTGCCGCTTCCGCAAAAAAAGATATACTTTTTTTTTCCTTTTTGATATAATCACCCCAAACAGCCATAAGGAGCCAAAATCATGCAAACCATTGATCTGAGCCATGCCATCCGCCAGGAAATGCCGGTCTTTTTCGGCGCGCCCCAGCCGGTTATCACCCATACCACCGAGCATTTACAGTTGGCGGGGGAGGATGTTTACTGCACCGAATCCACCCTGTTCTTTAATAATCATCTGGGCACCCATATGGACGCCCCGGCCCATTTATTGCCCGGCGGCGCTTTCCTGGGCCAGCTGCCTCCGGAGCGGTTCTGGGGCCAGGCGTACATCATCGACGTCCAGGCCTATCGCGATCGCCTGATCCCCAAAAGCTATCTGGAGCAATACGCGGCGGAGATCGCCGTCAGCGACTTTGTGCTGCTACGCAGCGGCTTTGACCAATACTGGGGAGATCAAGCTTATTGTACCGGATATCCCCGATTGACGCAAGAGGCCGCGGAATATCTTGCCAATTTTGACCGTTTATCCGGCATCGGCGTGGACATGCAGTCCGTGGACCCCGGCGATCAGGCCCAGGTGGTCCATATGGCCATGTTCCGGGCCAATAAGGTCATTGTGGAAAACCTTTGCCACCTGGAGCAGATCCCCGGCCAACGCTG
>DAIMZM010000017.1:0-29843 GCA_036733985.1 Bacillota bacterium
ACAATAGCAGCCGACAAAGCGATTATGGCATTACTATCCATTGCGTAACCTCCTTTCAGTCATACTGAAATCTGTATGGTTAAACGTCAAAACGTGTTGACCAACGTCAATGGGCAGGCTGCCCGTTCCCGCCGCTGTCGGCAGGGATAGCGCAGGCGGCCGCCTCCGGCGGCAGCTGATGCCCCTGATGGCCCTCGCCGTAAGCGCCTTTCAGATAAGAGGCGGTGAGCAGGGTGAAGACAATGGCCTGGATGCCGCCTAACAGCAGGGACAGCACCTGCATCACCACGGGAGCCAGAATAGGGGCGATGTTGAAGATCTCATGGGTGACGGTCTCTTCGCCGAAAATATTGCCGTAAAGACGTAAAGTCAGGGACAAGGGCCTGAGGAACTCTTCCAGCACCAGCAGGGGGAAGAGAAAAGCCACCGGCAGGAAGAAATGCAGCAGATAGCCCTTGGCGCCGTGGCCTTTGACGCCGGCTACATGGGTCATGAAAAAGGAACAGACCGCCAGGCCGGCAATAATGGACAGGGAGGAAGTGGGGGCGGCCAGGCCGGGCAATTGGCCGGCCAGTGGCAGCAGGCCGCTGTAATTGGAGAACAGCACAAAAAGGAACACCGTGGCCAGGAAGGGAAAAAATTCCCTGGTCAGATGTTCGCCCACAATGCCGGAGAGGAAACTGCGCAGCATTTCCACGGCTTTTTCCATCAGGTTCTGCAAGCCCCGGGGCCGTTCCCGCATATTGCGGGTGGCCAAATAAGAGAGAACGGTCAGCAAAATGGTGATACCAAACATGGTCACCAAGGCGCTGGGTATGGCCAGATGACCGATATGCAGGTATTGCGCGCTACCATGTTCCATAGTTTAGCTCCAATCAGCAAACAGCTTTTCCCTATTCAAACTTTATTCAAGCTTTTCTCCAGCCTTGGCCGGACCCGGCTTTTGCGGCCTGAGGGCCGAGAGCTTGCCGCAAAAGGAAAGGGTCAGGGCGGCGGCGATCAGCATGGCCATGAAAGACCAGGGCAGCCAATTGCGGAGAAAGTAAATCGAAAGCAGTGTAAAGATATTGATCAGCATGGAGAAGAAGAGGAAGCTATACATTTGCTTCGTCTCATCCCGCTTTTGCCGGGAGCTCTTGCGGATGAGATGCTTGATCAAGGCGAACAGGCCGCCGTAGAGCAAACCCGCCAGGGCGCCTATGACATGAGTCATGTGATCCTCCCGCTCAGCTTGTTTCCGAGTTGATCCGCTTAAAGACCAACCCTTTATTTCTATAGGAAAATGGTGATCCCTTTTTAACAAATAAAATGTTTTTCTTGCAAAAGTTTTCAAATAAAACTTACACTTTTCACAGCTTCCGTTTAACTTATGCCAATTTTCTGATGATTTCGCAAATCCGTTCCGCCGCATGGCCGTCGCCATAGGGATTGCTGGCCCGGGCCATGGAACAATAAAGGCTGTCATCGGTCAGCAGCAGGGCCAGGCTTTGGTAAACGCTGTCGTAAGTCACCCCGGCCAGGCGGGCCGTACCAGCCTCCACCGCTTCCGGCCGCTCCGTCACTTCCCTGAGCACCAGCACCGGCTTGCCTAAAGCCGGGGCTTCCTCCTGCAGGCCGCCGCTGTCCGTCACGATCAGATGGGACCGTTCCATCACATGGCAAAAAGGCAGATAATCCAGGGGTTCGGTATAGTGGATAGCCGGCCCCCCGCCTAAACGGGCATAAGCGATCTCCCGCACCAGGGGGTTTTTATGCAGGGGGAAGATCAGCTCGCATTCCGGATGGATTTTCAGCATATCCGCCACCGCGGAAAAGATTGCTTCCATGGGCCGGCCCCAATTCTCCCGGCGGTGACAGGTGAGGAGGATGATTTTTTTCCGCCAATCCACGCTGTCCAGGCCCAGGCCTGCCAGGGGGCAGGGCTGCCGCACCGCTTGCAGCAGGGCGTCGATCACCGTATTGCCGGTGACATAAATATGCTCCCCGCCGATGTTCTCCAAAGCCAGATTGGCCGCGGAGCGCTGGGTGGGAGCAAAATGCAAATCAGCCAGGGCGTCGGTAAGCCTGCGGTTGGCCTCCTCCGGATAAGGGGCGTATTTATCGCCGCTGCGCAGCCCCGCTTCCACATGGCCCACAGGGATTTTCTGATAATAAGCCGCCAAGGCCGCGGCAAAGGTGGTGGTGGTATCCCCATGCACCAGTACCAGATCCGGGGTTTCCTCAGCCAGAATGGGCTGCAAGCCGGCCAGCACCGCGGCGGTGATATCCCCCAGGGTCTGGCTGTGGCGCATCAGGTTCAAATCATAATCCGGACGGATATCAAAAAGCTGCAGCACCTGATCCAGCATTTCCCGATGCTGGGCAGTGGCTGCCACAATGCTCTTGATTTTAGGCTCCCGTTCCAGCGCTTTTAGCAGCGGCGCCATTTTGATCGCCTCCGGCCGGGTGCCAAAAACCGACAACACCTTCATAAATGTCTCCCTTTTCCAGCTTGTCTCCATCAATATACCATAAATCCTGATTACTGGCAAGCTGAGCTTTATTGTATGCGAATCGCTTTTTATTTTAACAAAAAAAGTGCCTCAACTGTTAGTAGCCAAAGGTTCCGGTGAGGGATTCGTCATCCTCCACCCATTCCCGCACCGGAATGATGCGGTATGTATCCCGGCTGTCCCGGATATAGACGGTTTCGATCCCCGCGTTGATCACCAGGCGCTTGCACATGGAGCAGCAGACGGCGTTTTCAATATAAGCGCCGGTCTTAACCTCTTTGCCCACCAGGTACAGGGCGCTGCCCAGCATCTGCTCCCGGCTGGCGCTGATGATGGCGTTGGCTTCCGCGTGGATGCTGCGGCACAGCTCATAGCGCTCGCCCCTGGGGATATTCATTTGCTCCCGGATGCAAACCCCCAGATCCGAGCAGTTCCGCCGCCCCCGGGGCGCCCCCACATAGCCGGTGGAAACCACCTGGTCGTTCTTGACGATCACCGCCCCGTAATGCCTTCGCAAACAGGTGCAGCGCTGAGAAACCACCTCGGCCAGGTCCAGATAATAATTGATCTTGTCGCGGCGTTCCATGGCAGACCTCCTTTTTTTTAGCGGACATTTAAACCGTTCTTTTCTTAGAAGAAAAGAACCAAAAGAATTTTAAATGTATTCAAAGCTACGGGGCGGCGATTATTAAGCCTCTACTTTTTATATTATCTTAATTATTTTAGATAGAACTATAATAATAGCTTTAAAGTAGAAACAAACACCATTCAAAGTTTTCTCGGTTCCTCTTTTACAAAAGAGGAACGGTTTTAAGGGTTTAATCCCCCACTATTACTCCAGCATTTCCAGGCGCAGCTGATGGCGGCCGCCGGCGAAGGGGGTTTTGAGCCAGATGTTGACGATCTCCAGGATCTCTTCCTCATTGAGCACCCGGGCGCCCAGGCAGAGGATATTGGCGTTATTATGCTCCCGGCTGGCAGCGGCGGTAAAGGCATTGTGGCAGAGAGCGGCGCGGATGCCCTTGACCTTGTTGGCGGCAATGCTCATGCCGATGCCGGTGCCGCAGATCAGGATACCCCGGCTGTATTCGCCTTCTGCCACGGCCTGGGCCACAGCCCTGGCGAACAAGGGGTAATGCACGCTCTCCGTGCTGTTGCAGCCGAAATCCTGATAGGGAATCTCTTGTTCTTTAAGGAAGTCCAGCAGCTTTTCCTTGGCCGCGAAGCCTGCATGGTCACAGCCGACGGCAATGGTTTCCATAATTTTACCCTCCATAGTTTTGCTCTCCATGTTTTACTCGCCGATGTAAATTCGGGGCAAGCGCAGCCCCAGATGGCAGAAGATCTCATAATTGATGGTGCCGGTCATGCTGGCGATCTCATCCGCGGTGATATGCTCATGGCCCTGATAACCGATGAACACCGCCTCATCCCCCAGGCTGACCTGGGTTTCGCTGGCGATATCCGTCACATCCACCATGAAATGATCCATGCAGACCCGGCCGACGATAGGGGCCCGGCGGCCGGCGATCAGGGCTTCCCCCTGGTTGGCCAGGAGCCGGGGCACGCCGTCCGCATAACCCAGGGGCAGGGTGGCGATGCGGGACAGCCGGCCCGCCCGCCAGGTGCAATTATAGCTGACGCTGCCGCCCTTGGGCAGATCCCGCAAGCGCACGATCTCCGCCTTCACCGACATCACCGGCCTGACCCCGGCAATGCGGGGCACATCCACCGAGGCATAGCAGCCATGGAGCAGGATGCCGGGGCGCACCATGTTCCAGCAGGCCTCCGGGATATTGGCAATGGCGGCGGAATTGGAAATATGCTTCCAGGGGATCGCCAGGCCCCTGGCTTCCAGCTCCCGCACAAAAGCATTGAAAGCCGTCAGCTGCTGCCTGCTATAGGTCTTATCCGAATCGTCGGAATCGGCAAAATGGCTGAACAGGCCGTTGATCTCCAGATTGGGCAGGCGGCTTAAGGCCAGGATCTGCTCGGCCGCCGCCTCTGTAGGCTCGAAGCCCAGGCGGGTCAGGCCTGTATCCACCTTCAGATGAACCCGGGCCTGCTTGCCCAGGCTGACGGCAATGGCGGAGAGGGCCCCGGCCTGCTCCAGGCTATAGACCGTGGCCATGCCGTCCAAGGCCAGCAGCTCCGGATAAGCCCGGGGCGGCACATAGGACAGGGTCAGCACCGGCAGGCTGATCTGGTTTTGCCGCAGCTGCCGCAGCTCCGCCAGGGTGACCACGGCAAAAGCGGCTGCCCCGGCTTTCGTCAGCACCTGGGCTACCCGGGGGGCGCCGTGGCCGTAAGCATCCGCCTTGATCACCGGCATGACGGCGGTATCCGGCCCCACGATATGGCGGATCAGTTCGAAATTATTCCTTAGGGAACCCAGGTCGATTTCGGTCCAGGCGCTGCGTTCCGGTGAGATATGCGACATGTTCCTCCACTTCATTGAAAAAACAGGCCCAGCCTCCGGCCAGGCCTGTTTGGCTTTATTTTTAACGGTTGATGGATTTCAAGGTCCCCGGCACAGCCGCCACGATATCCCCGGCCAGCAAACCGGCGACGCCCCGGGTTTCCCTGGCGATATCGCCGGCCCGGCCATGGAGCCAGACCGCGCAGGCCGCGGCCACGGCAGGTACCATCCCCAGGGCCAGCAGGGCGGCGATCATGCCGGAAAGCACATCCCCGGCGCCGCCGGTGGCCATGCCCGGATTGCCGGTATTATTGATGAAGACCCGGCCCTCCGGCGTGGCGATCACGGTGCCGGCGCCTTTCAGCACCACCACCACATTGGTCTGGCGGGCAAAGCCTTCGGCCACCGCCACCCGGTTGCTCTGCACATCGGCCACGCTGACCCCCAGCAGTTTGGCCATTTCCCCGGGATGGGGGGTGATGACCAGGGGGGCCTGAACCTTTTTCAGCAGGCGCAGATAACCGCAAACCGCGAACAGGGCGTCCGCGTCCAGCACGGTGGGGGCGGTGATTTTCGGCAGCAGATCCCGGATCATTTCCAGGGTTTTCTCTTCCCGGCCCATGCCCGGCCCGATCAGCCAGGCGGTGACAGGGAAAGCGGCGATCTGCCCGGTGGCAACCATATCGATGCCCCCCTCGCTATTATCCGGGGTATTGAGCAGCATCGCTTCGGGCAGCTGGGCGGCAAAGCTGCTGCGGCAGGCGGCAGGCAGCGCCGCCGTGACCCGGCCCGCGCCCATTTTCAGCGCGCCCCGGGCAGCCAGCACCGCCGCGCCGGGCATGGCCGCGGAACCGGCCACCACGCCCACATGGCCAAAATCCCCCTTATAAGATTCCGGCTCCCGGGCGGCCAGCCAGCGCATGACAAACTTTTGGTCCACCAGTTCCCGCCGGGCTTTCAGCCCTTCTTCCACCTGGGCGGGGAGGGAGATATCCGCCACCACCAGCTTGCCCACATAAGGCTGGGCCGCCGGCAGCACCAGGCCCAGCTTGCAGAAGCCGAAAGCCACGGTGATATCGGCTTTCACCGCCGCGCCCAGGGGTTGGCCGGTGGTGGAGCTTAAGCCGGAGGGGATATCGCAGGAGATCACCGGGGTATCGCTTTCATTGAACATATTGATGACCTGCAGGGTGATATCCCGCACATCATCCCTCAGACCGGTGCCGAAGATGGCGTCGATGGCCACATCCGCGCTCCACAGGGCCATGCGGGCCACGTTCAGCCGGCTGCCCTCGGTGAGCTGGAAACCGGCCACGCCCATATTGTTCAAGATATTATAGTTGGTCAGCGCGTCCCCGCGAAAGATCTCCGGGTCAGTCAAAAAATACAGCCGCACCTCGCAGCCCCGGTTGAACAAATGGCGGGCCGCCACCAGACCGTCGCCGCCATTATTGCCGCCGCCGCAGAAAATGGCCGCCTTCTTCCCTTCCAGGGTCCCCAGGAGTTCTTCCACCTGGCGCACCACAGCCTGGCCCGCATTCTCCATCAGGACGATGCCGGGGATGCCGAACTCATTGATCGCCGCCTCGTCAGCCAGGCGCATTTCTTCCGCTGTTACCAATCGCATAGTTTTGCCTCCTTGATTGAAGCCTTGAAACCCTGAAGCCGCAAAGCTTTGAAGCCGGCGGCTGTTTTCGCCACAGCAGGCCCGGCCCGGAAACCCGGAATGGGTATACTCAAAATTTATTTATTCTCCGCCAGGCTATTTTTTCCTGCCGCCGGGATCAGCAAGGGCCGCAATTCCAGCCGGTCGGCGCTGCAATTTTGGTAGCGGACGCCCTGCCGCAGGCCGCTGAAAGCCGCGGCATTGTCCCCGTGGATATGCCCGTAAAGGCAATCCGTCACCGGGTAGCTGTCCAGCAGCCGGCTAAAGCCGCTTTCCGCCTCCTCCGGCAGCAAGGGCGGATAATGGAGCATGGCGATGATGGGCAGCCCCAGCTTCACGCCTTCTTTGAGGGCCATTTCCAGCCGGAGCAATTCCCGCTCGTAGATCTTCCGGTCCTCCCCCTCCTGAAAATCCCGGTGGGCCGGGGAGAGCCAGCCCCGGGTGCCGCAGATGGCCCGGCCTTCCACGGCCAGGGCGCTATGCTGCAGCGGGATCACCGAGGGAGGCAGGGCCTTTTTCACCTGGGACAAGCTTTGCCACCAATAATCATGATTGCCCTTGATAATCAGCTTCCGCCCTGGCAGATCCTGCAGAAATTGGAAGTCGAAGGCAGCCTCCGCCAGGGTCATGGCCCAGGAAAGATCCCCGGCGATCAAAACCGTATCTGCCGGCTGAACCAACTTTCGCCAATTCTCCGCCAAAGGAACAGGATAATCCGCCCAAGCCGCGCCAAAAATATCCATGGGCTTGGCCAATTCAACCGCCTGTCCTTTTCGCCAGGGCGCGGTCAGGCTCAAATGCAGGTCAGAGATAGCAAAAATCGCCATAACGTATATTCCCCGTATGATCTCCACATAATACTTTCACGGCAATTATCCTATGATTCGCAAGTCAGGCATCGGAAATTAACAAGAAAGGGAGTCTGGAACATGACAAGAATGACCGGATGGGACAAGTTCATCCTGGCGCTGATCATCATCGGCGCGCTGAACTGGGGACTGATCGGCTTTTTCCGCTATGATCTGGTGGCCGCGATCTTCGGCGGCCAGCTGGCCGGGGCGTCCCGGTTCATCTACGCCCTGGTGGGCCTGTCGGGGCTGTGGGCGCTGTCCCTGTTATTCCGCAGGAGACGGGAAGGCAGGGAAACCAGGGAGGCTTAAGGCTTAGCCTCCGGGCCGCTCCGCAAGGGGCGGCCTTACTTATTTTTTAAAAGCCGTTTTCCGCCAGGGCCTTAGCCAGATCCGCCAGGTGTTGGGGGATATCTATCTTCTGGGGGCAATGGGTCTGGCAAACCCCGCAGCCCAGGCAATCCTGGGGCTGTTGGCCCGGCTTAATCTGGCGGATATAGTTGTTGAGGGCGGCCCGGTTCGGCAGGGTCAAATAATGATTCAGCCCGTTCATGGCGGCGGAGATATTGATCTTCCGGGGGCAGTCCGCCTCACAATAGCGGCAGCCGGTGCATAAAACCAGCTCCCGTTCGTTCAGCCGGGCCAGGACGCGGCTGATAGCCTGCTGCTCGGCTGCTGAAAGAGGCTGGAAATCCCGGAAGCCCTGGCAGTTCTCCGCCACCTGGGCCCGGCTGCTCATACCGGAAAGCACAGTCAGCACATTGGCCTGGCTGGCGGCAAAGCGCAGGGCCAGCAGGGCCGGGGCGGAGGCGGCGACGCCCTCCAGCTCGCTCAAAGCGTCCGGAGGCAATTGGGCCAGGGAACCGCCCCGCACCGGTTCCATGACAACCACAGGGACGCCTTGCGCCGTCAGGTAATCATACTGGGCCCGGGCCTGCTGTTCCCCGTCCCAGTCCAAGTAATTCAGCTGGATCTGGGCAAAATCCCAGGGAAAGGCCGCCACAATCCCGGGCAGGCTTTCCGGCGCATCATGGAAAGAAAAACCGATATAGCGCGCCTTCCCGCTTTCCCGGAGCTCTGCCAGGAAATCCTTTACGCCCTTTTCTACCAGCTTGGCCCAGCTTTCCCCGGAGAGGGAATGGACCAGGTAAAAATCCAGATAATCCGTATGCAGCCGCTCCAGGCTCTCTTCCAGGATCGCCCGCATCTCCGCCGGGCCGCCGCCCTTGGGCAAGCGCCAGCCCGGCAGCTTGTCCGCCAGATAAAAGCGCTCCCGGGGATAGCGGTCCACCAGCAATTCCCCGAGGATCTTTTCGCTGTTGCCGTTATCGTAAATATAAGCGGTATCGTAATAGTTAACGCCGCCGGCCATGGCCGTGTCCAGCATGGCTTTCAGCTCCGGCAGATCATAGTCCCCGTCCCGGCGGGGCAAGCGCATGGCGCCGAAGCCCAGCAGGGAGATTTCTTCCTTAATTTTACCCAGTTGCCGTTTTTCCATATGATAATGGGGCCTCCTTATTGGTGGAAGCCCGGTTTCCCAGCCCGCCCCGCGGAAGGCGGGGCGCAGGCAGGGCGTGCCGGGCAGATCGTTGGCGCCGCGTCCCGGCGGCAAAGGCACGGGCACAGGATCACCATTTATGCTCATATTATACCAGAAAGCACAGTTCAAAGCTACGCATATCTTGACCCATGCCGCCATATATTTAGTGCAAACGATGAAAAAAGCGGGGATAGGATATGCAAAAACGGCAAATCATCATCATAGCTGGTATCGTTGTAGCGCTGCTGATCCTGGCGGCAGGCTGCGGCTGGATGGAAAATTTGCAGGTATTCAAATCTGAGAACGGCAAGGCCCAGCCCGGAGACGCTACGGATCCCGGGGCCATCCAGCAACCAGTGGGCCTGACCGGTGAGGAAGGGGCGGAGAAGGACGCGCCGGAAGGCCAAGACCCGGCCGATAGCGGCGGCGCTGTGGCCAATGTGGGCGAGACCAGGGAGATCCTGCTCTATTTCGCCAACGCGGACGGCTCCTCCCTGGAAGCGGAGACCCGGCAAATCCCCAAGCAGGAAGGCATTGCCCGGGCCACGGTGAATGAGCTGATCTCCGGGCCCCAGGATCCCACCCTGAACCCCACCCTGCCGGCCGGGGCTGTGCTGGAGGATATCGACATCACCGCCGGCGTCTGCACGGTGGATTTCAGCTCTGAGCTGCTGGAAAACCTGAGCACGGATGAAGACGCCCAACTGCTGGCCATCTACAGCATCGTCAATACCCTGACCCAGTTCGATACGGTGGACTATGTACAGATCCTCATCGACGGCCAGACCATTGGTACGGTGGGCGGGATCAACGCCGCCTCCGCCCTCTCGGTTATGGATTTCTGAGCAAGGCCCTTACTTATCCTCTGTTTCCCTGGCAGCGGGAGCCGCAATTGCTTGCGGCTTCCGCTGCCGCGTCCAGGCTGTTTCAGCCCAGAGCCACATCCAGCACCATCATCACCAGGAAACCGCCCATCACCCCCATGGTGCCGGCATGGGAATGCTCGCCCAGATGGGCTTCGGGTATCAGTTCCTCCACCACCACATAGAGCATGGCGCCGGCGGCAAAGGACAACAGCCAGGGCATATAAGGGGCCACCAGGCCCGCGGCCAGTACGGTCAGCAGGCCGAACACCGGCTCCACCAGGCCGGAAAGACCTCCCAGGGCAAAGGCTTTGCCCCGGCTGACACCTTCCTGGCGCAGGGGCAGGGAGATGGCCGCGCCCTCGGGAAAATTCTGGATGCCGATGCCTAAAGCCAGGGCCAGAGCGGCGGCATAAGCCGCCGAATCCCCCCCATGCTGGGCGGCCAGCACAAAGGACAGGCCCACGGCCATACCTTCGGGGATATTATGCAGGGTCACGGCCATCACCAGCAAGGAGGTGCGCCGCATGCCGCTGGACAGGCCCTCGGCCTGTTTGGCGGAAGGATGGAGATGGGGGATCAGCCGGTCCAGCAGGTAGAGGAAAGCGATGCCCAGGATCAGGCCCCCGGCTGCCGGCAGCCAGCCGGTTTGGCCCTGGGCCTCCGCCTCGGCGATGGCGGGGATCAGCAGGCTCCAAACCGAGGCGGCGATCATCACCCCGGCGGCAAAGCCCAGGAAAATTTTCTGCAGCTTGGCGCTGGCCCCGGCCCGGAACAGGAAAACCATGGCGGAACCGGCGGCGGTCATCAAAAAAGTAAAGCCGGTGCCCAAAGCGGCCCATAAAAACGCTTCTTTAATCATCATTGCGCAGCACCCTCGTCATCATCGGTCATCATCCTTTTTTTGGCTATTGTTTGCGGATTCGCCGCCCTGCCCGGCCTAGCGGCGGGCCTATCAGGCGCGCCTATTATTAGGATATTTCTCCGCCAAACCCCGGCCACCTGCCAAAGGATAGGGCCAAAGGCAAATTTCCTAGCAATTTACTAGACTTTATCCTATCGCCCCAAAAAAGGGGGCACAGGGCTTTGTTATAGCGCCATAATAAAATATCATGGCTGCCGTCTGGACAAAACCGCTAACGGACGTTAACATAAAGACATGGATCAACCTGGGAGCGGATTGACGATGGGCGCTGTGCCTCAGCGCACCGTGATTTTAACCGGACTAGGCTTTGGCGCAGGCATTTTGCTGGGCCTGGCCTTTCAGCTGCTGGGCTGGGGCCAAGACAGCCTGGCGGTCAGCTATCTGCTGGCCCCCTTGATCACCGTTTACCTGAACGCCCTGAAATTCATCGCCATCCCGGTGACTTTTTTCTCCATCCTCGTTGCTGTGGCCGCCATGGCGGATCTGAAGACCCTGGGCCGCATCGGCGGCCTGGTGCTGCTGCTCTTCAGCTTCACCGGCTTTTCCGCCATTGGCATTGGCTACGGCCTGTTCCAACTGTTCCGGCCCGCGGACGGCTTTTCCCTGATCCAGGCGGAGGCCTACGGCAACGGGGATTTCGCCGCCCCCACCCTGCTGGAAACCGTCACCGGCCTGGTGCCTGATAATATCCTGGCCCCTTTCATCCAAGGCAATATGCTGCAGATCATCTTCATCGCCTTGCTGCTGGGCCTGGGCCTGAACCTGCTGGGGGAAAAGGCCGGCCTGCTCAGGCGTTTGGCCAATGAGTGCTACAGCCTGTTCCTCAGGCTGACCGCCCTGTTCATCAGCCTGGCGCCTTTGGCCACTTTTGCCGCCATGGCCAGGCTGGTGGCTGTTACCGGCATGGCCACCCTGCTGCCCCTGGCCAAGCTGCTGGCCACCGTCAGCTGCGGTATGCTCTGTATGCTGCTGCTTTACAGCCTGATGCTGCTGACGGCCAGGCTGAACCCCCTGGTCTTTTACCGCAAATGGGGGGCCAATCTGCTGCTGGCCTTTTCCCTGAATTCCGCCTGCGCCACCGTGCCGGTGACCCTGGACACCTGCCAGCGGAAGCTGGGGATCTCGCCAAAGGTCTGCGCCTTCGTCATCCCCCTGGGGGCCACGGTGGATAAATGCGGCAGCGCGGTTTACCTGATCATTTCCACCCTGTTCTTAGCCCAGGTCTATGGCCTGGCCTTAAGCCCGGCCCAGCTGCTGGCGGTGGCTCTTTCCATCTTTGTGCTGGCCTCGGGCTCCGGCGGCATCTCCGGTTCCGGCCTGGTCTGCTTATCCATACTGGCCGGCCAGCTGCAAATCCCCATGGAGGGCGTGGGCATGCTGATCGGTTTGGACAAGCTGTTCGGCATGATGCGCTCCTCCATCAATGTTTCCAGCGACGCGGTCTGCAGCTGCCTGGCAGGCGCCTGGTCCGGGCTGCTGGACCGGCAAGCCTTTAATCACCTGCCAGCCAAGGAGCGCCCATGATCCCCTTCCACCAAGCGCCGCTTTGCGGCCCTGAATTCGACAGCGTCACCGAAGCCTTAGCCAGCGGGGAGCTGGCCGGGGACGGCCCCTATGCCGCTGCCTGCAGCCGGGAATTAAAGCGGCTGACCGGCGCGGCCGCCGTGCTGATGACCCCTTCCGGCACCGCGGCCTTGGAACTGGCCGCCCTGCTGCTGGAAATCCGCCCCGGGGACGAGGTGATCCTGCCCTCCTTTACCTTCCCCTCCACCGCCAATGCCTTTGCCCTCCGGGGGGCCGTGCCCGTCTTTGTGGATATCCGGCCCCAGGATATGAACCTCAATACCCGGCTGATCGAAGCGGCCGTTACCCCGGCCACCCGGGCCATCGCGCCCATGCATTACGGGGGTATGGCCTGCCGGATGGAGGCCATCCTGGCCCTGGCGGAAGCCTACGGCCTGGCGGTGGTGGAAGACGCGGCTCAGGGCCTGCTTTCCGCCTACCGGGGACGGAGCCTGGGGATCTGGGGGGATCTGGGCTGCCTCAGCTTCCATAACAGCAAGCACTTCACCATGGGCGAGGGCGGCGCGCTGCTGCTCCGGGACAGCAGTCTGCTGGACAGGGCGGAGATCATCCGCCAAAAAGGCGCGGATATCGACCGCTTCCGCCGGGGCCAGGCGGATAAATATCGCTGGCAAGGCCTGGGCTCCTCCTATGTGGCTTCCGAGCTGAATACCGCCTGCCTGCTGCCGCAATTGCGCCGGGCCGAGCAAAGCGTGGCTGAGCTCCGGGCCCTTTGGGCAAGCTATGACCGGGCCCTCAGGCCCCTGGCTGCCATGGGCCTGATCCAGACCCCTTGCCCCCTCAATCCGGAAGGCCATAACGCCCAGCTCTACTATCTCAAAACCCGCAGCGGGGATGAGCGGCAGCAGCTAGCGGATTGGCTGCGGGCCCGGGGCATTGGCTGTGCCAGCCATTACCAGCCCCTGCATAGCGCCCCGGCCGGGCAGCGCTATGGCCGCTTCGTGGGTGAGGACCGCTATACCAGCCAAGACAGCAGCCGCTTGCTGCGCCTGCCTCTCTGGCGGGGCCTGTCCCTGGAACAGCTTCGGGAGGTGGTTGCGGCGGTGGCGGATTTTTATCAAGAGAAGGTGACGGATCATGGTTAAGCTGAGCTTTGTCATCCCCTGCTACGGTTCTGAGCAAACCCTGCCCCTGGTGGTGGCGGAGCTCCGGCAGGCCCTGGCCGGCCGGGGGGAAGCGGATTATCAGCTGATCCTGGTCAACGACGGCTCCCCGGACCGGGTTTGGCCAATCATCCGGGAGCTGGCCGCCGCCGACCCACGGGTGCTGGGGCTGAACCTGGCCCGGAACTTCGGCCAGGCCAAAGCCCGCATGGCGGCGCTGCCCCATATCCGGGGCCAAATCGCCGTGTTCCTGGACGACGACGGCCAGCATCCCCTGGAACAGGTCTATGAACTTATCGATCAGGTGGCGGCAGGCTATGACCTGGTCTTTGCCCGCTTTCCTCATAAACGGCATCAGCCGCTGCGCCGCCTGGCCAGCGCCTTAAACGGCTGGCTGCTGGAGCTGACCCGGGCCAAGCCCAAAGGCGTCAGCCTGTCCAGCTTTTTCGCGGTCAGCCGCTTGGCTGTGGATCAGCTCCTGGCCTATCAGAGCCCTTTCCCCTCCTTCACCAGCTATATCATGCAATGCTCCGACCGGGTAACCAATGTGGACTTGCCCCACCGGCCCAGGCAAGGGGGAAAATCCGGCTACACTTTCCCCAAGCTGGCCGGGCAATGGCTCACCGGCTTTACCAATTTTTCCATCCTGCCCCTGCGCTTCGCCGGGGTCCTGGGCGGCCTGATCGCCGCGGTTGGCCTGGTCTACGGCCTGACGCTGGTGATCCGCAAGCTTTGCGGCGCGGCCCTGCTGCCGGGCTACACCTCCCTGATGGCGGCGCTGCTGTTTGTGGGCGGCCTGATCATGCTGACCCTGGGGCTGCTGGGGGAATATGTGGGGCGGATTTATATGACCGTCAGCGATCTGCCCCGCTATGTGGTGCGGGAAACCGCAGGTAAGGAGGAAGACGCATGAAGCGGCTCCTGATCACCGGCGGCAGCGGCTTTATCGGCAGCAATTTCATCCATCAGCTCCTGGCGGATCCGGCCCGGGACTGCCTGGCGGTAAACGCGGACTGCCTGACTTACGCCGCCGACCCGGCCAATGTGGCGGCTTGCGCCGCGGACCCCCGCTATCGCTTTTATCAGGCGGATATCCGGGACCGCTCCGCCATGGCCGCCCTTTTTGCCCGCTATGACTTTGATACGGTGTTCAACTTTGCCGCGGAAAGCCATGTGGACCGCAGCTTGAGCGCGGCGGCGGATTTTGTCTCCACCAATATCGGCGGTTTGCAATCCCTGCTGGAAGCGGCCCGGAACCAGTGGCAGGGGGACTACGGGGGGCGGCGCTTCATCCAAATCTCCACCGACGAGGTTTACGGCCCGGGCCAGCCTGGGGAAAGCCGTTTCCGGGAGGACGCGCCCTATGGGCCGGGGAACCCCTATGCCGCCAGCAAGGCCGGGGGGGAACTGCTGGCCCTGGCCTATTGGCGGAGCTTTGGCCTGCCGGTGCTGATCAGCCGCTGCTGCAATAATTACGGCCCCCGGCAGCACCGGGAAAAGCTGATCCCCAAACTGATCACCCTGGCCTTGGCCGGGGAGGCCCTGCCCCTCTACGGCCAAGGCCTGCAGCGGCGGGAATGGCTGTATGTGGCGGATCATTGCCAAGCCCTGCTGACCCTGGCCCGGCTGGGCGCGCCGGGGCAAGCCTATAATATCGGCAGCGGCGATGAGCGGCCCAATCTGGAAACCGCCCGCCTGATCCTGCGGGCCCTGGATCTGCCCGAAGACCGGCTGTCCTTTGTCCCGGACCGGCCCGGCCATGATTTCCGCTACGGTTTGGACTGCAGCCGCCTGCAAGCCCTGGGCTGGCAGGCCCAAACCGGCTTTGACCGGGGCCTGGCAGCCACCGTCGCCTTTTACACCCAATAAGCGCAACCGGAGAACCGCCCCCAAAGCGCGGAAAAACCGCCCCAGGAGGCGGTTTTTCCGTAAAGCAGGGAGGGTTAAGAATGAACAAGCACTGGGGGTATTGTTAGTCCGTGACCAGCTCGTAGCCGGCAGGCTCCCAGCCGTTGGTGATGCCCTGGGACATATTGTAAGCTTCATAGCCCAGCATGCGCAAGACAGCCACAGTCTGGCTGGCGGTCTGGCCGGTGTAGCAGTAAACGATCACCGGCTTATCCTTGGGGATCAGGCTCTCGAACTGCTCCTGCATACCGGCGCCGAAGGGGATGTTGATGGCGCCCTGCACATGGCCGGCTTCATAATCCGCAGCCTGGCGCACGGAGAGGATGGTGTAGTCGGTGCTGCCGGCATCCACCAGCTCCTTCACCTGCTCCACGGAAATGTTGAAGGATTTGAAGGTATTGCTGCCGGCTTCGGCATAATAGGCCTTGATCGCTTCTTCAATAGCGTCGTCCACGGGATAATTGCCTTCCGGCAGGGCGGCGGCTTCGGTGGTGATGGCTTCTTCATAGCCCTCCACCTGGGAAACGCCGTTCTTGAAGCCCTTCTGCACATTGGTGGCAAATTTGCCGGCTATGTTCAGCAGGGCCACGGTCTGGCTGGAGGTCTGGCCGGTGTAGCACTGGACGAAAATCTCCACGTCGTCAGGCAGCTGTTCCAGATAATTGCCCACTTCCAGATAAGGCACATTGTAAGCGCCTTTTAAGTGGCCGGCGGCATAGTCTTCCGCGGAACGGATGTCCAGGATGAACAGCTCTTCCCCAGCCAGCACCTTAGCCACGATATCCTCGGCATTGGCCATATGCTTGCTGTCCGGGAAATTGGCGAAATAAGCCAGGGCGGCTTCGGCCACCACGTCGGTTTCCGCCGCCGGTTCTTCCGCCGGCTCTTCGGCAGGGGTTTGCTCCTCCGCCGGGGCGGCAGGCTCCTCCGCAGGTTCCTCAGCCGGGGCGCAGGCCGTCAGCAGGGCCAGGGCCAGCATGAGGATCATCATGATCGATAACAGTTTTTTCATTGCGTTTCTCTCCTCCTTATTTTAAACCAGCAATCAAATGACCGGCTGATTTACGCCAGGTTCATGAAGCGTCTTTTTGAATGGGCGCGGGGGCGCTGTTTTCAGCGCGCTCCACCGGGTTGCTGGAATTGGAAGACCATTCCAGCCAAGCCCCGTCATAGATGCGGATCTTGCGGTAGCCCGCGTCATAGAGGCGGACAAAAACCGGCGCGGCCCGCACTGAGGTACGGCAGTAGATGATGATTTCCTTTTCCGGATCCAAACCGGCTTCCAGGTAATTGATCTGGGTGGCCTGGGTATCCTTGAAGGTATTGTCAGCATAGAAATTCCCGGCATAATCCATCAGTAAAGCGCCGGGGATCTTGCCCCCTTCCAGATACTCCGCCTCGGTGCGGACGTCCAGCAGCACCGTGCCGGACGCGGGGTCGTTCACCAGCGCCTGGACTTCCTTGAGCGTGGCGTACCAGGCCGGGTCCTTGTCCTGGCTCAAAGTCAGGCCGGCGGAAGGCGTCACTTGCGGCGTCTCGGTATCCACCGTATAGCCGGCCGCCTGAATAGCCTGAAAGCCGCCGCTGACCACGCGGACATTATGGTTTCCGTAGACCATCATGCTCCATAACAGCCGGGAGGCGTCCATCCGGTTGCTGTCATAAGCAATGACCAGGGTATCGTCGCCAATGCCTTTTTCCGTAAGCAGGCTGGAGAGCTTGGCCGGGGAGGTGAGCATATTATCCACCGGCACATTGATCACCAGCTGATCCAGGGTGATATTGACCGCCCCTGCCAGATGGCCGGCGCTATAATCCTCGGCGCTTTGCATATCCACAAAGACCACATTGTCCTGGCCCAGGTAAGACCCCAGGTCGGCAGCGTCCAGAATGAGCTGATCCGTCTCGGCGTACTGATAGTTGTTACAGCCCAGGCATAGCGTTGCCATGGCCAGCAAAAGCAAGGCCGCGGCGGTTAATTTAGCCGAACCTTTCATGGATAACCTCCTTCTGTGCAACTTTGATACGGATTGGATAATAGTCGGATTCCATGACTATTGTACTGCATCCTAAAGGCTTTGAGATATAAGATTGTCTTATGCAACATTTGACTTATATATGATCGCCGCCGATTTTTAAAAATAGCCAAAACCTCCGGGCGGATATGGTATAATGGGGCCATGCTGACAAACCCACCGGCAAAAAAATATCGCTGTTTGCCCGCTGTCCTGCTGCTGGCCGCCCTGGCCGGCTATGCCTGGCTCAGCGGCAGCTTCCTTTGCCAATTTCCTTATGTCCATTCCGACGAGGCCTGGCTGTCCGGCCTGACCAGGGCCATTTGGGAACAGGGTTCTTTCGGGGCCACAGAGCCCTTCTTCAACCTGAAGCCCCGCTGGCCCCATGGGATCAAGCTGCTGTTCCACAGCCTGCAGGGCCTGGCCCTCCGCCTGGGGGGCTACCGGATCGCCGCCTTCCGCCTGCTGTCCCTGGCCGCGGCCCTGCCCTGCCTGGCCCTGTTCTATTTGGCTGCCCGCCGCCTGTTCCCGGAGCGCCGTGAACCGGCCCTGCTGGCTACCCTGCTGCTGGGGTTGGATGTGCAGTTCATCTACGCCTCCCATCTGGCCCGCCAGGAGATTTTCATCCTGCTGGCCCTATGCGCCTGCCTGTTGTTGCTGCTGAAAGCCGGGGTCCTGGCCAACCGGGAAATCCTGGGCCTGGGCCTGATCACCGGCCTGGCCGCGGGCTTCCATCCCAACGCCTTCCTCATCGCCTGTATGTGCGGGGCAGCCCTCCTGGCCCGGCTGGCCTTTGGCCAGGCCCGGGCCAGGCAACTGCTGCTCTATATCGTTGCCGCCGGGGCCGCGGCCGGGGTCTTCGTCCTGATCAGCCTGGGCCTGGACCAACAGTTTTTCAGCCATTATGCCGCTTATGCCCAGAGCGAGTTCGGCCTGAACTTGTCTTTAGCGGAAAGGCTGGGGGAAGCGCCGGATTTCTGGCGCAAGCTGTTCGCCGGCGTCTCCGGCACCTATTATTTGCCTGAGCTCCGGCCCCAGCTGTTCCTTTTCCCCACCATGAGCCTGCTGCTGGGCTGCTATGTGCTGGCCATGCGCCGGGAACAGCGGGAAGAGGCCGCCCGGGCCGGGCTGCTGCTCTCGGCTGCCTTGGGCCTGACGGCGGGGATCATGCTGATCGGCCGCTATAATCAGCTGAGCCTGGTTTTCCTCTTCCCCCTGGGCTGGCTGATCACCATGGCGGCCCTGAACCTGTTTGGCAAAGGCCTGTGCCGGGCCCTCTCCGGCCTGGCGCTGGCCATCGTCATCGCCTGCTCCTGGACGTCTATTTCCCCTTGGCTGGCCACGGATTATCAGGACTACCTGGCGGAATTCCAGGCGCATATTCCGGCCGGAGCCAAGACCCTGGCCAACCTGAACAGCGAATACGCTTTTGCGGAGGGGCAGCTGCTGGATTACCGGAACCTGGCTTATCTGGCGGAGAACGGCCTGGACATTGCCGGTTATGTGGCCAAATATGAGATCGCCTATATCGCCTACAGCGATGAGCTGGATTATATCGACCAGCACCGGCCTTATTGGAACGTTATTTACGGCGACATCGATATCCAGGGGCTGAAAGCTTATCTGGCCCAACATTGCCGCCTGGTTCATGCATTCAAAAGCCCTGTGTACGGTGTGCGCATCACAGGGCTGGTGGGGGCTGGCGATTATGGCTGGGTGGGTATTTATCAGGTAGTTAAATGAAATATTCCTGGGCCAGCTCTTGGCCCGCTTCATCCCGCACCTGAAAAGCCTGCCAAAAGGCCCGGTTCAGGGCCTGCCGCTGATCCGCCCGGCCCAGCATCACGCAATAGCCAAAGCGGGCGGTGGCGTTCAGGGTTTCCGGGATCAGATCCCCCACCCGGTAGTTATAGCCTGCCGCCAGCACGCCGGGGAGAGCCAGCAGCCTGGGCAGCGGCGTTATGGCGCCGATACGGCCGCTGCTGCAGAACATCAGCTGCACCAGGCCGGCATAATCCCCCTGGCTGGCGTCATACCCGGCCAAGGGGCTCAGATCCGGCTTTTGCCCCAGGGCTTGGGCCAGCACCCCGTCCACGGTGGAAAAACCGCTGATCCGGGGGATGATCACATCCTCGTAAGCCCCGCCCAGGCGGAAAGCGATCTCATTCACCAGCAGGCCCTTAGCCCCGTAAAGCAGCTGATAATAAGCAGGCCCCTCCCGGACGCTGAAAGCGGCGGTAATGGCCTGGCTCAAGTCCCGGATCTGTTCATACAAGGCCAGGTGCTTGCTGGGGTAACGGTGGCCGTAGCAGACCCCCAAGGCATTAGGGGAAGCAAGGGACAGCCGGTCGGTGACGGCCAGGATCTGCAGGCGGCCTTCGGCCACCCAGCCGTTGACGGTGATTTCCTCATTGGGATAATATTCTTCCACCAGGGCCGTATCCCGGCGGGAAAAGGCCAGGGTCTCCTCGAGCCGGGCTACTGCCGCTTCAGCGCTGTCCAGCTTGAAGATACCCCGCTGGCCCTGGGAATCCACCGGCTTCAGCACCAGGGGCGGCTTAAGCCCGGCCAGGACTTCGGGGCCCTGGCCCCTTTGCAGAAAGGCATGCCTGGTATTGGGCAGGCCCGCCGCCTGGAAGACCGCCTTCATCCGCTGCTTATCCGTGGCGTTTTGGGCAGCCGCCGCTGTCAGGGGAAAGGGCAGACCTAAGGTTTCGCTGATCACCGCCGCCGTATAGAGGGGCTGGTCCGTGCCCAAAGTCAGCACCCCGTCCGCGCCTGTCTCTTGGGCTACGGCCAGGCAGCCGGGGACATCAAAAGTGCTGACCCGGACATGCCGGTCAGCCAGGGCAGCCGCCGGCGGCTGGGCCAGATAATCGGCGACAATGGTATAACAGCCCAGTTCTTTGGCCCGGCGCACAGCGCTGAGCTGGCTGCTGCCGCCGCCTAATATCAAGAGCTTTTTCATCAGATCAAATCAAATCTTTCTCAACTTAAATTCTGGGGGTGTTTTTATGCGGGAATTGGATTGCCTGGGGGATATTTGTCCCGTACCGGTGATGAAACTGATGCAAATGAAGGCTTTGGGGCCGGGGGAAAGCGTGAAGCTGATCACAGACCATAGCTGCTCCACGCAAAATGTCATGGAATACTGCGAAAAGCACGGCCTCCGTATCGAAATCAGCGAGCCCATCACCGGCGTCTGGGAGCTGATCGTCACCAAGCCCTTGGCTTAGCAGATGCTCTTGCCGGCCACCTCGATGATATAGTTGATGATATCCTTTTTGCAGACGTCGGAGACATCGGTCAAAGGCTTGCTGATCAGGTTGATCTGCAGCAGAAAATCAAAATCCGGAATCTCCACGATCTTGAACTGCTTCAGGTAAAGCTCTTTTTTAATGGCCATATAAGGCATAAAGGCAATACCGTGCCTGGCGGAGACGCCGGATTTGATGCTTTCCGTGGTATCGAAGCGGGAAGCGATTTTCAGCATATCCAGATCATAGCCCCGCTCCGTCATATAGGCGTGAAGGGGGTGATCCTTACGCATCTGGTCATTCAGCATCAGCAGGGGATAATGGATGATATCCGCCAGCTGCTTTAAGCGGGCGGTATTATAGGCGCTATGGGCCACCAGGCAGATCTTATCGGTAAAAGCGGCCTTGCACAGCAATTCCTCATCCGGGCAGGCCCCCATGATAAAGCCGATATCCGCGTGCTCGTATTTCACCGCGCGGATCACCTCGTCATTGGGCAGAGAGGACAAATAAAAGGTGTAGCTGGGAAAAACCTTGTTGGCGGTAAACAGGGTGCAGGGGATGGCATAGCTGGCCCCGTCCGGAAAGGCGGCGATGGTGAAGGGGGATTCGCTGCTTTGCAAGTGTTCGATATCCTTCATAAAATTATCGTAGAGGGCGTTGAATTCCTCCGCATACCTGAGCAGGATTTCCCCGGCGGCGGTCAGCTCAATGCCCTTATTGGAGCGCTCGAAAAGCTTCTGCCCCACCTCATCCTCCAAACGCTGCATCTGCAGGGACAGGGCGGGCTGGGACAAGTGGGAAACCTGGGCCACCTTGGAAATGCTTTTGGCCTCGGCGATTTTTTTGAATAAAGCAATATGCTCCAGTTGTATGGTTAAAACCACCCTTCTTTCCATATTGCGTTGCGGCATTGCGAGATTGCAGGCGGCCCGGATTGCCCGGCTGCTTGCTCTTTATAGTTTAGTTGAAATAAAAGCATATTGCAAGAACTTATATTGCATAACAATATCGTATGGTCTAAACCCCGCGGCTTATGCTATATTTGATGTGGATAATAGTCATGCTTTGCTTTTAACCGAACAAGGAGGTGTACCGATGTCGGAAATCACGCGTTCCGGCGGAACGCGGCCGCCCCGGAAGAAAAAGAAGAATCAGCTCCCCTTGGGCATCCTGACGCTGATCGGCATTGCCGCCGTTACCCTGTGGCTAGCCGGCCGGGACAGCAATCTGGCTGTGTTCTGGGTATTCGGCTGCTCTTTTGGTTATATCCTGCAGCGTTCCCGCTTCTGCTTTACCGCATCCCTCCGGGATCCCTGCATCACCGGCTCCACTTCGCTGACCAAGGCGGTGCTGATCGCTTTCGCCATTACCACCATTGGCTTTACCGCCATTAAATACGGGGCCTTCGTCACTACCGGCAGTATCCCCGGCCAGGGCTTTATTATGCCGGTCAGCCTGATGACCGTTCTGGGCGGCCTGCTGTTCGGCATCGGCATGGTCATTGCCGGCGGCTGCGCTTCCGGCACCCTGATGCGGGTAGGCGAAGGCTTTGGCATGAACATGCTGGCGCTGGTATTTTTCGTGGCCGGCTCTTTATGGGGCGCCCATGATATGGGCTGGTGGACCCTGCGTTTCAACGCCGTGGCCCCCCGGGTGTTCCTGCCGGATCTTTTCGGCTGGCTGGGTGCGGTGGTTCTGCAGCTGGCCATCATCGGCTTGCTCTATATCGCGGCGGATAAATTCGAGAAGAAAAAGATGGGCTCCGTTGACGAATAACCGCCCCCGCCGGTTTGAACGGTTTGCCCCCTGACGCGAATCAAGCCAAACAAAATATCATATTAAATTAAACATCAACATCTTGAGGAGGATTTTATCATGGCTGAATTTACCCTTGACTGCCTGGGCGAGGCTTGCCCCGTACCGCTGATGAAAACCGAGAAGAAAATGGCCGACATGGCTGCCGGCGATGTGCTGATCGTCGCCATCGACCATAGCTGCGCCATGAAGAATATCCCGGACTGGGCGCGGAAAATGGGCTATAATGTGGAAGTGGAAGAAGTGGACGACGGCGAATGGGAAGTCGTTATTGAAAAAGCGTAAGGCAATACGCGACCAGAAAGGCCGGTGAAAATATTGAACAGCTTCTTCAATAAGATCGCCCAAAATAAATATTATAAACAATTGATCAAAAATCCCTTTACTTATGTGACCGGCGCGGTGCTGCTCTCGGTGTTCCAGATCGGCATATTCGCCACCACCGGCAATCCCTGGGGTGTGAGCGGGCCCTTCGCCCACTGGGGCGCCTGGGTTTACGAGCTGTTTGGCGGCAGCGTTGAAAAATGGTGGTACTTCTCCAGCCCCAGCGCTCAGTACATCCAGACGGGCGGCTTCCTCAACCATGGGGGCAGCTGGCAGAACCTGGGCATCATCGTGGGCGCTTTCGCCGCGGTGCTGCTGGCCTCCCAGTTCAAATTCAAGAAGATCAAGGCCTGGCGGCAGGTGATCGCCGCGGTGCTGGGCGGTTTGCTGATGGGTTATGGCGCCCGTTTGGCCGGCGGCTGCAATATCGGCGCCCTGTTTTCCGGCATCGCTTCCCTATCCCTGTCCGGCTGGGTTTTTGCCGCGGCCCTCTTAGCCGGCGCTTTTATCGGCAGCAAACTATTGGCCAAATTTTTCATGTAAAATCCATCTTGCCGTTAACCATCCGGACGCTTGTATAAGCGTCCCTTGGTTTGCCATTAAAACATAAGCGAGGTAAAGGTATGGATAAGAAACGCGAGCGTTACGATGTGGTGATCATAGGCGGCGGCGCGGCCGGCCTGACGGCGGGGATCTATTGCGGCCGGGCCAGGCTGAAAACGATCATCATTGAAAAAGCCCTAGTGGGCGGATTGGCCACCTATACCAACGAAATAGAGAACTATCCCGGCTTTCCGGAGGGCCAAACCGGCCTGGGCCTGATGGAGCTTTTCCAGAAGCAAGCCAAGAAGTTCGGCGTGGATTTCAAGCTGACGGATGTGAAAGCCGCCCGCTTAGACGGGGAAATCAAAGAGGTGGAAACCTTCCGCGTCATTTATGAGGCACCGGTGGTGATCGTGGCCAGCGGCGGCAAGCCCCGCCTGACCGGCGCGGAGAACGAAGAGGACTTTTTGTACGACAAGGGCATCTCCTTCTGCGCCACCTGCGACGCGGCTGCCAATACGGGCAAAACCGTCATGGTGGTGGGCTCCGGCGACGCGGCCATTGAGGAGGGCATGTTCCTCACCAAATTCGCGGAAAAGGTCATCGTCTCGGTAATGCATGACGAAGGGATCATGGACTGCAATGAGATCGCCAAGGCGGAAGCCCTGGTCAACCCAAAGATGACCTATATCTGGAACACGGTGGTAGACAGCTTCCAGGGGGACGGCCATCTGGATACCGTGGTGCTGCGCCAGGTGAAAACCAATGAACTGATCCCGGTGAAAGTGGATACCTGCTTCCTCTTCATCGGCTATTTGCCCAATACCGAGCTGTTCCAGGATGTGCTGAACATGAGCCGGGCCGGCTATCTGATCACCAATGAGCGGATGGAAACCAATCTGCCCGGCGTATTCGCCGCCGGCGACGTCCGGGACAAGCTCTTAAAGCAAGTGGCCACCGCTGTGGGGGACGGGGCCATTGCCGGCTGGGGCGCGGAAAAATACATCGCTGAGAGCGAAGCCTATCAGCGCCAGATCCTCAACGAAGGCCGGCCCTGCCTGGTCTATTTATGGAACGCGGCAGACCCGGCATGCCGTGGGCTGCTGCCCCTGATCGAGCAGGTGGAGGAAGCCCTGGCCGGGAAGGTCAGCGTCTGCCGGGTGGACGTCTATAAATCCGACGGCATTGCCCGTCGGCTGGGGATCACGGCGGCCCCTGCCTGCGTCTATATCAATAATAATCAGATTGTCTCCGTGGCCACGGAAAATCTGAACCAGGAAACCATACTCAGCCTTCTCGGCTAAATCCTGCTTTTTTGTCAGCACAAAGTCCCCTAAAAGGGGGCTTTGTGTTTTTCCGGCCCATGTATTATAATTTAGCTGAGAGACAGCGCTTGTCCAGGCTATTCAGGAGGCTTATTCATGAAAGGCATCATCCTGGCCGGGGGCAAGGGCGCCCGGCTTTATCCCCTGACCATCAGCAACAGCAAGCAGCTGCTGCCGGTTTATGACAAGCCCATGATCTATTACCCCCTGTCCCTGCTGCTCCAAGCCGGGCTCAAGGAAGTGCTGGTGATCACCGCCCCGGAACCGGCCCAGGCTTTCCGCCGGCTGCTGGGGGATGGGGAGCGCTTCGGCATCCGCCTCAGCTACCGGGTGCAGCAGCAGCCCCAAGGCATTGCCCAGGCCCTGCTGCTGGGGGAAGATTTTCTGGCCGGCGATACCTGCTGCCTGATCCTGGGGGATAATCTTTTCCACGGCGGCCCCGGCTTTGCCGGGCAGCTGCGGGCCCTGGCCCAGCTGCGGGAAGGGGCAACGGTCTTTGCCTACCCAATGGCAGACCCCCGGCCCTTTGGCGTGGTGGAACTGGCGGCGGACGGCCGGGTCCTGTCCCTGGAAGAAAAACCCGAGCAGCCCAAAGCCAACACAATCGTGCCCGGCCTTTATTTCTATGACCAGACGGCTCCGGCCCTGGCCGGGCAGTTACGGCCCTCCGGCCGGGGGGAGCTGGAAATCACGGATCTGAACCGGGCTTATCTGGCCCAGGGCCGCCTACGGGCGGAACCCCTGCCGCCGGAACTGCTCTGGTTCGATACCGGCACCGCGGAGGCCCTGTTCCAAGCCGCCGCGATGGTGCGCCGGATCCAGCGGGAGGAAAATCGCCTGATCGGCTGTCCGGAAGCGGCGGCTTATGAAAGCGGCCTGCTGGACAAAGCGGGCCTGGCCGCTGCCGGCCTGGCTCAGCAAAACACCGGCTACGGCCGCTATCTGCTGGCCCTGGCCGGGGCGCTTTCAGCCAAACCGGCAAATCCATGAACAAAGGGAGAACCCGCATGCCCTTGCTGACCTATCATTCCCCAGTCCCAACCATCAGCGAAACCGCCCTTTCCCGCTACGGGGAAAGCCTGGCCGCCTGCCAGGCCGCCCTTGAGGGGGGCGGCTTGGCTTTTTCCGGCTGGCTGGATCCCAGCCGGGGCCGGACCCAGCTCAGCGCCATCAGCCAGGCCGCGGGCCGGATCCGGGAAACCGGCAGCGCCCTGGTTTGCCTGGGGGTGGGCGGCTCTTATCTGGGCCTGAAAGCCGGGGCCCAGCTCCTGGCCCACCGGGCTAAAGCCCCGGGCGTGCGCCTCTATTTCGGGGGCTGGAATTTATCCGCCCTCTATCATCAGCAATTGCTGGCAGCCCTGGACCAGGAAGACGGCCTCTCGGTGGTTATCCTCTCCAAGCAGGGGCTGAGCCCGGAGCCGCAAACCGCCTTCCAGCTGCTGAAAGCCTATCTCCGGCAGCGCTATGGCAGGGGCTGGCAGCAACGGGTCTACGCGGTCACCGCCCCGGGCTCCGGGCCGCTGCGGGAGGAAGGCCTGGCCCAGGGCTATACCCTCTTTGACGCGCCGCCGGATATCAGCGGCCGCTACAGCGTGCTGACCCCCCTGGCCCTGCTGCCCCTGGCCGCAGGGGGCCTAGATATCCAAGCCCTGCTCCAGGGGGCGGAGCAGGCGGCGGCGGCGCTGGGCAAGGAAGGGATGGCAACCAATCCCAGCTGGCAGTATGCGGTAGCCGTGCATCATGCCCAGCAGGCCCTGGGCAAAAGCGTGGAGCTGCTGGCCGTCACCGAACCGGCCATGATGGGCCTGGCCCGCTGGCTGCAGCAGCTTTTTGCCGAAAGCGAAGGCAAGGGGGGCCGGGGCGTTTTCCCGGTGCCGGTGCTTTATAGCCATGATCTCCACAGCCTGAACCAATTTTTCTGCGCCGGCGCGCCCCTCTTTTTCGAGACTTTGATTTATCCGGAGCAAAGCCCCCCAGGCCTTGACCTAGGCGGCTTCTTCCCGGAGTATACCCGGCTGAACCAGGCCTTAGAGGAAACCCTGGCGGAAAGCCACGGCTGCCGCATGCCCCTGAACCGCTTGGCCCTCCGGGGCCTGGATGAGGAAAGCCTGGGCTATGCCTGCTATTTTTTCATGAAGGCGGCGGCCCTCCGCGCCTTACTGCTGGGGGCCGACCCTTTCAGCCAGCCCGCGGTGGATGCCTGCAAGCTGTCCCTGCTGCAAAAGCTGGGGGCCGAAAGCTGATGGCCTGGCGCTTCGGTACTTCCGGCATCCGGGCCCGGATGGGGGCGGGGCAAGACCAGCTGAATCCGGCCAGCATCCGCCGGATCAGCCTTGGCGTCAAGGCGGCCCTCTGCCAAACTTATCCCCAGGGCGGCCGGGTGGTGGTCTGCTATGATAACCGGGCTCAGAGCGCGGATTTCGCCCGGATCGCCAGCCAAACTCTGTCCGGCCAGGGTTTCTCCGTCTACCTGGCCCCGGAGCCCGCACCCACGCCCTTTCTCTCTTTTGCCGTCCGCCGGCTTCAGGCCGTGGCCGGCTTGATTATCACCGCCTCCCATAATCCGCCGGCCGATAACGGCTATAAGCTCTATGGGGCTGAGGGGGCCCAAAGCCGGGATGATTTCAACCGCCTGGTGGAAGCGGCCATCCCCCTTGCCGCCGCCCCTTGGCCGGAGCCGGGGGAAGCCCCGGCTTACGAATCCATCCCTAAAGAAGTGACCCACGCCTATCTGGCCCTGCTGCGGGACTTAGCCGGCTTTGACCCGGCCTCCGGCAGACTGCCCCGGGCCGTGTTCACGCCCCTGGCCGGGGCCGCCGGCCCCTTGATGCGGCGCTTGGCAGACCTGGCGCAGCTGCCCCTGGCTTTCGTGGCGGAAGAAATGGCGCCCCAGGCGGATTTCGCGGGTATTCCGCAGCCAGCGCCGGATCAGCCGGGGGTCTTTCGCCGGGCCCTGGCCCTGGGCCGGGAGATCCGGGCTGAGCTGCTGCTGGCCACGGACGGGGACGGGGACCGCTGCGGGGCCATGGTGCGGCAGGACGGGGGCTATACCCTGCTCAGCGGGGATGAGACCGGCCTGCTGCTGCTGAACTATCTGATCGCTAAAGCCCTGGCCGGGCCGGGGCTGCCCCAGGGCGGCCAGGTGTATCAATCCCTGATCAGCACCCCTTTGGCCGAAGCCCTGGCCGCTGCCCATGGCCTGGAAACAGTTCAGCTGCCGGTGGGCTTCCGCCATATTGCCCAAAGTCTGGAGGAGAACCCGGACCGCTTCTTCTTCGGCTTTGAGGAAAGCGGCGGCTACCTGGCCACCGCCGCCCTCCGGGATAAGGACGGCCTGGCCGCGGCCTGCCTGCTGCTGGCAGCGGCTGCCTTCTACCGCAGCCGGGGCCAAAGCCTGCCCCAGGTTCTAGCCCAGATCCAGGCCCGATACGGCCCTTGCCAGGGCCTGACCAAAACCCTGTTTGCTGGGCCGGCAGCCGTTAGCCAGGCCATGGCCCGGCTCCGGGCCCAGCCGCCTCCGGCTTTGGCCGGGCTGCCCATCATCAGCCGGATTGATCATGGGCAACTGCGGGGCCGGGCCTGCTGCGACCTGCTCCGCTACGACTTTCCCCAGGGGCGGCGGCTCTATATCCGCCCCTCCGGCACGGAATCCGGGCTGAAAGCCTATATCTTCGCTGAGGACAAAGCCGCTTGCAGCCGCCTCTGGCAAGGGGCGGAAGCGCTGCTCAACCAAGAATTAGGCCGGGCCTAGCCCGGCAGGGACATTCCGGCCAGCCCCCATAAAAACAACAACCCGCCTCTAAACAGAGGCGGGTTTGTCTTACACCGCCGTACCAATGGCTTGTCTGGGCAAAGGGCTACTTTCAGCATATCGGGCAAGGCGGCGTAAAAAGCCGTGCACCCCACCAGTTCCTGCACGCGGGTGGCCTGGTTGGGCTTGTGGCGGTACCGTTCCCGGCCGAAACCGGTATCTTTTTGAGCCGCGTTTTTCATAGCAAGGCATCTAGACCCGGCGGTTGAATTAAAAAGTTTTTCTTGACTAACTGCCTATTACTCCCTATAATTACCTTATAGGAAATTACAGGGAGTAATTTATGTCTAACGAATATTACACCGTAGAGCAGATTTCAAATATGCTGGCCATCCATCCGAAGACCATCCAGCGATATATTCGGGAGGGCAAACTGCGCGCATCCAAGATAGGAAAAGGCTGGCGGGTCAGTGGCCACGATTTAAGCGTTTTTGTCGAGAATAACCGTGATGAAAGGCCCGGTTCGGAAAACCGGCCGGAACGCAGCATCGTCGCCTCGTCGGTTATCGATATTATTGCCTGTGGAAAGGAGGACGCCATCCGCATCATGAATACGCTGACAGCCGCCCTGAACTCCAAACCGCCGGAATACGGCCGGTCGTCCATGCAGTCCCAATATATAGAGCGCGAAAATATGGTACGCATTATGCTCTTTGGGAACATCCGCTTTATGACAGTGATGATGGACACGATTGCCTCGCTGGCAGAACAAAAGATAAAGGAGTAAGTTTGATATGAAAAACAGCGTATTTAAGACCAAAGAAGGGCGGGATAAGGTTCGGGCCTATTATAACCGCGTTCTTAGCCAGTTCCCATTTGGGCAACGATATGTTGAGACTGCTTTTGGGCAGACGTTTATGCTAACAGCCGGTCAGGAGTCAAATCCTCCTGTTATCCTGTTACATGGCTCCTGCAGTAACAGCGCATTCTGGTTTCCTGAAATCATGGCCCTATCCGATCATTTCCGGGTTTATGCCGTTGACATTATCGGTGAAGCCGGAAACAGCGAGGAATACCGGCCCGACCTGAACTCGGATGCTTTTGCGCTCTGGATGAAGGATGTCCTTAGTGCCCTCGGCCTGAAAAAAACCGTTTTAATCGGCAATTCTCTCGGCGGCTGGATGGCGCTCAAATTCGCAACAGCTTATCCGGAATGCGTTTCCAAACTGATTCTTATCGCGGCCGCTGGCCTTGCGGAAATTCGCCCACAATTTCTTGACAATGTGGAGCAAGCGCGGCAGGCGGACGGTACGGTACCGGTGAGCTCGGACATTATCGGAGAGCATAGCATCCCAAAAGAAGTACTGGATTTTATGAATCTGATCGCCGAAAGCTACAACCCGGTTCAGGAATTGCCCGTATATGCGGATAGAGAATTACTGCGGCTTGACATGCCGGTTCT
>DAIMZM010000018.1:0-28304 GCA_036733985.1 Bacillota bacterium
TTGGGGTATCTGTTGGCTGATACCCAGGATTGGCGGATCAATGCTTTTGACCACCTGGGCAATAAGCTGCTGCCGGGAAGCTATTTCGATTTGACCCCGGTGGGCGGCGGCTGGTACCAGGTCTATGACGATATCTACGCCGGCCTGATCAACCGGGAGGGCCAATGGCTGATCCGTTTTTGCATCAATGACACTGACTAAACTGATCCATGGGTAAGGAGGCGGACTATGAAGAACTATCTGGCCCTTGCTTTGCTTTTTCTGCTGATGCTGCTATTCCTGGCCGGTTGCGGCTGGCGGGAGCAGGCTGACGGGCAGCCGGAGGCCACGGAACCCGACACCGGGCCAGTGGCGGGCGGTTATGTGTTTACCAAGGATAATTATCCCCGGATGGGCGGCTCCCTGGCCGCCCTGCCCTTGGGGGAAGCGGTCACCGCCGCGGCTTTGGGGCTGAGCCGGGAGGAGGCCGGCGGGCTGATCCGCTTTGAAAATTCCACTACCTGGAATTACCAGCAGCTGGTGGACGGCAATTTTGATATCCTCCTGGCCTACGAGCCTTCCGCCGAAGCCAAGGCCTATGGAGAGGAGGCCGGTTTTGCCTGGGAGATGACGCCGATCGGCCGGGACGCCCTGGTTTTCATCGCCAATGGCGAAAACCCGGTGCAGGGCCTGACCTCGGAACAGATCCGCGGCATCTATACGGGCCAAATCACCAAGTGGTCGGAAGTGGGGGGCGCGGAGCGGGAGATCATCCCTTATCAGCGCAATCAGGACAGCGGCAGCCAGACCCTGTTCGACCTGTTCTTCCCCTTGGGGGACAGCCTGATGGCCGCTCCCACCGAGCAGGTGGTGGGCTCAATGATCGGGCTTTTGGAAGTGATTGCGGATTATGACCATAGCGTGGACGCCCTGGGTTATACCGTTTATTATTATTTGAGCAATATGGAGCAGGATAAGCTGGCCAAGAGCAAGATCCTCAGCGTGGACGGGGTTTCCCCCAGTAATGAAACCATTGCTTCCGGAGCCTATCCGTATACCAATGACTTCTATGTGGTGATCCCGGCTGATCTGCCTGAGGACGACCCGGCCCGGATACTCTATAACTGGATCTGCTCCGACCAGGTCAAGGAACTGGGCCGGCGGGAAAATTATGTGATGCTCCATGAATAAGGACGGGGAGGCGCTCCGCCTGGCTATTGATGGCGTGACCTCCCAGGGGGAAGGTGTGGGCCGCAGCGGTTTTGGGGCGGTTTTCGTGGCCGGGGCCTTGCCGGGGGAAGTTGTGCTGGCCCGGCTGAAGCAGAAAAAGAAGTCCTTTGCCCGGGCGGAGCTGATTCAGGTGCTGGAAGCCTCCCCGGACCGGGTGACGCCGCCTTGCCCTTATTTCGGCCTTTGCGGCGGCTGCGGCCTGCAGCACGCGGCTTATCCGGCGCAGCTGGCCCTAAAGCAGCAGATCGTCGCCCAGACCCTGGGGCGCATCGCCGGATTGGCAACGGAAATCCCCCTGCCCCTGGGGGCGGAGCAGCCTTATGGCTACCGCTGCCGGGCCATGCTCCATGGGGCCTGGGGGGAAGCTGGGCTGGATTTTGGCTTCTACCAGCCGGCCAGTCATCAGCTGGTGCCGGCGGATCAGTGCCTGCTTTTAGCCGAGCCCCTGAGGGATTTGATCGCCCTGCTGCGGCAGGCGCTGCCTGATTTTGAGCCGGGCTTGGCCGGGCTCAGGGAAATCGCCGTCCGCTGTTCCTCAGACAGGCAAAGGCTGCTGCTGACCCTGGTGGGCGCGCACCGCCTGCCCGGCGCAGGGAAGCTGGCGGAAGCGTTGCTGGCGGCGGAGCCCCGGCTGGTAGCGGTCTGGGAAAACAGCGGCCCGGCGGAATACGGCGCTTACGGCGGGAACTGGCAACTGCTGGGCGGGGAAGAAGATCTTCTGGACGAGCTGGCCGGCATACGGCTGGCGGTGGCGCCTGCCGCTTTCACCCAGGTGCATCCGGCCCAGGCCGCCCGGCTCTATCAGGTGGCCGGGGCTTTTGCCCAAGCTGATGAAACCGCGGAATTGCTGGATCTCTACTGCGGCCTGGGCGGCGTGGGCCTGGCCCTGGCCGGGCCCAAAACCCGGCTGACCGGGGTGGAAAGCTATGCTCCGGCTGTGGCGGCGGCTAAAAGAAACGCCCTGCTTAATGCCAAAGAGGACGCTCTATTCTATATGGGAAAGGCGGAAGACGTTCTGCCCCGGCTGGCAGCGGCGGGCATAGCCCCGCAAGTGGCGGTGCTGGATCCGCCCCGTTCCGGCTGCGAGGAAGGGGCTCTGGCCGCTTTGATCCGGCTTTCGCCCCAGCGTATCGTCTATATTTCCTGCGCTCCGGCTACCCTGGCCCGGGACCTTAAATACCTGTTCGCCGCGGGCTATGGCCTAGCCCAAGCCCAGCCGGTGGATATGTTCTGCCAGACCGCCCATGTGGAGACGTGCGTATTGATGTCAAGGGAATGAAAAGTAGCGTTAAAAAAGTCTTGTTTCAAGGGCTTTTCAAGGTTTTATGATTGAAAACCACAGTTTGAATTATACCGATATTTTGCTTTGTGAGAACATGTCAAAACAAGCGTTTTTCCTTGTGGCAGAGCGGTTTGGATGTCAGTGCTTGACGAGTGGTTGGGTTAGATGTCAGCGTCCGCTACCAAAGGAGAGGCAATAAAACCGGCAAACCGATAGGAGCGGGGGACATGGCTATGAAGAAGATACCCCAAAAGGCGCTGCTGGCTTACTTTTCCGGAACCGGCTGCACAAAAGCGGTTTGCGATTGTTTCGCGGAGCGCTTGCGGCAGGCCGGGATCGATTGTCGGGCCGTTGATATGGCGGCCTGCCGTCAGGCGGCGCCGGGGGAAGCGGATACGCTGATGATTTTCTCACCTGTTTATGCCTGCAGGCTGGCTTCCCTGGCTGAAAAATGGGTGAAAGGCTTGCCCGCGGTCAAGGACAAGTCCGCTGTCATTATTTCCGTATCCGGCGGGGGGGAGGTCTCGCCAAACACAGCCTGCCGGGCCTATTGAAGCGGCTACTAAAAAGAAAGGGCTATGACCTGCTCTATGAAAAAATGATCGTCATGCCCTCAAATTTCGCCACCCAAGCGGAGGAAGCCCTAAATCTCAGTTTGCTGGCGATATTGCCCCATAAAGCGGAGCAAATCATTACCGATATCTTAGCTGGGAGGAGGAGCGTCACGGTTCCTAAATTTCAAGATCGGCTTTTAGCCAAGATCGGCGTATTGGAGCATTTTGGGGCAAGGATTTTTGGCGCGTTTATTCAAGCCTCCCAGGACTGCAGCGGCTGTGGACGCTGCGTACAGAACTGTCCGGAGAAAAATATCAGGTTAATAAATAAACGGCCTAAGTTTGGCTTTCGTTGCCTGTATTGTTTAAACTGCATCTATCATTGTCCTTGCAGGGCCCTTTCACCGGGCGTCATGAAGTTTTCGGTATTAAAAAGCGGATTTGATTTGGAAAAAATGCGCGAAAAGGCAGCCGCAGGATCTGTCAAATTAGGCTGCAGGCCTGATCGCAATTTCCTTTGGCAAGGGGTTCTTGATTACTTATATGCGGACCAGGCCTTGGATGAAGGCCCGCCGGGCTAGCCTGCAGCGCGCCCTGTTTCCCGCTTAATGACACGGCTTTTTTCAAACCAGTGAAAGGCAGGCGTTTTCGCCGATGAGAAAAATCGTTAAACAGGCTGTAATCTTTTTTTGCCTGGGGCTGCTGCTCTGGCTGACCCCCGGCTGTCAAGGGGAACCGGACGCCGGCAGCGGCGGCGCTCCGGCCGAGGCGAATGATCCCCAAACCGTTGCCGAAGGGCCGCTGCCGGAGTTTGCCTCCGCCCAGGCCTTGAACGCGGCCCAAGCCAGAATGGGCGTACGCACCGGCAGCATCCAGGACGCCTATACCAAGGAATATTTGCCGGGTACGACCGCCGCCTATTTTGAGGGTGTTTCCGACATGATCGTGGCCCTGAATTCCAACAAAATCGACGGCTTCATGACCACCACGCCCCGGGTGCCCTTTATTCTCAGGGATAATCCGGGCCTGGCAGCCTTTGAGCTGGAGGGGCCCCTGGATCATACCGCCTTTCTGGTGGCCCGGACCGAATACGGGGCCCAGATCCTGCCCCAGCTGAACGCTTACATCAATACCTGCCGGGACAGCGGGCTGATGGATCAGATCTACGATACCTGGTTCCAGGCCCAGGATACTTATCCGGAAATCATCGACCCCGGGACGTTGCCGGAAATCAACGGCCTGATCCGCTATGCGTCCCAGGCCAATACCGAACCCATCAGCTTTATCGCCAATGGGGACATGACCGGCTTTGAAATGGATGTGCTGACCCGCTTTTGCCAGGAATACGGCTATGGCCTCCAAGTGACTGAGGCGGAGATTTCCGGCATCCTGGCCGGCGTCACCGGCGGCAAATACGACCTGGGCGGCGGCGCTATGGCCATCACTGAAGAGCGGAAGCAAAGCGTTGATTTCAGCGAAAGCTTTTATTCCTATGGCCAGTGGATCATTGTCCGGGCCTTGCCGGGCGGGGAAAGCCCGGCAGGTGAGAGCCGGGTAAGCCTCTGGCAGGAACTGCGGCAGAGCTTCTATAAAAACTTCATCAAGGAAAACCGCTGGCAGATGATTGTGAGCGGCATGGGCGTCACCCTGACCATTTCAGTTTTTTCCGCCCTGTTCGGCACAATTTTTGGCTTCGGCGTCTGTATGCTGCGGCTGAGGAAAAACCGCACAGCGGCAGGCCTGGCCAGGGGCTTTGTCCGCCTGATCCAGGGCCTGCCCCTGGTGGTGTTCCTGATGGTGCTCTATTATGTGGTGTTCGGCTCATCGGATATCAATGCCGTCATCGTGGCCATTATCGGCTTTTCCATCAATTTCGGCGTTTATGTCAGCGAAATGATGCGTACCGGCATTCAGGCGGTGGATAAAGGGCAGATCGAGGCTGCCCTGGCCCTGGGCTATTCCAAGGGCCAGACTTTCCGCAAAGTCACCTTCCCTCAGGCGGCCCGGCATTTCCTTCCGGTCTACAAAGGCGAATTCATTTCCATGGTCAAGATGACCTCGATTGTGGGCTATATCGCCATCCAGGATCTGACCAAGGTTTCGGATATCATCCGCAGCCGTACTTACGAGGCCTTTTTCCCGCTGATCGCCACCGCCCTTATCTATTTCCTGCTGTCCTGGGCTTTGACCGCGCTGCTGAATCTGATGGAGATCCGGGTCGATCCCCAGCGCCGTTCCGCTAAGATCAAGGGGGTGGAAGCCGAATGATCGAAGTACAGCATTTACGCAAAGCGTTTCCCAATGTCACGCCTCTGACAGACGCCAATGCCCGGATCGAGCAGGGAGAAGTCATCTCCATTATCGGCCCCTCCGGCACCGGCAAGAGTACTTTCCTGCGCTGCCTGAACGGCCTGGAAACCGCTACTTCCGGCCAGATTTGGGTAGACGGCGAGAATATCTGCGACAAAGGCTGCGATATTGCCAAAGTCCGGCAAAAGATGGGCATGGTGTTCCAGTCCTTCAACCTATTCTCCCATCTGACCGTGGTGGAAAACATCATGATGGCCCCTGTGGATCTGCTGGGCCTGAGCCGCCAGGAAGCTTATGCCGACGCCCTGCGCCTGCTGAAAACCGTAGGCCTGGCGGAAAAGGCCGGGGATTATCCGGAGGCCCTTTCCGGCGGGCAAAAGCAGCGGGTCGCCATTGTCCGGGCCCTGGCCATGCGGCCCAAGATCATGCTTTTCGACGAGCCTACCAGCGCCCTGGATCCCACCATGGTAGGGGAGGTGCTCTCAGTCATCCGCAATCTGGCCAAAGCCGGTATGACCCTGGTCATCGTCACCCATGAAATGAAGTTTGCCCGGGATGTTTCCAGCCGTGTCTTTTATATGGATCAGGGCATTGTCTTTGAGGAGGGCAGCCCGGAGCAAATTTTTAAGCAGCCGAAACATGAGCGCACCCGGCTCTTTGTCCAGCAGCTTCATAGCTTCCGGCGGGAAATCCTTTCCCCGGATTTCGATTTTGTGGAAACAGCCAACGCCCTGGATGAATTTGCCTTGCGGCAGGCCCTTGCCCCGGAACAGCGGCTGAAATTCCAGCAAATCTTCGAGGAATTATGCGTGGCGCTGATTTTGCCGGCCTTGCCCAGCGGGGGCTTTTGCCTGGAATTCAACGCCGCCTGCAATGAAGGGGGCGACCGCTGCGAGGCCGCCATGGTCTGGCCCGGGGCGCGCTATAATCCGCTGGAGCAGGGGGATCCCTTGGCAATTACCCTGGCGCTGGCAAAAACCAAATCCAACGACTACGCCTATACAGAGGGCGTCAACCGGTTGTATCTGACCTTTTAAAAAGGCCCGCCCCAGAGCGGCGGCCCATCGTCAAGACCCGAGGAGGCTTTATGCGGACAGTTACCCTGAAAGACGGCTCAAAGCTGGTAATTCGCCGGGCTGTTGCCGCAGACGCGGAACAGATGGCGGCGTTCAAAACCGCTATCGGCCGGGAATCGGATTTCCTCTCTTATGGCGAAGCTGAAATCGAAATCACCCCGGAAACGGAAAAACGGGGCATCCTGGCAACGGAAATCCTGGAAAACACCGTGATGCTCCTGGCCCTGCTGGAAGAGGAGATCGTCGGCTTCGTCACCTTCCACAGCGCAGCCCGCCCCCGTAAAAAGCACGGGGGCGAGCTGGGTATCGCGGTCAGGCAGCCCTATTGGGGCCTGGGTATCGGCAATCTGCTGATGGCAGCCCTGATCAGCTGGGCCAAAGACGCCAAAACAGTGCGGAAGATCAATCTGGTAACCCGGGCGGATAATGCGGCGGCCATCCGGCTTTACGAAAAATACGGCTTTGTCCGGGAAGGGCTGCTGAGCAGAGACGTCCGAATCAACGGGAAATTTTACGACGGGCTGCTGATGGGCCTGCCGATTGACGCTGAGGATTGAGGGGGCCTGCTTAAAGATCGAAATAATGGGCGAATTCCGCCGGGTGGGGGATACGGTTGATCTGGGTGGCCTCCCGCCGCTTCCGGCTGATCCAGGTTTTGATCAGCTGCTCGGGGAAGACCCCGCCCTGGGTCAGGTAGCCGTGATCCGCTTCCAGCGCCGCCAGGGCTTCGTCTAAAGAGGCGGGCAAGGCGGTGAGCTGCTTTTGCGCTTCCTCAGACAGGTGGTATAAATTGTAATCATAGGGGCCCCAGCCATTGGCCGCCGGATCGATCTGCCGCCTGATCCCATCCAGGCCGGCCATGAGGATGGCGGCGTAAGCATAGTAAGGATTGCAGGTGGCGTCGGGATTCCTGAGCTCAAAGCGCTTGGTCTCCGGAGATTTGGCATAGGCGGGGATACGGATCACGGCGCTCCGGTTGGAGGTGGCGTAGCCGATGGTCACCGGCGCTTCATAGCCGGGCACCAGCCGCTTAAAGGAATTTGTGGAAGGATTGGTCAGGGCGCAGAGGGAACGGGCATGCTGCAGCAGGCCGCCCATGAACCAATGGGCTTCCCGGCTCAAGCCGGAATAGCCGTTTTCATCGTAGAAGACCGGCCGGCCTTCTTTCATCAGCAGCATATGTACATGCATGCCGTTGCCTGCTTCGTCAAAAAAGGGTTTGGGCATGAAGGTGGCGGTTTGCTGATGGGCCAGGGCGGCGTTTTTCACCACGTATTTGATGATCATGGTTTTATCCGCCATTTCCAGCATGCCGCCCAGTTCCACCTCGATTTCCACCTGGCCTGGGCCGCCTACCTCGTGATGGTGGTATTTGACTTTGATCCCCCAATCCTCCAGCAGCAGGCACATTTTACTCCTCAAGCCATAGGTGGTATCCTGGGGCGGTGCGATATGGTAGCCGCCCTTGGCCGGGATATGGAAACCGGAATTATTCTGGGCATTGCCGCTGTTCCACTCCGCCTGGGGGGTATCCAGTTCATAGGCCACCCGGTTGGGCCGGCATTCATAGCTGACCTTTTCCAGGATATGGAACTCAAATTCCGGGCCGATGATCATCTGATCGGCCACGCCGCTTTCCCGTAAAAAGTTTTCCGCCCTTAAGGCCACGTTGCGGGGATATTGATCAAAGAGGCTGTTGCCTCCGGGATGAATGACAAACACATTGCCGGACATGGAGAGGGTGGAAACCTCCGTGAAGGGATCCTGATGGGCGCTGGAAAGCTCCGGGATAAAAACCATGTCGCTTTTTTCCACCGGCGCGTAGCCGTAATTGGAGCCGTCAAAGCCGATGCCGTAGGTCAGGGTATCCTGGCTGAAACGTTCCGCCGGTATGGTCACATGGCGCCAGCGGCCGTCAACATCGATCATCTTAAAATCAATCATGCTGATGCTTTTTTTACTGCAATACTCCCGAACCTCCTGGGCGGTTGCGAACATATGGGTTCCTCCGTACACGATTTATTTTCTTTGGGGAAAAATTCCGTACTTTATAGTATATAACATAAAATTACTGGATAACACAAGTTTTATTTGCCGCTTTGGGAAAAAAAGCAAACCGGCTTGCTTTTTTATGGCCAAAACAGCCTTAAAAAAAGCGGGCGGAAAAGGCAAAAAAAGCAATGTTATTCAGAAAAGGAAAATAATGCTGAAGAAAAATAGAATATTTTGCTGACAAAGCCATATGCAATTTGTTATAATACGGATGCAAATCTAATTTTGGCAGGTTTGGCAAAACCTCAAACCTGGATTAGATATTTCAACAATTCAATATTGGCGGTGTATATAAATGGAGATTAGTTTGGCTGAACTGTTGAGCTGTGAATTTTTTCATAATTCCCGGTTGCTGGCTGGGGAGAAGGGCCTGGATAAAGTAGTTTCCCATGTGACCACCCTGGATTCCCCGGATGCTTATCAATACTTTCGCGGCAATGAATTTGTGATCACCACCGGCTACTTTTTCATCAATGATGCGGATTACCAAAAATCCCTGATCGAAAAGCTGGCGGAACGGGGCGTTGCCGGCATCGGCATTACCCTGCGCTATTTCAATAACGAACTGCCCGCTATGATCCAAGCGGAAGCGGACCGCCTGGATGTGCCGGTGATCAGCATGCCCAATGAAACCTATTATTCGGATATCTATGAATTCATCACCGCCAATCTGGTTTCCAAAACCACCCGGGAAATCAAGCTTTTCAACGATGTGTATAAAGAAATCGGCGATAGCGTCTATAACGAGGGGTTCCTGGGTATTTCCCAGGCTATCTACAAGTGGACGGGCCTGAAAACCGTGATCGAGATCAACGGCAAAATCTACGCTTATCCCGAGGACGGCCTGCCGGAGGATTTCCTGCTGCATGAGGCGGATTGGAAAAAGAAGATCTTCTTCAGCAGCACCCATAGCAATATTGAATGCTTCAGCTGGGAGCGGGAGGAAATCTCCCAGGAATGGATCAGCTCCGCCATCCTCTATAATGGAAAAGAAGCCGGGAAAATCCTGCTCTTAAAAAACAGTCCCATTGAATACATCTCCCGGGATACCTGCCAGCTTTTGGATTATGCCAATCTGGCCTGTTCCCTGGAAGTCAAACGGGTCAAGACCATTGCCGGCTTCCAGCGGAAATATAAGGCTGATTTCCTACGGCGGCTGGCTTTTGAAGGCCTGAGCGCCGATGAGATCCAAACAAGGGCCGGGCTCATGGATTATTGTCTGCCGCCCAAAGGCGCCGTCTTGCTGATCCGGGGCGTTGACGAGCAGCGCCTGGATAACCTGGTGGGGGAAATCTTTTCCGAACATACCCTTTGCGGTATGATCGAGGATGATCTGGCTATTGCCTATGTGGATTGCCGGAAAAATTATGAAGACAAGATCAGCCGGCTCTATGCAGGGATCAAGGAGGCTGATCCGGAGCGGGACGTCATTATCGGCGTGGGCAGCGGGTCGGAGCTGGAAAGGATCAGCCGCAGCTGTGAAAGCGCCAAATCCGCCCTGGAAATCGGCGCCTATCTGAAAAAGGAACCGGGCGTGTACTATTTCGAAAACCTGGGCGTCTATAAGCTGCTGCGGGTTGCGGACATCCAAGAAGAGGTGCAGGGCTTTTATGATAAGCATCTGAAGCCTCTGGAAAGCCAGGGGGAGAACAATTTCCTCAACTATATCAAAACCATCGAATGCTATATCAAAAACGCTTATTGCTTTACGGAAACCGCGGAAGAGCTGCATGTTCATGCCAATACGGTGCGTTACCGCATCGGCATCATCGAGAAGCTCTGCCAGATCAACTTTAAAGACGCGGACGACAGGCTGAATATGGAGATCACCTTCAAGACCTTGCCTTTCCTGGACAATAATACCCGGTAGCCTCTGGCGCGGCTGCCCGGAACAGCAATGAAAAGTAAATACAGTCCAGAAAGAAACCGCCCGGCCGGCCTTTTCGGATCAGCCGGGCGGTTTCTTTCCCGCGCCGACAGGGCCGGGCTGGGCGGGCACCCTGCCTTCTATCAGGCCTGATTCGGATTAATAACTTTTACGGAGAAGCATTGATAATTGCCTTGGGATATGATAAGCTACCTGTATCATACCTATCAGACCAGCTGACCCTGATGGTGCGGATAGATGGACCATATCCCCCGCCAGGCCTTAATCCAATGACGACGGGGTGTTAAAAATGAGCCAGGATATCCTTAATGTGATCGAGGGTAAGCTGGAAAACCTACGCAAGATGTACAATGCCATCCGCCTGGTGGATCCGGTGCAAAAAAGGGTGATCGGCTACAGCCGCGCTGCCCTGAACGAAACCCAGGAGCTGTGCTGCGGCTTTTGGCAAAAGGGGCAGATTTGCGATAATTGCATCTCCATCCGGGCTTATCAGGAAAGCCGCTGCTACATGAAGCTGGAACAAAACCAGGATCATGTGTACTTAGTGGAAGCCGTGCCCGTTGAAAATATGCAGCGGCCCTTGATCCTGGAAATGCTGAAGGACGTTACCGAGACCATGCTCATCGCCAACCTGGGCGGGGAAGAAGAAGAAAACCTCAGCCGCTATATCAAAAAAATCAATGATATGGTGGCCAAGGACCATCTGACTCAGCTCTATAACCGCCGTTATGTGGATGAGCGGCTGCCGGCGGATGTGGCCTGCGCCATCCTGACGGACCGCCCCCTGGCCCTTTGCTTCATCGACATGGATAACCTGACCCGGCTGAATAATAAATACGGCCACGAGGCCGGCGATCAGGCCCTGCGCCAGGTGGGGGATCTGCTGAAAAAACAGCTGCGGCAAAACCGGGATTGGGCCGCCCGCTACGGCGGGGATGAATTCCTGGTTTGCCTGAATGATACGGATAGGCAAACCGCCGCCCTGATCGGGGCAGGGATGCGGCAGGCCGTGGCGGAGACGCCCTTAAATTTTGCCGGCGCTGAAATCCCCATCTCCGTCACTTACGGCGTCAGCGTACTGGGGGAACCGATCCTCACTGCCGAAGATCTGATCAATAGCGCGGACAAGCACATGTATGCGGAAAAAAGAAAAAGGCGCTTATCCAAGACCCGCTGAGGATATGGGCTTAAATAAGTGGGAAACTTCCCCGGAAACGGGGAAGTTTATTTTTCTTTGTCAGCCAGCTGCAGGGGAATGGTGCAGATGGCGATCTGCTTATGCTTCAAAAGTTCTTTTTGGATATAGTAGCGGGTATTGTTGTGGAGGATATGCTGCCAAAGTTCCTGTACCCGGAACTGGGGCAGGATCACGGAGACGATCTCGTTTTCCGCTAAGCCGTATTCGGCGGATTCAATGAATTCCAGCAAGGGTTCGACGATCTTCCGGTAAGGGGAATACTTGATGACCAGAGGGATATCCGTCTGCAGCAGCTGGTATTTCTGGCGGTTCTTTTCCCCGGTTTCCCTGTCGATCACCACATTGAAAGCCACGATATTGGCGGAAATGGTCCTGGCGTAGCGCAGGGCCCGGACGCTGGCCCGGTTGACGCTTTCCACCGGTACGATCACCCGGTTCTTGTAAATATTCTCCGGCCTCAGCGCCGCCGCGCACTCCTCCGGCGTCAGGCGCAGCTGGTCATGGACAAAAGTGTAGTGCTTCTTGATCTTCAGCATCAAGCTGACCAGGATGGGGATCAGGATGACCACGATCCAGGCGCCCTGTTGGAATTTGGTGACAGCCACGATAAATACGGCGGTAAAGGACATTAGCGCGCCGATGCCGTTGATCAGTGCCTTATGCCGCCAATGCCCCTCCCGTGTGCGCAGCCATCTTAAAAGCATGCCGGTTTGGGACAGGGTGAAGGAAATAAACACCCCGATAGCATAGAGGCCGATCAAATGTTCCACCTGGGCCTGGAAAACTATAATCAGGGCAATGGCGGCCAGGGAAAGCAAGATAATGCCACTGTCGAAGTTCAGGCGGCTGCCCCGCATATTCAGCTGCCTGGGCATATAGCCGTCTCTGGCCATCACAGAAATCAGCACGGGGAAACCAGCGAAAGCGGTGTTGGCGGCAATGGCCAAAATAACGAAAGTAGTAATAGCGATATAATAAAACATGAAGCCATTACTGAAGATCTGCTCCGCGATCAGTACTAGCAAGGCATCCTCACCTGGCACAACCTTATAAAAATTGGCTAGGATAGCGGTGCCGCCAAACAACACTAGAATGATGAGGGACAGCAACAGGAGTACGGTTTTGGCACGTTTGGCCGCGGGCTCCTTAAAATTAGGCACGCCGTTGCTCACTGCCTCCACGCCGGTCAGGGCAGTACAGCCGTTGGAAAAGGCCCGTAGCACTAAAAGGAGGGTAAGGGGCTGGGCCACACCGGTGATGGTGGGCTCGGGCGGCACATATCCTTTCGCCAGCTTGATAAAGCCCGCTATCAGCATAACCAGCATACCGACGATAAAAGCATAGGTAGGAATACCGAAGCTTCTGGAGGCTTCCCGGACCCCCCGCAAATTCAGGAGGGCAATCAGCATGACCACGGCTACGCAGATTATAACTTTAAAATCTCTGAGAGACGTAAAAGCGGAGGCAATCTGCTGCACCCCGGAAGAAATGCTTACCGCCACGGTGAGGATATAATCTATGGAAAGGGCCGCGCCGGCCACCACGCCTACCTTATCGCTGATAATATCCTTGGCCACGGTATAAGCGCCGCCGCCCCCCGGGTAGCTGTCGATGATCTGGCGGTAGGAAAACATCAGGGTCAACAGTAGTAGGATAATGGCGCCGGAAATATAGCTCATTTGCTTGTAAGCCAGGATGCCGATGGCGGGCAGCAGCACGGCCAGCATCTCCTGGCCCGCATAGGCCACGGAGGAAATAGCGTCGCTGGAGAGGATGGGCAGCCCCCAGGCCACGCCGTATTTTTCATCATCAAGAGCGTCGCTGTCCAGGGGCTTGCCGGTGAGGATGCGTTTGATTTTATCCAGTAGTATTTTTTCGTGTAAAATAGTGATCATTCTTTCTAATTTGATTTTGGGCGAAGTACATTATATTATAGGCTGGTTAATATATTTGTCAATATACTTTGCCCGTATTCCCCGGTTTTTTTTGCAGCCACAATATTTGCCTATCGATTCTTGTTGAAATTCAACATATATGGGCTGCCGGGGAATCCGCCCTACAATAAGTATTGACTGAGCTGGTTATTTGTGGTAACATTAAATAACACGAATTTTTACTAATAACTATACATTTTTATGACATAGAATGGAGTGGTAAAGTTGATGAAATCCAAAAGCTGGCTGAAGGTGGTCGCGTTATTTGTCTTTGCCTTTCTGCTGATGCTGCCCTTCCGCATGACGGCATTGGGGGACGGCAGCAGTGATAAGCTTAACCTATTGAGTCTGGCGGATATTACGCCTGATCCTACGCTGGAAACCGGAAACCCTTTTAGCAGCCTTACTTTGCAGGCCAGTACCAATGATGATAAGAAAGAAGTTAAGCTGAAGATGCAGTTTAGGCTTAGCGACCAGTTCCTACGTGCTCAAGCCAGGAGCATCATAACTGACCTCCTGGAAGACAAAGACCCGGAAGATATCGACGGCCTGCTCAATGATATGGATGACGAGAAACTTCCCACCATATCCTACAGTTTCTCCTATGCGGTGGATAATACGAATGAAGCTTTTGCTAATCTGGCCAGCCAATTTGACGGGGAAACCATTGATCTGATAACCAGCGGAAGCAACCCTGAAAAGATCGGCGAATATACGGTAACGTGGGATGCTGTGAATAGTAAATTTAACGTCAAGGTTACGTTTGAGAAGAAAGTCTACAACCGCAGCGACGTCTACGGCGGGGCTGATTTAACCATGACGCTGAACGGCAGCGGGGCAGGGGAGTCCGAGCCTACGCTTGAAGAGAAAGAGGGTAAAATTACCCTGACCGTAGACTATGACGGCGGCGGCTCCGGCGGGGAGCCCAGCGATTCCGCCTACGCTTTGGGCAAAACCTTGGCGGCGCGGGATCAGGATAACCCCAGTTTCAAATATACCGTCACCGCCACCGCTGATAACAGCGAAGATAATACCGTCCAACTCAATGGCAAGACCCTGATCGACCCTATCCCCAAGGGGCTGGAGGTGGTCGGCGTTACATATAACGGCCAACCCCTTGCAGAAGGCGAGGCAGCGGGTAATTATCAAATAACGGCAGATGATGAATTGAGCTTCACCTTCCCGGCAGAGGGGGATCCCATACTCTCCGCCCAATTCGTTGTCGAGACCCAGCTGACCGCAGCCCAATACGCAGAATTTATGGCGGAACAGTACGGCGATGAGTGGAGCTTCAGCAATACCGCCTATTTGTATGACGGTACTACCCCCGACCCCCTGGCCAAATCCGACAAGGTGACCGACAGCTTTAAAGGCACCTTCATGACCAAGAGCGGCAGAGAAGTGGGCGTCAACGGCGGCGAATACCTCTGGACCATCAACGCCCATACCTATTTCACCAGTACCGGCCATGTCTACCTGGTGGATACCATCGAGGGTATCGACGACACCCATATGTATAATGAACTGGGGGAAGATCCTAAATATGTGGAGTTTACAGTCAATGATGAGGAGCAACCTAGGAAAGCTAAGAAAATAGAGGGCGGTATAGCCTATGACAATTTGACCGCAGCCCAAATTACCGTTCTTTTGACGGAGCTTGAAGATACGTATGCCGGCGTCTACTATGAAGTCGGCGACAGCGCTGTGCTGATCATGCCCCTGGACAACGACGACCTCAACCGGCCCCTTACCGTCGCCTATACCACGAAAGTGCAGGATATTCCACTTACTGATACTAACGAAGATGGTGTAGCTGATAATACCGGAGCGGCTTTCGGCACCCGGGATCTGACCAACGCCGCGACCATGCTCTGGGATCAGCTCAGCTATCAGGGCCCCGGCGGCCCGGGAACAGGCGGGGAAATCCCCCCCGGGGAAGCTGGCGGCTTGGAATTCAGTATTGAGAAAACCGTGCAGGCCGGCTATACTCTGCTCAAGAAAACAGCCGGCAAGTATAATTCCACAAACCGGATCATGACCTGGAATTTCATGGTCAACCAGGCCGGCCAGGAAATGACCGACGTGGTGGTCACCGACGTGCTGAATGACTATGTGCAGATATTCAAAAGCCTCGCCGCTGAAATACAGACACTGAATGCCAATGGCACCACCATAAACACTGAACCGGTAACTATTTCTGAAGGTGAAGCTAAAGCTAACAACAAGGGGCAGTATTATGAACTGATTCCGAGTACGCCAGCTGGTGAAACCACCCTGAAAATCCATTTGGGCACGATCGATGAAACCGAGTTATACCGGCTGACTTTAAAAACCACGGTGATCGACCCCAAGATCCTCTCCAAGGATAAGGAGAACCTGACCAACACCGCCTCCATCAGCGCAAAGATCGGCGGGCTGCAGGTTGGCCTGGACAGCAAAGTCGGCAGCAAGCTGACCAATGCCCGGCTGGAGAAAAAAGCGCTGGGCAGCTATGATTTCACAAACCATACCCTGAAATGGCAGATCACCTTCAACGGCAGCCACGCGCCTTTGCAAAGCGGGGCCACGCTCACCGATAATCTGCCGGAGGGGGTCACCTTTGAGGAACTGCTCAGCGTGGAGCGCATCCCCTATACCGGCGAAAGCGGCGCGGAAACCCTGGAGCATATTGCCTTCCCCAGCGGTGTAAACACAACTACCGCTACTTTTACCGACGGCTTTAAGATCGAATTAGACTATACGCCCTTGACCCCAGACGGCTATTCCAAAGATATTCTGCTCTTTACTTTTACCCCCAGCGGTACGGACGATTTCAAAGACAGCTTTGTTTTCGAATTCACCACAACGGTTGACGACGATTTCCGGAGGGATCATTTCGTTGATTTACCTAACGAAAGGTTCAAGAGCGAAACATTTGAGAACAAATGCACCCTTGACGCCTTTGTCACCAATCCCGCAGGCGGGACTCATGTGCCATCTACCATCATCGTTGACGCCACCCATACCGTTGACGCGCCCCCGGCGGAGAAATGGGGTCAGTATTATAACAAAGTCTATAACCAGCATGGGCTGAACCTGGGTGAAATCCCCTATATCACCTGGAGCATCCTCCTGAACAAGGACGCCGTGGATATGAGCGGGGTAACGGTATCGGATGTGCTGAAAGACTGGTTTGAGCTAGTTCCGGAATCCCTGGAGATTTACGAGGCGGCGAATATCAGCGCCGACAAGAAGACGGCCACAAAAAAGAACGATACTGATCTTTCCGGCAGCTTTACCTTCGCAAAGAAGGATGCGGACGGTTTCAGCTTCACCATCCCTGACAAAGGAAACGAAACCTACGGCCACCTGGCCGCCAAGCCGCTGCTGGTCACCTTCGACACCCTAATTATCAGTGACACTTTTGTCCACAAGGATAATATGGCCAACAGCGTCACCCTGGCCTGGGGTGAAGATCGTTCTGCTAGTACCGGTGATGAAAAAGCCGAGGGCGCGGTGAGTTTTGACGCAGAAAACTTTATCACCAGCAGCAAAACGCCGCTGCTGCAAATCGTCAAAACCAGCGTCAACAGCGCCTATAACGGTATAGACAATCCGCTGTTCCGGCTGGGCGGCGCTGAATTCACCCTGACGCTGATGAAAGAAAGTGGCGGTGGTTGGGTGCCGGATGGCGGAGCCGAGACGAAGACAACTTCCGCCAAGGGCATTGCCAGCTTCCTCTTCCTGAACAAGGGTAAGCTGTACAAATTAGAGGAAACCGGGGTCCCCGCCGGTTACGTGAAATACGCCGACCAATACTTCATTTTCACGGATCATAACGTTACCTTAGGCAATGGCTATCCTCAGCCTCTTCACCAGATAAAGGCTGACGAGAAAGGCTACTTCAGCGGGAAGCGGATCATTGAAAATACCACCACGGATTCCAGCGGCAACGGCCTGGACTTCTCCTTTAACAAGCGTACCGACGGCGGCGGCAGCGTCGACCAGAATCTTCCCGGCGTGTCTTTCAGTCTGGTGGATAAGGCGGGGAAACTCAAGGATCAGCCCAGCACTAGCTATGTGGACGGCGTTGTGTCTTTCACCAATGTGGACCCTGGCAACTATTGGCTGAAGGAATTAAACACCCCCGCCAACTTTAAGCCCCTGGGCAGCATCACCGTTCAGGTGAACGCGAATAAGACCGTCTCCATCAGCGGGCCTGGTGTAATCTCGCCCGGCGACGACGGGCTTTATTCCGTCACCAATACCTATATACGGGGCCGTGTTTCCCTGGGCAAGACGGACAGCGTTGACGGCCGGCAGGTTTCCGGCGCGGAGTTTACGGTGTACGCGGACGGCAAAACCGTTCCCGCCGCCTACCTGGTGGAGAGCGGAAGCGGCACCGGCATGTATGTGCTTTCCGATACCAATGGGGCTGGTCAAACAGCTGCGGATACCAATAGCCGGGGCGACGCTTACCTGAGCGAACAGGGCGGCGTCTGGCAGTTGCTCCACGGCGCCTATTATGTGAAAGAAACCAAGACCCCCGCCGGCTATCTGGCGGATACCACAGAGCACTCTTTCACCATCTCCACAGACGGTGCGACTGTGAACATATACAATAACACAGAGAACAACGCCTTTACCAATGAGCCCTGCGGCATTATCCGGGGCCTGAAGACTACCCCAAGCGATAAACCTCTGAAAAACGCGGTGATCGGCCTGAGCGGTACAACCAGAGGCGGCGCTGATTATACGGATACCGCCATCAGCGGAGCGGACGGCAGCTTTGGATTCCGGGAGGTCCCCTATGGCACTTATACCATCGCGGAAACCTCCGCGCCCTCCGGCTATCTGCTGAACAGGGTTACCAAGTACACGGTGACCGTGGATCAGAACGGTACCGACATTACCAAGGATAACGCAGGCAAAGACATCGTCATCGAAAACGAGCCCCGGGAGGAGAAAGAGGAGACCGCCGGCGTCACCATCAGGAAGACTTCCGACGACGGCGTGCTGAAAGGCTTCACCTTCGTCATCACCGGCAAAGACGGCTTCTATGAGGAATATACCACCAACTCCCAGGGGCGGATCCGGATCAACGGCCTGAAACCGGGCACCTATACGGTGTACGAAAAGGAAACCGAAATGACCGTGGGCCAGTACTTGCTGCCCAACGCGGAGACGGTGAAGCTGACCCTGGACGGGGCCGAGCTGAATGTCCACAATAAGCGTATTCCTCCCTCCACGCCGCCTGGGCCGGATGATCCCGGCACCCCCGATACCCCTGGCACAAACATTGACGACCCGAATGTGCCCGGCGGCACCACCAATCCCGGCACCCCCGGTACCCCCGGCACCAACATTAACGACCCGAACGTGCCCGGCGGCACCTTGGCCGCCGGCCAAGGTTACGGGCCAAAAACCGGCTTCAGCCTGATGGATCTGATCTGGCCCCTGGTATTCGCCATCTCCCTGGTGGGCTTAAGCGGCTGCCTGGTGATACTGGCCAAGGGACGCAGATGAGAAAATCCCTTTTAGCGATCCTGATCGGCGTCTTTTGCCTGGGCGTCATCGTTTCCGGCAATGTGATCATCTTCCAGAACCGGAATAAGGCCCGGGCCGTGGCGTCTTTCGTGGAGCTGCGCCGGGAGCTGCCTGTAGCCGATACAGCCGGCAGCGGTCAGCCGGAGGCCTTGGCAATCACGCCGGAAAGCGCTTATAGCGGGCTGCTGGCGGAAAATCCGGATCTGGCGGGCTGGCTGAAAATCAGCGGCACCACCATTGATTATCCGGTGATGCACACCCCGGAGGAACCGGAGTTTTACCTGAACCATGGCTTTGATAAAGCCCGCAGCGTTTACGGCGTACCCTTCCTGGACGCTGCTTGTGATCCCCGGGCAGGGGGCAATCTGATCGTCTACGGCCATAATATGGCGGACGGGCAGATGTTCGCCCCGCTGCTGGATTATTGGGACCCGGATTTTTACCGGCAGCATCAGTTGATCAATTTTGATACGCCGGCCGCCTTTGGCCTGTATCAAATCGCCGCTGTTTTGCAAGTGACGGTCACCAAGGCCGACCCGGAGGGCGTGGATCTGGCCCGGTTCGCCAGCTTTGACGACGAGGCGGCGTTTGCCGCTTTCCAGGAGATCCTGGCCCGGGACGCCCTTTATGATACCGGGGAGAGCCTGGGGTTCGGCGATCATTTGCTGATCCTCTCCACCTGTGAGTATTCCGAGGCCAACGGCCGGATGGTGCTGGTGGCGAAAAGGCTGGCGGAGTAAGCGATTTTGAAGTAACTTTTTTAGCAGAGAGCGGCTTTCAGCAGCTCTCTGCTGCTCTGGTAGCGGGCTTTTCCCTGCCGCGGCCGAATGAGGGGGGCAAAACATGGGCGGCTATATCTGGTATTACCTGGCTGCTATCGGGCTCTTGGCCCTCATTCTGACAGCCTATGATAAATGGGCTGCCCGAAAAGGGAGGCTGCAGCGGGTCCGGGAGCGGACGCTGCTGGCAGTGGGGGCCTTGGGCGGCGCTTTGCCCATGTATGTGATGATGCGGCTGATCCGGCATAAAACGAAGCATAAACGGTTTATGCTGGGACTGCCCCTGATTATCCTCCTGCAGCTGGCGGCTGCGCTGTACTTTAAACCCGGCGTTTGACGCCGCTTGCTAAAAGCGCCGTCCCCGAATAAACCGGAGACGGCGCTTTGATAGAGATATGACAGTAAAGCTGGGACAGTTAAGTAGAATCAGATTCTGACCACCTGGGCTTCCAGGGCATTTTTCTGGATATTGGCGACGCCCTTCACACAAGCGGATTTGCTGGCATAGCCTGCAGAGAGGGCGATGATCTCCCCATTACGGGCGATCAGGCGGAACCGGTAAGCGCCGGCTGGATCCAGGTAAATCTGAAACTTAGGATTGGTCAGCCTGGGCCTGCTTTCATCGGTGCTGTCATCCAGCTTGCCGGTAAGGCTGTTTCTTCTGACGCTTTCCACGCCGCCCAGGCAGGAGTTCTCGGAAGCATAAATACCGGACGAGACGATAACTTGTCCATTATTGGCTTTTAGCACAAATTTATAACCAGTGCCGGCCTCCGAGACGACAAATTTCCCCATGGCATTCACTTCCTTATACTTTCTAGGAATATTTTAGCAGTCCCTGTCAAAATAGTCAAGAACAGCGCCGCTAAAAAGCGCCGGAAGGCTGATTTTACTTTTTGCCGGACTATGATATAATCAAAAGAATTACCGCCCTCTTCGGCAGCAGGCCTGGCCCAGTCTTCCTGCTTGCGGAAGCAAAAGGATATGGTGATGGAAAATGCATATGCTAAAGCTTAATGGGCAGCAAATCGCCCTGATTTATGAAGGCCAAATGCGGCGGGATTTTAAGCCCCAGGGATTGAAGCCCCTGGAACTGCTGCTCCGGCTGGAGCAGGCCGGGCGCTACGGGGGCTATGGTTTTTATGAAGGCGATGCATTGCTGGGCTACGCCCTGCTGGCTTATGCCGAGCAAAGCCCGGATGTGCTGCTGGATTATTTTGCCGTTTGCCCGACCCGGCGTAACCAGGGCCTGGGCCAGAGATTCCTGACCCAGCTTATTACGGAGCTGAGCGGCGATTACCGGGCGCTGCTGCTGGAGGTGGCGGATCCCCGCTATGGCCGGGAGGCGGCGGATCAGGATCTAAACCGCCGCCGCATTGATTTCTACCGGCGCTGCGGTGTGGAATTGCGGGATTTAGGCTGCTGTGTGCAGGATGAACATTATGTGATGATGGTCAAACCTTTGGCCGGGGCGGTGGATGATTGCCAGATCCAAGCCTCCCTCACGGATATTTACACCGCCTTCTTCGGCGTGGCGCATTTAGCGGAGAAAGTGGTTTTTGGAGAAGAGAAATGATCACGATTCTATCCCGGCTGTTCATCGGCAATCCCCAGGATTATACCAATCCTCAGGTACGGCGGAGCTATGGCATGCTTTGCGGCGGCCTGGGGATTTTCCTCAATCTGCTGCTGACCGGGGCCAAGCTGCTGGCCGGGACCTGGAGCGGCTCCATTGCCATTACGGCTGACGCTCTGAATAATCTCTCCGACGCGGTTTCCTCCGTCATCACCCTGATCGGCTTCCGCATGTCCGGCCGGGTCTCAGACCAGGAGCATCCCTTCGGCCATGGGCGTATCGAGTATGTTTCCGGGCTGATCGTAGCCATGGCCATTATCATGGTGGGCCTGGAATTGCTGAAAGGTTCGCTGGAAAAAATCACCCACCCGGCCCCGGTAGCATTCAGCTTGCCGGCCCTGTTCATCCTGCTGGCGGCGATCTCCGTCAAGCTGTATATGCTGTTTTATAACCGGCGTATCGGACAAAAGATCAGCTCCGCCGCGATGAAAGCCGTGGCTATGGATAGCCTGGCAGATAGCGTAGCCACCGTTGTGGCGCTCCTGGGCATGCTGGCCGGCCATTGGTTCAGCCTGAATATCGACGGCTATTGCGGCCTGCTGGTTTCTTTGTTCATCATCTATACCGGCGGCATGACCGCCCGGGATATCATCTCCCCCTTGCTGGGGCAGGCGCCGGACCCGGATTATGTGCGCCGGATCAAACGGCTGGTGCTGGCCCATCCGCAAATCACCGGCGTCCATGACCTGATCGTCCATGATTACGGCCCAGGGAACCGCATGGTCTCTCTCCATGCGGAAGTGCCTGCGGAAGGGGACATCCTGGAACTTCATGACGCGGTGGATCATATTGAAAACGAATTAAGGCGGGATCTGGGCTGCCAAGCGGTGATCCATATGGATCCGGTGCGCACCAATGATCCGGAGACCAATCAAACCCGCCAGGCCATCTTACAGAGGCTGATCCTCTGGAACAGCCAGGTCTCCCTGCATGATTTTCGCATGGTTCCCGGCCCCAGCCATTGCAATGTAATTTTCGACGTGGTGGTTCCCTATGGGATGGAACTCAGCGAGGCGGAAATACAAAGCCAGGTGAAGGCGCTGGTCAGGGAAGTGGGCACGGATTTGGTGGCGGTGGTGGAAGTGGACCGCCCTTATAGCTACGAATAGCTTTGCCCGCCGGACCCTGATCCCGGATTTATCAGCAAAATATCAGAGAGGGCAGGCCAGGCTCTCTTTCCATCCCCAGGTTTTCATGGTATAATAGCTGTACAAGCCGAAATCTCAAATCGTAGCCGCCGTCAGCTGTGGCAGCGGCTGTTTAGATGCATATAGGTGCATAAACGAGAAGAGCAGGGGGCGCCTATGTTTTCCGGCCGTTCCGCTTCTGAAAAACCGCCTGGCAAAGTGCTGTTGGAGCTTTTCACCATTGCGGTCATTTTAGCTGTTATGGTTTTAGCGCTGCTGCCCCAGCTGAAGGCATATGGTTTTTCCGCCCGGCAACGGGTGTCTGTAGATCAATGCGGCGCGGCTGTGCTGGCTGCACAAACCCTGGCCAGCGAAATTTATGCCCTAGGCGCGGTACAGGCGGAAACCAGGGAAGGCCTAACCGTCACCCTGCGCCGCCGGGATATCTGCACTGACCGGCAAATCAGCGCGGACACGGATCTGGGCCGGGATTTCTCTGCCGCTGTGGCCCAGCTTTCCGGTGCAGGCGGCCAGGTTCAGGCCGTCAGGGTCAACCGGGACGGCGTCCTGGCCGCCCTGACCTTTATCAGCACCAACCTGGATACCGTTTATTATAGCGGCGGCGACTATTGCTTCGTAGCGGAGGAAGAATTATGATACGCGACGCAGTTGCCTCAGACGGGGCGGCTCTTTCAGAGATTTACAATTATTATATCCGCCATAGCGACTGTACCTTTGAAACGGAGAGTTTAAGCCCGGAGCAGATGACTTGCCGGATCCAGGATTCACAGGACCGGGGCGATCCCTGGCTGGTGCTGGAAGATGCCGGGCGGATCTGGGGCTATGCTTATGCCTGTCAGTTCCGGGCGCGCCAGGCCTACCGGTATACCTGCGAAGGCTCGGTCTATTGCCGCCGGGACAGCCTGGGACGCCGTCTGGGGCAGCAGCTCTTCCAGGCGCTGATTGACCGCTTGCGCCGGGACGGGCGTTATTATATGCTGGTCGGCGTCATTTCCGGCACGAATCAGCCCAGCATCCAGCTTTGTGAAAGGCTGGGGCTGACCTTTGCCTGCGTCCTGCCGAAGGTGGGCCGGAAAAACGGCAAATGGCTGGATACGGTTTATTATTACTTACAACTGCAGGATCACAATACGCTAAGTGATTAAGGAGATTGAAAAAACCCATGGAATCATTACGAGAATTATACCGCATTGGCCGGGGGCCATCCAGTTCCCATACATTGGGGCCGGACCGGGCGGCGCGCATGTTTGCCCTGCGCTATCCTGAGGCGGACAGCTTTCATGTCACGCTCTACGGCTCCCTGGCGAAAACCGGCCGGGGCCATCTGACCGACCGGGCCGTTATCGACGCCCTGCAGCCTATCCCTGTGGAGCTGGTTTTCGATAGCCAGACCACTGGGCTGCCCCATCCCAACACCATGGATCTGGTGGCTTACCATAAAGGGGTGGAGGCAGGCTTTGCCCGCATCCTTTCCCTGGGCGGCGGAAAAATCCAGGTAGTGGGTGAGCCGCCGGTATCGCCGGCGGATGTTTATAGCATGAACACCTTTGCCGATATCAAGGCCTGCTGCCAAAAAGAAGGCCTGAGGCTGTGGCAGTACGCGGTGAAGGAGGAAGGCCCGGATCTGCTGCTGTTCCTGCACAAGGTCTGGCAGGCCATGCAGAAATCCGTCTTCGACGGCCTGCAGGCCGAAGGCACCCTGCCCGGCGGTTTGGAGGTGCAGCGCAAGGCCAAACTGCTTTTCAATCAGCGGCATATTGACGAAAGCCCCAATACCCGTACCAGCCGTCTGGTCAGCGCCTACGCCTTTGCCGTGGCTGAGCAGAGCGCCGGCGGCGGCGTGGTGGTCACAGCGCCCACCTGCGGCTCCAGCGGCGTTTTGCCGGCGGTGCTGATGTATATTCAAAATAAGAATGAGTTTTCCGACGATGAAATCGTCCGGGGCCTGGCCGCCGCCGGGCTGATCGGCAATCTGATCAAAACCAATGCCAGCATCAGCGGGGCGGAATGCGGCTGCCAGGCCGAGATCGGCAGCGCCACCTCCATGGCTGCCGCCGCCCTGGCGGAGCTGTTCGGCATGGATCTGGATCAGATCGAATACGCGGCTGAAATGGCCATGGAACATAGCCTGGGCCTGACCTGCGACCCCATCAACGGGTTGGTGCAGATACCCTGCATCGAGCGGAACGCCGTGGCTGCCATGCGCGCCATCAGCGCTTTCACCCTGGCGAATTTCCTGACCCATACCCGGAAGATCAGCTTTGATATGGTGGTCAAAACCATGTACGAGACAGGGCGGGATCTTTTCTACCAGTACCGCGAGACCGCTGAAGGCGGCTTGGCGAAATATTACCGGGAATAGGAGATAAAAATAACCCATGGTCAAGCGGAAAGACCCCCGCAAGGGGAAAATGATTGTCTACGCCCTGACGGTTGCTTTTGCCCTGCTCTATATTTTTCTGGGCCGGCACCTGGCCATGCAGGGGTATCCGGATTGGGAGAAACCGGAGGCCAAAGGCTATAAAGCCGAGGTGACGGAAATCGTCTCTAACCAGCCGTCCGACAGGGGCCGGGAATTATTTTTCAAAGCCAGAGTCCTGTCCGGGCCGGATAAGGGGCAGGAGATCGTTATCCGCCAGGCCATTTTTGAGAATATTTATCCGGTGCAGGAAGCGGTGGCGGTTGGCGACCGGGTGTTGTTTGCCGCGGACACTTACCAGGAGGACAGCGATTGGCAGATGCTGGATTATCTGCGCAGCGACGCCATGATCTGGCTGGCTCTGGCCTTTGCCGCGGTGGTGATCGTCTTCGGGCGCTTTAAAGGGCTGAACACCCTGATTTCCATGACCTTTACCTGCCTGGCCATCTTCCTGGTGTTCATCCCCTCCATTCTTTCCGGCCATAATATCTACCTCTGGTCTATCAGCACCTGTATTTATATCATCGCCATGTCCATGCTCTTTATCAATGGCGCCAACCGGAAAAGCTTTACCGCCGGCCTGGGCTGCGCCACCGGCCTGGCTATTTCCGGCCTGATCGCGGCGGTGATGGACAAAATCCTCAACCTGACCGGCATGACCAGTGAAGATACCCTATATCTACAGATGATCGAGGTGGCCAAGCCTATTGATTTGACCGGGGTGATCTTCGCCTCCGTGATCATCGGCGCTTTAGGCGCCATCATGGACGTTTCCATGGATATCGCCTCCTCCCTGAACGAGCTGCGGGAAACCTCGCCCCAGATCAGCGGCAGGCAGCTGGCTATGTCCGGTTTTAATATCGGCCGGGATATCATGGGCACCATGGCCAATACCCTAGTGCTGGCTTATATCGGCGGCGGCCTGATCACCACGCTGCTGCTGGCGGCTTACAATATTTCCATGTTCGAGCTATTCAATATGGAGCTGATCGTGGTGGAGATCCTGCAAGCCCTGGTGGGTAGTTTCGGTATTATGCTGGCCATTCCCTTTACCTCATTGCTCTGCGGCATTGTCTACCCCCGCAAGGTTTAACAGCCCAAAAACAGCGGCGCGTTCTTGCGAACGCGCCGTTAACTGTTTCCGCTAAAGTATCACAGGGTGCCCGGAGGCTTTCGCCCCTGATCTTTTTCCGGCTTTTCCGGCCTGGTTTTGCGGATGCGGTACAGCACCACGGCCAGGAAAACAATGATCAGGGCGATTATGAGCAAGGATTTCTGACCGCCGGCGGAACTGGCGATAAAAATGCTGGTAGGGCCGTCCGCGCCGCCGATAATGCCCACGGACGCTTCCTGCGGAGCGCAGGCCGTCAGCAGGCCGCCAAGGGGAATCAGGGACAAAAAGCAAAAGAGCGGTTTTTTCATGGCAGGAACCCCATCCTTTTTTAGACAATACGGAAAATTTGCCCCGCTTGCCTTGCTATGCTATTATATATTTTTAGAAAACATATTTCAAGCGCTGGGAAGCAAAAGGCGGCTTTTTAGCAAAAGCCTGGCCGCCCAGGCTTCCGCTTAGGAGGATGAACATGGAGCAGGATTACTATTTGGGGAACAGAAAAGCGGTTTATCAGCAATTGCCGGAAAACGCGCTGCTGCTGATTTTCAGCGGCAAAGCGCCCAGAAAAACCGGGGATGAATACTACCCCTTTTTCACGGACCGCAATTTTCTTTATTTGACCGGCATTGAGCAGCCAAATCTGACGCTGCTGGCTGCCAAAGCAGCGGGCGGCGCCATCCGGGAAAGCCTGTTTATCGCCGCCCCGGACGCCCATGCGGAGCGCTGGAACGGCCCCCGGATCAAAGCGGAGCAGGCCGCGGCCATCTCCGGCATTGGCGATATCCGCTATGAGCAGGAGCTGGACGCTATCCTGAGCAAGCTGGCCGGCACCGGGGATTACCATCATCTGTACCTGGATCTGGATAAGCTCACCGCCGATGAGCCGGATAACGGGGCCTATCTGATGGCGGCGGCGGCCCGGCGGCGTTATCCTTTTCTCGCCATAAAAAATGTCCGTCCCCTGATCCGGGCCTGCCGCACCATTAAGCAGCCCTGCGAGATCGCGGCCATGCGCCGGGCCGAGGAGCTGACCAAGTCGGGCATCCTGGCCATGATGGCCGCGGCCAGGCCGGGCATGTACGAATACGAGCTGAAAGCGGAATGGGATTATGCCCTGACCAAACAGGGCGCGCTGGCCTCAGGCTTTCCGCCCATCATCAGCGCCGGGGAGAATAATTTCTGCATCCACTATTATGCTTATCAGGGCCGCTGCCTTGATGGGGATCTGGTTTTAAACGATGTGGGCGCGGCTTTCGGCCATCTTTGCACCGATGTTTCCCGGGGCTGGCCAATCAACGGCAAATTCAGCGAAAGGCAAAAGCTGCTCTACGGCTGCGCCCTGGCTACCTCCGACCATATGTTTAGCCTTTTAAAGCCGGGCATGCTGCTCAGCGATGTGGACGCCCTGGCCCGCCGCTATAATTACGAGCGGCTGAAGGAGATCGGCCTCTGCCAATCCTGGGAGGAGATCGGTGCGTATATGTGGCATGGCGGCGCCCATCAGGTAGGCTATGACGTGCATGATGTGGATCTTCAGTATACCAGCCCCGGCCAGCAGCTCCTGCCCGGCATGGTTTTTTGCGTGGATATCGGCATTTATTGTGAGAAATGGGGCATTGGTTTCCGCCTGGAGGATAATTGCCTGATCACCGAGACGGGTTCAGAGAACCTTTCCGCCGCCATCCCCCGTACCGTGGCGGATATCGAAGCCTGCATCCGCCGGGGAGCATAAGCACGGAATGCGCCATTTGGTGACAAATTGCTTTCGCATCCACAATATATTGTGCTTTTTCTGAATATTGGTCGCCATAATTGCTTTTTTTACCAGCGGTATGTTATGATATCACTTTAAAGGAGATGAGGTCATTTGAAAAAAGTTGCCATCATCATGGGCAGCATCAGCGATTTTGAGACGGTAAAGCCGGCCTTAGATGTGCTGAAGGACCTGGGGATCCCTTTTGAGGCCCATGTCTATTCAGCCCACCGCAGCCCGGAGGAAGCCGGGGATTTTGCGGCCCATGCCAGGGAACGGGGCTATGGGGTAATCATTGCCGCCGCGGGGAAGGCCGCCCATCTGGCCGGGGCCTTGGCAGCCCAAACCACTTTGCCCATTATCGGCATCCCGGTGAAGAGCTCGGCTTTGGACGGGCTGGACGCCTTGCTTTCCACGGTGCAGATG
>DAIMZM010000019.1:0-27802 GCA_036733985.1 Bacillota bacterium
CCCATGTGAACGTGGGCACCATCGGCCATGTGGACCATGGTAAGACGACGCTGACGGCGGCGATCACGCTGTGCCTGTCCAAGGCGGGCGGGGCGCAGGTGGTGGCATATGATCAGATCGACAAGGCGCCGGAAGAGAAGGCCCGGGGCATCACGATCAACACCTCCCATGTGGAATATCAGACCGAAGCGCGGCATTACGCCCATGTGGACTGCCCGGGGCACGCGGACTATGTAAAGAACATGATCACCGGCGCGGCGCAGATGGACGGTGCGATCCTGGTGGTGAGCGCGGCGGACGGCCCGATGCCCCAGACCCGGGAGCATATCCTGCTGGCCCGGCAGGTGGGTGTGCCTTATATCGTGGTGTTCATGAACAAAGTGGATCAGGTGGATGATCCTGAGCTGCTGGAATTGGTGGAAATGGAAATCCGGGAACTGTTGAGCGAATACGAGTTCCCCGGCGACGATATCCCGATCATTGCCGGCTCGGCCCTGAAAGCCCTGGAATGCGGCTGCGGCAGCAAGGACTGCGAATGGTGCAAACAGGTCTGGGCATTGATGGACGCGGTGGACAGCTATATTCCCACCCCTCAGCGGGACAGCGACAAACCCTTCCTGATGCCCATCGAAGACGTGTTCACCATCACCGGCCGGGGCACCGTGGTTACGGGCCGTGTGGAGCGGGGCCAGGTGAAGGTAGGGGACACCGTGGAGATCGTGGGCCTGATGGACGAGAGCAAGAAGACGGTGGTCACGGGTGTGGAAATGTTCCGGAAGCTGCTGGATTACGCGGAGACCGGCGACAATGTGGGCTGCCTGCTGCGGGGCGTGGACCGGAAAGAAGTGGAGCGGGGCCAGGTCTTGGCCAAGCCCGGCAGCATCCATCCCCATACCAAGTTCAAGGGCCGGGTCTATGTGCTGACCAAGGAAGAGGGCGGCCGTCATACCCCCTTCTTCAACGGCTACCGTCCCCAGTTCTATTTCCGGACCACGGACGTGACCGGCGTGGCCAATTTGCCTGAGGGCACGGAGATGGTGATGCCCGGGGACAACGTGGACATGGACATTGAGCTGATCACCCCCATCGCCATTGAGGAAGGCCTGCGCTTCGCTATCCGCGAAGGCGGCCGCACCGTAGGCTCCGGCGTGGTCATCGGCGTCAACGAATAAAGCCCGGGTTACGGGCCGGCTTACAAGACCTATGATGCAGGGGCGGCCCAAAGGCCGCCCCCTGCTTATCCTATAGGCCCAAAAGCCGCTCCCGGCTTTATTCTTTGTATTCTGCAAACGAAAGGAGCCGCTATGAATATTCTCTACTTCCTGACGCCTAAAAGCGATGTAGCGGTACTGCAAAACACTTTTTCCCTGCGGCAGGCCATGGAAAAGATGGAGGCCTGCACCTATACGGCCCTGCCCATGCTGGATGGAGATGGCCACTACATCGGCACCCTCTCCGAAGGGGACCTGCTCTGGCATCTGAAAAAGCGGGGCTTTCCCGATCAGAAAGAGATCGAGCGCCTGCAAATCGGCGATGTGCAGCGGCTCAGCGACAATCAGCCGGTGCGGGGCGACGCCTCCATGGAAGATTTGCTGGCCACCAGCCTGGATCAGAACTTTGTCCCCGTCATCGATGACCGAGGCGTGTTCGTGGGCCTGATCACCCGGCGCAGCATCCTCAAATACTTCTTCGAAACCCGGACTCCTGACTGAAGCAGCCGGGATTGGCCCGGCTCCGGCAGGACTTTAACTGACATTAATCGGACTCAGGCCCCCTGGATAAAGCCGTTCAGGGCGCCCGGGCTTTCTATAACCATAAAGCTAACCATAAGGCGGCAGTTTCCCTGGCCGGGGCGCCGCCCGGATTTTCAGCAGGAGGACAACCTATGCAATACATCAGCACCCGCTCCGGCAACAAAGGCGTAAGCGGCGCGGCAGCCATCATCAGCGGCCTGGCCCCGGACGGGGGCCTGTTCATGCCGGAAAGCCTGCCCCATTGGGCCCCAGAGGAGATTCTGGCCCTGTGCCACGCGGATTACCCGGGCCGGGCGGCCTGGGCCATCGGCGGTTTTCTTCAGGATTACAGCCAGGGGGAATTGGCGGATTACTGCCAAAAAGCCTATGGGCCGGACCGTTTCACCGCCCCCGGTACCGCGCCGGTGGTAAAAATCAGCGACAGCGCCTATATCCTGGAGCTGTTTCACGGCCCCACCTGCGCTTTTAAGGATTTCGCCCTGCAGCTTCTGCCCTATTTGCTCACCGCTGCCCTGGCGAAGCAAGGCGTGGCTAAAACCGTGATCATCCTGGTGGCCACTTCCGGCGATACCGGCAAAGCCGCCCTGGAAGGCTTTGCCGACGTGGCCGGTACCAAGATCTGCGTGTTCTACCCGGAGGGCGGCACCAGCGCCATGCAGCGCCTGCAGATGACCACCCAAAAGGGAGGCAATGTGCGGGTGGCCGCGGTAAAAGGCAATTTTGACGACGCCCAAAACGGAGTCAAGGCCATTTTCACGGATCAGCCTTATGGACAGCGCCTGGCCGAGCGGGGTTATCTGCTCTCCTCCGCCAATTCCATTAACTGGGGCCGTCTGGCCCCCCAGGTGGCTTATTATCTCTCCGCCTATTGCGATCTGCTGAACCAGGGCCGGATCCGGCCGGGGGAGCGGATCAATATCTGCGTACCCACCGGCAATTTCGGCAATATCCTGGCCGCCTATTTTGCTAAAAGCTGCGGCCTGCCGGTGCACCGGCTGATTTGCGCCTCCAATAAAAACCGGGTGCTGACGGATTTCATCACCACCGGCGTCTATGACCGGAACCGGGATTTTTACCTGACCAGCTCCCCCTCCATGGATATCCTCATCTCCTCCAACCTGGAGCGGCTCCTCTATTTGCTGGCGGAGCGGGACGCGGGCAAGATCCGGGGCTTCATGGGGCAGCTGCGGGAGACGGGCCGCTATGATCTGGACAGCGCTATGCTGGCCAAACTGCAGGCGGAGTTTGCCGCCGGCAGCGCGGATGAGGCGGAAACCTTTGCCACGATCCGCCGGCTGTTCCAGGACAGCGGCTATCTCTGCGATACCCATACCGCCGTCGCCGTCAAGGTTTACCAGGACTACCTGGCAGCCAGCGGGGATACCACCCCCACGGTGATCGCCGCCACCGCCAGCCCTTTTAAATTCTGCGGCAGCGTACTGCCGGCCTTGGGCCAACAGCCGGAGGGGGATGACTTCTCCCAGCTCAACCAGTTGGCCGCCTTAAGCGGCCTGCTGCCCCCCAGCCGCCTGCTGGCCCTGAAAGACCAGGCGGAACGCTTTACCCAGGCGATCGGGGCGGACGCCATGGCTGCCGAAGTCGATCAGCTGCTCTAAGCCGCAGCCCAGGCCAAATCAATAGCTAAAGATAAACCCCCGGGCTTTTGCCCGGGGGTTTTAAATATTAAAAATAACCGTAATGCGGTGGGATCAGCTGTCCGGGGCAAACCCTTTAGCGGACCGCCGGTTCGGCCAGGCCTTCGGTTTCCGGCTGCAGCACCGTGCCCAGAGCATTGGCTTCCGTCTCGGCAATGCGCTTTTCCGCCTCTTCCTGTTCCAGCACTTTAAAGGCCACCTTGCCCACCAGGGTGCGGGGCAGATCGTCCCGGAATTCGATATCATAGGGCAGGGCGTACTTGGCGATATGCTTCCGGGCATGGGCCAACAGCTCTTCCTTGACTTCCCTGCTCTGAGGCACGCCGGCTTTCAGCATGACAAAGGCCTTGACCTTCTGGATCTTCAAAGGATCCGGCACCCCGATCACGCAGCTCATATGCACTTTTTCATGGGCGTCGAAGACATTTTCCAGCTGGCTGGGATAAATATTGTAGCCGGAACTGACGATGACCCGCTTCAGCCGCTGCCGGAAATAAACGAAGCCGTCTTCATCCATATAGCCCAGGTCGCCGGTATGCAGCCAAGTATGGCCGTCCCCATGGACTTTCAGGGTTTCCGCGGTTTCCTCCGGCTGATTGATGTATTCCATCATCATGCTGGGGCCGGTGAGGCAAATTTCCCCCTCCTCACCATAGGGCAGCTCTTCCGTGGTATTGACGCCGCAGATCTTATAATAAGTATCAGGGAAAGGCACACCGATGCTGCCTTCCCGGTAAGAACTATAGGGGGTGAGACAGGAGGCGGTGACGCATTCGGTGGTGCCGTAGCCCTCCCGCACCTGTACCGAGCAGCCATGGGACTGAAGGAAGCGGTCGAAGCGTTTCTTCAGCTCAATGGACAGGCTGTCGCCGCCGGAGAAAACCCCCTTCAGGCAGGAAAGATTCACCGCGTCCAGATCAGGGTTGCGCAGCAGGGCTTCGTAAAGGGTGGGCACGCCGGCGATATAATTGGGCTTTTGCTTACGGATCAGCTCGGCAAAGGTCTCCGCGTTGAAGCGGGGGATCAGCAAACATTGGCCGCCCAGCACCAGGAAACAGTGGATACTGACGCCCAGGCCAAAGCCGTGGAAAATCGGCATCACCGCCAGCACCCGGTCGCCGGGGCCGATATGCGGGTCCATGCTGAAAGTCTGCAGGGCCAGGGCATTGAAATTCAGGTTGGACAGGAGGATGCCCTTGGTTTTGCCGCTGGTGCCGCCGCTGTAGAGGATCACCGCCGGATCCGTGGGCTGCCGCTTCACCTCATAAGGCAGGGTGTAGCTATCCCCCAGGGCCAGCAGATCCGGCCAAAGAATGGTGTTCTTATCCGAGGCGGTTACCTTGGGCAGCTTCCGCCCGGCAGTCAGCTTGAAGCCCAGGCGCTTGAGGGGGGAAAGGGCCTGGCCCACGCTGGAAATGATCAGCTTGGGCAGGGGGTAGGTTTTAGCGATCTCCATAAATTTCGGATAAAACTGATCCAGGGTCAGCACAGCCACGGAGGCGCTTTCTTCCAGATAAAAGCGGATCTCCCCTTCGGAAGACAGGGGATGTATCATATTGGAAATGGCGCCGATCAGGTTCAGCGCATAGAAGGAGATCACGGCCTGGGGGCAATTGGGCATACAGATGGTGACCCGTTCCCCCTCCTTGACGCCCAGGGCGGCATAGGCCCGGCCCAGCCGGCGGATCTCCTCGATCAGCTGCCGGTAGGTGGTGGTCTTGCCCATGAAATCCAGGGCCGGGGCGTCCGGGTATTGGCTGGCGGTGGCTTCTACCTGCTCAAACATGGTATAGTCCGGGTATTCCAAATGGGCGGGGGCGCTGTCATAATATTTCTGCCACGGCGCTTTCACCGTGGCGTCCAGGTTAAAGTCCATATTCAGTTTACGCATAATCAACCTCCTCACGGGCAGGACGTTCTAGCAGCGACGGATGTTGCAGCAAATGCCGGAAGAGCTTGACGCTCTGGGCATAGTAATAGCCGTCAGCAATCAGTTCGTCCAGGGTGATGCCGATATTCAGGCACTCCCGGGTCTCCGGCTCTCCCTGGCTGTTCATGGCGGTGCGCTGGGATTTCTCGCCCACCACCAGGAAAATGGAGTTGGTGCCCCAATTATTCAGATGATGATAGCCCGCGTTCAGCTTGATGCTGCCCAGATTGGTCAGGAAGATCGAGGAATAATTGGGCTCTTCCCGGATAATATCCCAAGGCACCCGGCCGAAATAGTCCAGGGCGTAGAGGATCCAGGCGACCACTGCCAGCAGGGGGCGGGGAATGCGGGTCAGGATATTCATCACATCGGTGGAATTATCGCTTTTACCCTCTTTGCGGATGCCGTTGATCTTCTCCTCCATGGCGCTGTTGACGGTATCGATGGTGGTATCCCCATCCAGGTAAATCATCATCATGGATTCATGGGCTTCGTCGGTGAAGGCCTTTTTGGCCACAAAAGCAACGGAGAGATAATTGCGCTGATAATAGCGGCGGCCGGCAATAAAGCGGTTCAGATGGGGCCTTAAAACCACGGTCTTGACAATGGCGGCGCAAATCAGCTGAAACAACGTGTACTTAAATTGCGGATTGGCAGCGTTCTTGGCGTCAAGATAAGCATTGGCGGCGGTCAAATCCACGTCCTCTTGGATAAAGGCCTCCCGGTCCGCACGCTTGCGCAGGATATAAGGGCCCATGCAATGCATGGAATCCAGATCCCTGAGCCAGGTGCCGTCCTTGCGGTCGCCAAAGCGAGCCCTACGCCTGGGCATGTACTTTTCCATAGTTTGCTCCTAACGATAAGTGCTAATGAATACGGGTTGCGGAATAAAGGAATAAATTAGAATAATAATAAATGAAAATAATAGAAATGAATAAGAATATAAAAGACAGTAAAGCAAAAACAGCACCCACTATAGTATACTATCTTTTTCCCCTTTTGACAAGCTTTAAGGCAAAGGGAGGCGGTTCCGCCCGCCCCAGCCGGCGCCGGGATAGGCTTCAGCCTCTTTACAGCTTATTGGTGAAAAGCCGTGTTCATGCCCCTTTTTCGGGCAAAGCCGAACCCGGCCAGCCTGGGCCAAGGCCGGCCAATCCCGCCGGGGACAAGTCAAAACTTTCCAGCAGGGCCAGCAGATCCGGGGGCCAGGGCGCTTGAACCCGCCGGGTTGCCCCGTCCAGGCTGTGGAAGCAAATCTCCCCGCAATGCAGGGCCTGGCGGCTGATCAGCGCCTGGCTTCCGCCATACAGCCTGTCCCCGGCCAAGGGATGGCCCAGGCCGGCCAAATGGGCGCGGATTTGATGGGTGCGGCCGGTGAGCAGCTTCAAACAGAGCAGGGTCAGGCCATGGCCTTTGGCCAATACCTGGTACAGAGTGCTGCAGGCCTTGCCCAAAGGGTGGGGCACATAGGTGATTACCGGCCCCTCCTGCCGCAGCAAAGGCAAATCGATCCGGCCACGGTCCTTTGCCAGCTCCCCTTGGGCCACGGCATAATAGGTTTTAGCCACCGGGCCCCTGGTCAACAGGCCGGCGGCCAGCTGATGCCGGGCCACCAGCAGGGCGCCGGTCGTGTTCCGGTCCAGGCGGCCGATGGGGCGGAAGACCTGATCCGGCCAGCAGGCGGCGGCAAAATTCCCCACCGCGTCGTCAAAACCCAGGCCCGCCGGGTGCACCAGCATATTGGCGGGCTTATCCAGCACCAGGATATCCTGGTCCGCGTAAAGGATAGGCAGCTTCAGCTGGGTATTGGGGCAGAGGCCGGCCTGTTCCGGCGGCAGGGTCACGGACACGGTTTCCCCCGCCAGCAGGCTGTGGATCATCCGGCGGAAAGCCCCGTCCACCCAAACGCCGCCCTGTTGGCGCAAGGCGGCCAGCAGGGACGCGGAATAACCCCGGCGGCGCAAAAAGCCGCCCAGGGTGGCGGGTAAATCCTCTGCTCTGGCAATATAGGTAAAGGTTCGTGTCATGGATCTTTTCCAGGCCTGTCCCAGCCGGGCCAAACCCCCTTTGCTCCCGGGGCAAGCGGCGCAAAAACCCCCTTGCCCAGGTTTTCCAGCCTATTATACGTCTCCTTAAGGCGAAAGTCAAATTCCTCTGGCGGGCTTAAGGCAATTCCCCCAGCTCAGTACAGGGATAATAAGCGCTGAGAATCTCCCGGTAGGTATAGCCCTGATCCCCCATGCCGTCCGCGCCCCATTGGCAAAGCCCCACGCCATGGCCATAGCCCACGGTGAGGAAAAAGATCTCTTCCCCCAGAATCAGCCAGTGGCAGGCGGTGGAATTCAGGCCCAGGGCCTGCCGCAGCTCCGTTCCTTTGCTAATGGTACGGCCCAGCTTCACCAAGCCGATCCTGCCGCTGGTGGTATAAGACAGCACCGTCATCTGGGCCAGCGCCGCCTGATCCGTATCCAGCAGGGTTGCCGCTTCTTCCAGGCTATAGCGGACCCAGCCGGTATAGCGGGGAGCCTGCCCGCAATAGCCGCAGCGGACACTGGTCAGGTAAGGCAGGCTTTTGCCCCAGACCGCCGCCGCGTCCTCTGTCCGGCCGCCGCAGGCGGCATGGAACAGGGTATCCGCCGGCCGGTCGTCCCAGAGCAGGATCTCCCCGGCCGTATCCGCCACAGCCTGGGCCACCCGGCTATTGTAATAAGCATAGCGCTCCCCCCAGTTTTCCCGGCGGGCCGCCTCATCCAGATAAGCCTGGCAGCAGGCGCTGTCGCAGCAGACCAGGGCCCGGCCATGCTTGCCGTAGCCGTAGGGCTCCAGCCGGGCGGCGATATAGGTGCGGGCGGCCACAGCCTGGGCCTTCAGGGCTTCGGTATGGAAGGAGGCGGGCATTTCCGCCGCCACCACGCCGATCAGGAAATCCTCCAGGCTGACGGAAACTTCTTCCCCTGCCGGATCCAGAATGATGATTTCCCGCTCTTTCTCCAGCAGCCTTTTCCCCAGGAGCAGCCAGACGATGAGGAGCATGACCAACAGGACGGCCAGCCCCAAAGCCAGGCCCAGGCGCTGCCTTTTTCGCATTATTCATCCACCCCCCTGACTTACGCTATTACCGGGCGGCTGATAATATGCGGGGGAAAGGAAAATCAGCGGATGAAGCGAATATATTAAAAACAGCCTTGAAAATCCGTTGCGAGGTATGGCCAATTGAAAAAAATACTCATCGAGGGCGGCGCCCGGCTTCTGGGCGAGGTGCATATCAGCGGGGCGAAGAATTCCGTGCTGCCGCTGATTGCCGCAACGCTGCTGACCGACGGTGTTTCCATTATCGACGACAGCCCCTGGCTGTCCGACGTTGATATCATGTGCCGGGTACTGACCCATCTGGGCGGCGCCACCACATTTGAAAACCACAAGCTTTTCATCGATACGTCCAATATCTATACCAGCGAGCCCCCGGGTGAGCTGGTGCGGAAAATGCGGGCCAGCTTCCTGATCATGGGCCCGCTTTTAGCCCGCACCGGCCTGGTCAAAATGTGCCTGCCCGGCGGCTGCGCCATCGGCTCCCGCCCCATTGACCTGCATTTAAAGGGCTTTGAGGCCATGGGCGCCCAGATCAGCATTGGCCACGGCCTGATCGAGGCCAAAGCGCCCCGGCTTTACGGCGCCCGGATTTATCTGGATTTTCCCAGCGTGGGCGCGACAGAGAACCTGATCATGGCCGCCACCCTGGCGGAGGGGCAAACCGTGATCGACAATGCCGCCCATGAGCCGGAAATCATTGACCTGGCCAATATGCTGAACGCCATGGGCGCGAATATCAAGGGCGCGGGCACCAATACCATCCGGGTGGAAGGCGTCTCCAGCCTGGCCCCGGCCCAGCATACGGTGATTCCCGACCGGATCGAGGCGGCCAGCTTCCTGGCCATGGCTGCGGCCACCGGCGGCGAGCTGATCCTGAACAATGTGATTTCCGAGCACTTGCAGCCCTTAACCGCCAAGCTGCTGGAAGCCGGGGTTTATCTGGAAACCGGTTATGACAGCATCCATATCCTGGGCAATCCGGAAATCCAGGCCGTGGACATCAAGACCCTGCCTTATCCCGGCTTTCCCACGGACGCCCAGGCCCAGTTCATGGCTCTGCTCAGCGTGGCCCGGGGCAACAGCGTCATCACGGAAACCGTCTTCGAAAACCGCTTCATGCACGCGCTGGAATTGGCGAAAATGAACGCGGATATCGCCATCGACGGCAACAGCGCCATTGTCAGCGGGGTCAGCCATTTGGACGGGGCCATTGTCCAGGCCACGGATCTGCGGGCCGGGGCGGCCATGATCATTGCCGCCCAGATGGCCAGGGGGGTTACGGAGATCCAGGGCATCCACCATATTGAGCGGGGCTATGAAAACCTGCCGGAAAAGCTGGCGCAGATCGGCACCCGCATCAAAGTGGTGGACGACTGAGGCTTCATCCCGGCCCCTTACCGGGGCCGGTTCATTTTTTGCCGGATACGGGGAGGAAAAGCTATGCTCTTTCAGGATATCTCTATCGTCAGCCCGGACATGGACGTCCGGGAACATCTCTATGTGGGCGTCAAGGACAAGCTGATCGCTTATATCGGCGAACAAGCGCCGGAAAATCCGGCGGACTATGGCCCGGTTTATCCCGGCCAGGGCAAGCTGCTGCTGCCGGCCTTTTATAACGCCCACAGCCATTTGCCCATGACCCTGCTGCGGGGCTACGGGGAGAATTTAAGCCTGATGCGCTGGCTCACGGAGCGGATCTTCCCCTTTGAGAACCTGCTGACCGATGAAGATATCTATTATTCCTGCCTGATGGGCATTGCGGAAATGCTCCGCTACGGCATTGCCTCCGCCTCGGACATGTATATGCATGGGGACGCCCTGGCCCGAGCCTTTGCCGACAGCGGGGTGAAGGCCAATTTCTCCCTGGCCTGCACCGGCGGGCCAACGGACGGCTATTATCAGCGCCCCGTTTACCAGGAAGCCCTGAGGGTGGAGGAAAAATATCACGGCCTGGACCAGGGCCGGCTGCTGATGGATCTGTCCCTCCACGCCGAATACACCTCTAACGAATGGATGGTCCGGGAGCTGGCGGAGGAAGCGGCTAAGCGGGGGCTGCGCCTGCATGTGCATGTGTCGGAAACCGCCGGCGAGGTGGCCCAATGCCGGGAGCGCCATGAGGGGCGCAGCCCTGTCCGCTATCTGGCGGACTGCGGCCTCTTTGACCAGCCCGCCCTGGCGGCCCACTGCGTCCATGTGGACGAAGCGGACATGGCCATCCTGGCGGAAAAGCAGGTTTCCGTGGCCACCTGCCCCAAAAGCAATCTGAAGCTGGCCAGCGGCGTCTGCCCGGTCATGGGCCTGCTTCAAGCCGGGGTGAACGTGGCCCTCGGCACGGACAGCGTGGCCAGCAACAATAACCTGAATATGCTGGAAGAAATGCGCTTCTTCAACCTGCTGCAAAAGGGGATCAACCAGGATCCCACCCTGCTCACCCCGGGGGAGACCCTTTACGCCGCCACCCGGGCCGGGGCCCTGGCCCAGGGCCGGGCGGATTGCGGCCTGATCCGGGAGGGCTGCCGGGCGGATTTGACCGTGATCGAGATGGGCCGGGATTATCTGATGCCCAGCCACAGCCTGCTGAACAACCTGATCTACGCCGCCTCCGGCAGCGAGATCATCCTCACCATGGTGGACGGCCAAGTGCTGTATGACCAGGGGGAATACCCCACCCTGGATCTGGAGAAGCTTCGCCATGGGCTGAACCGCTCCTGCAGCCGTATCCTGGCTGAGCTGGCCCAGGAGGACTAGGATGCCGGGCCGCCCAGATGGAAACCGCAGCACAGCCCGGCGCCGGCTGCTGACCCGGGGCTACGGGCTGCTGCTGCTTTTTCTCTTTCCCCTGGCCTGCCCGGGCTATGCAGGCCTGACCGCGTTCAAGACGCGGTTCTTTTTTATCAGCATGGGGATCTTCCTAGTCAGCCTACTGGCCGCCAGCGTAAAGGACATGGGAGACCCGCGAAAGGCCCTGGGGGCTTTCCGGCGGCGGCTGTCCAGTGAGCGCAGCGAACGGTCCGGCCACCCAGGGAAGCACCCAGGGCCGCACCCCCGGCGCAGTGAAGGAACGGGGGGCCGCATCCCCGGGGGCAGCGGAAACGACGCGTCTCCCGCCTTTGCCAGCGCCGCCCTGCTGCTCTGGCTGGGCCTGGCCCTGATCTCCGGCCTGGCCTCCCCCTTTGGCAGCGACGTCTGGCTGGGCCAGGGCCGGGGCGGGGGCTTGCCGGCCCTGCTGCTTTACGCGGCCCTGCTTTTTGCCTGCCAGGCCTGGGCCCAACCGGGTAAGGCTGAGCTGTGGGCGGCCGCCGCCGCCCTGCTGCTGCTGGAAATCATCGCCCTGCTGCAGCTTAATGGCGGGAACCCCCTGGGCCTTTACCCCAATGGCTGGGGTTATGCGGATCATGGCCTGCGCTACCAAGGCCGCTTTCTCAGCACCCTGGGGAATACCGGCCAGCTGGGGGCCTGGTTCTGCCTGACTGTCCCGGCGCTGCTGGCCGCTCTTTGCCTGGAAAAGGGCAAAGCCCGCTGGCTGCTGCTGATCCCGGCCCTGGCCGCGGTTTATCTCATGCTCCAGGCGGAAATGGAAGGGGCGCTGCTGGGGCTGATTATGGGGCTGCTGCTGCTCGGCCCCTGGCTGCTGGCGAAAAGCCGGCGACAGCGGCGCCGGCTGCTGCTGCTGCTCGCCGCCCTGCTGATCTTAACCCTGGTTTTCGTCTATCAGTATCAGGGCCCGGCGGCGGGCAGCCTTTACCAGGCTTCCCAGCTGCTGCATGGGCAAGCTGAGGACAGCTTCGGCTCCCGGCGCATCGGCATCTGGCGGGCCGCTCTGGCCCTGATCCGGCAGCGGCCCTGGCTGGGCTTTGGCCCGGATTGCTTCGACCGGGCCTATGCCGCCCTGTTCCAGACCGATGGGATGCGGGTGGACGCGGCCCATAACGAATACCTGAATATGGCCGTCTGCCTGGGCCTTCCGGCGGCCCTGGCTTATATGGCCGCCCTGCTCAGAACGATTTTAGCCCTGGTAAAAGGAGCGGCGAAAAACCAGCGGCTGCTGATCTTCGCCGCCGCTTTGCTCTGCTACGCCCTGCAGGATTTCTTCAATTTCAGCACCCCCATCGCAGCCCCGGTTTTCTGGGCGGTCTGGGGCATGAGCCTGGCGGCGTTAAGAGGCCGCGCCCCGGGGTAAGCAAGGGCCGCGGAATAAGCGGGGGGTTGACAACTTTTTTCCCCCTTCACCCTCTGCAAAATCTTAGGCTGCGGCCTGGCTGATATCAGCGGCTATATTCCCGGCCGAATCCGATAAAAACCGCCCCCTCCGATCGGAGGGGGCGGTTTTATCAGGCTGAGCTTAAAAGTCATTACCCACCAGCTTTTTCATCATCAGCGGGCCTTCCGGCAGGTAGAGGCCGGTTTTTTGGCATTCCGCCTCAGTATAGCGGGAAGCATGGGGGCCGCTGACGCCCCCGCTCCGGTACAGCACAAAGGGCACCGGGCCGCCGGTATGGGTTTTCAGGGGGATGGGGGTGGGATGATCCGGGGTCAAAAGCAGGGCGTAGTCCTCCCCCCCCTCGTCCAGGGCGTCCAGCAGCGGGGCCAGCAACTCTCGGTCAATAGCCTCGATAGCCCGAATCTTGGCGGCGGTGTCCCCATGATGGCCGCATTCATCCGGCGCTTCCACATGGATATAGACCAGATCGCAGCCCGCTTCCAGCAGCGCCAGGGCGGCCCGGCCTTTGGCCCGGTAATCCGTGACCATGCCCCCGGTGGCGGTGGGCACCGGCAAATGTTGCCAGCCGGCGCAGATGCCCAAGCCCTTGATCAGATCCACGGCGCAGATCACGCCGCCCTTGAGGCCGTAGAGGGATTCAAAGCTGGGGATGCGGGGACGCACGCCCTCCCCCCAGAACCAGGCGGAATTGGCCGGGTTCAGCCCGGCGGCCCGGCGGGCCTGGTTGATGGGATGATCCGCCAGGATGGCCGCGGAGCGCCGCTGCCATTCCAGCAGGCAGGGGCCGAAATCCCCCCCGGGCAGATAGTCCCGGATGGGCTGGCCGGTGATATCATGGGGCGGGGTGAGGACAGCGCCGGGCAGGGCCCGGGCACGCACCAGGCAATGCCGGTAGCTGATGCCGGGATAAAGCCGCAGCCCCGCTGTGTCCAGCTCCGCTTGTAAGACCGCGATCAGCTGCCGGGCGTCCTCGGTTTCGATCTCCCCGGCGCAATAATCGATCATGGTGCGGGCCCCGTAGTCCGGCTCCTCACTTAAAGTCACCAGATTGCAGCGGTAGGCCACATCGTCTTCTTTCAGGTCAATGCCCAAACTCACCGCTTCCAGGGGCGAGCGGCCGCTGTAATATTGCTTTGGATCATAACCCATCACCGCAAGATTGGCCGTATCCGAACCCGGGGGCATGCCCTCAGGCACGGTTTTGGCCAAGCCGCAGGCTCCGTGTTGCGCCAGATAATCCATGCGGGGTTTGTCCGCCGCTTCCAGGGGGGTTTGTTGGCCCAACTCCGGCAGGGGCAGATCCGCCATGCCGTCCCCCAGTAAAATAACGTATTTCATCGCGCCTCCTGTTAAAATCCCTTAGCCCCGGCGCTGCCGCACCGCTTCATAAAGCAAAATCGCGGCGGAAACCGACACATTCAAAGAACCGATGGGACCCTGCATGGGGATGGCCGCCACATAATCGCAGTTTTTCTTGGCCAGGGCCGACAAACCCTGGCCCTCGCCCCCCAGCACCAGGGCCAGCGGCCCCGTCAAATCCACCTGCCACAGGGGCTGGCCGTCCATATCCCCGGCCGCCAGCCAGAGGCCGGCTTGCTTCAGCTCCTCCAGGGCCTGGTTGATATTGGTCACCCGGGCCACCGGCAAATAAGCGGCAGCCCCGGCGGACGTTTTCAGCACGGTTTGATTCAGGGCGGCGGCCCGGTGCTTGCCGATAACCAGGCCATGGACCCCGGCTGCCAAAGCGGTGCGGATCACCGCCCCCAGATTATGGGGATCCTCCACCCCGTCCAGCACCAGGAGGAAGGGCGGCTCGTTCCGCTCCGCAGCCAAAGCCAGGAGATCGGCGATCTCCGCATAAGCCATAGCCGCCACCTCGGCCACGATGCCGTGATGCTCCGGCCCGGCCAGGCGCTGCAGCTGCTGCTTGGGCAGCTTGCGGCAGGGGACGCCCTGGGCCTTGCAGAGCTTGAACACAGCGGCGGCAAAGGCCGGGTCAATATTGTCGGCGATCAGCACCCGGTTCACGGTCTGGCCGCTTTTGATGGTTTCCAGCACCGCGTTGCGGCCGCAGACGATTTCAGCCATGGTATTTCTCCGCCAGCCGCCGGGCCACATGCACCCCGGAAGCTGAAGCCTGGGACAGGCTATGGGTCACGCCGGAGCCGTCCCCCAGGGAATAGAGGTTGGGCACCTTGGTCATCAGGTTTTCATCCACTTCCACCCGGGAATTGTAGAACTTCACCTCCACCCCGTAGAGCAGGGTATCCTCATTGGCGGTGCCGGGGGCGATCTTGTCCAGGGCATAGATCATCTCAATGATGCTGTCCAGCTGGCGCTTGGGTATCACCAGGCTCAAATCGCCGGGGGTGGCCTGCAAAGTGGGGCGGGTAAAGCATTTTTCCATACGCCGGGGGGAGCTCCGCCTGCCCTTGACCAGGTCGCCGAAGCGCTGCAGCAGCACGCCGCCGCCCAGCATATTGCTGAGGCGGGCGATATGCTCGCCATAGCCGTTGCTGTCGGTGAAAGGCTCGGTGAAGCGGTTGGAGACCAGCAGGGCGAAATTGGTGTTCTCGGTGCGGAGCTTGGGGTCCGCATAGGCGTGGCCGTTCACGGTGACGATGCCGTTGGTGTTTTCGCTGACCACCTCGCCGTAAGGGTTCATGCAAAACGTGCGCACCATATCGTTATACCGCTCAGTTTTATAAACGATTTTGCTCTCATAAACCTCGTCGGTGATTTCCTTAAACACTTCCGCGGGCAGCTCCACCCTAAGGCCGATATCCACCCGGTTGCTTTCCAGGGTGATCTGGAATTTCTTGCAGATCTCCGAGATCCAGCGGCTGCCGCTCCGGCCGCCGGTGAGCAGCAGATCATGGCAGGCGTAAACTTCCCCCTGATCCGTGCGCACCTGGAAATCCCCGTTAGCCAGCCTTTCCACATCCACCACGCTGGTATGGAAGCGGATATCCACCCGATCCTTGGTGAAATCATAGATTTGCTTTAAAATTTCCAGATTGCGGTCCGTGCCCAGATGGCGCACCTTGGCGTCCAGCAGATAAAGGTTGTTCCGGAGGGCCCGGGTCTTTAAATCGCAATCCCCGGTGGAATAAAGCTTGGCCGCTTCCCCGCCAAAGCTGCACAGCACCGAGTCCACATATTCCATGAGCTGCAGGGCTTCCTCTTCCCCCACATAGCAGTGAAGATCGCCGCCGAATTTATTGGTGATATTATATTTGCCGTCGGAAAGCGTCCCGGCGCCGCCATAGCCGTTCATGATATGGCAGGGGTCGCATTTAATGCATTTTTTAGTTTTGCCGGCCTTGATGGGGCAAACGCGCTCAGTCAAGGCCGCGCCTTTCTCCAACATTAAAATAGCGGCCTTGTTTTGCAGCCTGGTCAGCTCGTAAGAGGCGAATACGCCGGCAGCTCCCGCGCCTACCAGAATGATATCATAATGCTTCATCGCAGCCTCCAAAAGATAGAATTAAAGCCTGGCGTTAAGCGCCGGGCCAGCGGCCAAAAGCAGCGGCGGAACCAGCCTTAGCTTGTCCCCCGGTTAAAAGCGGCGGAAAACCGCCCCAGTCCGGGGCCCGGCCGCCTTTCCCCCATAATAACCCACACGCGCCTATTATATCCCAATCCGCGCTAAAACGCAAGCGCAGCTGGGTTTTGCCCGGCCGGGGCAGCCGCGCTGACTATGGCTTCAGATCTCCGGCGCTGTGATGGTGATATCCGCGCCGATATCATAGAAGCTGATGGTCATCTTCATCGCGGTATCGGGATCGGAACGCATGGTGCCGCTGACCGTGACCAGGAAGTCATCCTTTTTGCCCCGGCGGGGCAGCCACACGGTATAAACCACGTTATCAAAATATTGACCCACCCAGCCCCCGGGCGCCGGCTTGAAGACCAGATGGAAATAACTGCTGCCGGCCACCTTTTCCACGCCCAGATACTGGTAGCCCTCCAAATTGGAAAACTCAAAGACCAGGGAGGGATCCAGCTCGGTGAAAAGGTTCAGGGCCTGGTCGAAATCGGGCACCTCATTGACCCGCCACTCGCCGTTATTGCTTTGCTGATAGGCCACATTGTCCACTAAATACAAGTTGACGGGGGTATTCAGTATGGAGCCGGTGATATACATATCGTTCCCGGCTTTGGCCCCCCTGAGATCAAAATACTGGCGCACCTCATCCATCATGCTGAGCTGGCATTGGCTGTCAAAACGGAAGGTTTCCGCCACAGCTACCCCGGCCAGCTGGGACCTGACCTCCTCCTCGCTGGGGGGCGACAGGTAGTTGACTGTGCCGTAGACCATCCATCCCAGAACCGCCGCGCTGGTGAACACAATCAGTAATTTCCGCCATCTGGGCATATTCAGACCCCCTTCGACATGCTTTCCCTCCATATTTATGTTTGCCCGGGGCGGTATATGTGATAAAAACGGACAAAAGCACAGGAAAAAGAGGCCGGTAAAACCGGCCTCTCACAATTGGTCTTAGCTTATTTTTGTTTGGACAGGCTATCGAAGATCAGGCGGCGCAGCTCGGTCTCGATATCATCCTCTTCCTCCTGATTTGAGCCGGGCTCCGGCAAGGGCTGGGGCAGGGCTTCAGGCTTAGGTTTTGGTTCAGGCTGGGGCCTGCTTTCCCGGCTGAGCTGAGCCGCGGCCTCTTCCGCCAATCGGGTCAGGCGGCTGGCTTCCGCAGCATTACGCCGCTGCCTTTCCGCTTCTTCCTGAGCAGCCTGCTCCTGGGCGGCGGTCTGGGCCGCTTCCTCCTCGGCCCGGATGCGTTCCGCCTCGGCCCGCGCTGCTTCCGCCTGGGCTCGGTTGCGCCGGTCTTCTTCCCGGCGGGCTTCCTCCGCGGCCTGGCTGGCAGCGGCGGCCTGGCGGGCTTCCTCTTCCTGGGCAGCCAGGATGCTGCGGAGATTATGGATCTCCTCTGCCAGGCGGCTGGCTTCCGCCGCCGAATTCAAGGGATCATGGTCGGGCTGGTCAGGGGCTTTCCCCGCCGGGGCTGGCCGGGGCGCCGCTGCCTCCGCCGCCGCTGGCTCAGGCGGATCGTCTTCCATATAAGCCAGGCTGGGCCCGGCTTCCGCGGCGGGCGCAGGAGCCAAGGCTTCTTCCGGGGCAGCTTCAGCCTGGGGCGGGGCTTCCGCCTCAGCTTCAGCCAGAGGTAGGGCCGGGATAAAGGCTGCCTCGGCAATTTCTTCCGCCTCTATTTTGGTAATTACCACTGGTTCCGGCAAGATTTCCGGCTCAGGCTCGGCGGTTGCCAGAGGCTGGGCTGGGGCGGGCGCTTCCTTTTCACCCGGCAAAATCGAAGCGGACAAAGCGTCGGGGGACAGGATAATCGTCTCGATTTCCCGCTCCGCCACCTCTTGGCCAGGGAATTGATATTTCCCCTCCGCCACGGCCATGATCTTCATCAGCAGGGGGTTCAAAGGCTCCCGGGGCCCGCTTTCGGCAGCGGGGGCCGGCTCCCCGGGCTGGGGCGGGGCCGGCACAGCCTCCGCCTCCTCTGCCAAACGCTTGGCCTCGGCCAAGGCGGCGGCGGCCAGATCCGGCTCCTCCTCAACCGCCGCGGCAGCGTCCTCCGCCGGTTCCGCCAGGACCGGGGCTTGTTCCGGCTGCTCCGGCTGGGCCGGGGCGCTGGCCGGTACTTCCCCGCCGGCCGTTGCTTCCGCTTCCGGCCGGGGCAAGGCCTCCGCCTGCAGCTGTTTTTCCACCAGGACGCCGATTTCCTCCAGATCCGCCGTCAGCTGGGCCGCATCCTCCAATACCTTTTCTTTAGGAGGTTCGGGGGGGCAGCCGGCCACAGGCGGATGAAAGCCGCTATCCGGCGCGATCAAATCCAAAGCGCCCTCCGCAACCAGGCCGTCGTCTTCCGGCTGATACAAGGGATTCACCTGAATATCCGGATCCCCTTCGATCTGGGGTATGGGCAACAGCAGCATTTCCTGGTCAATGGCAAAGCCCGCCTCTATCTCAGGCGTATAGTCTGCTTCCCAATTGCCCAGGCCGCTGTTCTCCATATGTTCGGCACTAGCCAGCAGCGTTTCCGCCACCTGCACGGCAGCGGCGTCCGCCTCCAAGCCTTCCCGCCGGCAGCTTTGCCGGTATTCGGCCAAATCATGGATCAGGGTTTTCCTGGCAGCGATTTCCTCATCTAAGAAAGCCAGATTATTATGGCTCAGCATCAGCATCTTTTCCCGGCATTTCAGCACTTCGCCGCTGAGCCGGTTCAGCAGGGTTTGCTCCGTGCGGCTCATAGCCATCACCCCATTGACCAGGCGGCTGATGGCAGCGCCCAGCTCCCGGGCTGTCAGACGCAGCTGTTCCCCCTGCTCCCACAGGGCCAGGGCCAGCTTATCCGCGTCCACTGCTTTTTTCAGGGTTTCCGCTTCCATGGCCGCGTTTAGTTCATTGATCTGCTGCTGCTTTTCATCCCGCTCCGCCTGGGCCTGGCTATGCTGCCGGCTGATCTCGGTCAACCGCTGATTGATGGCCTCAGCCTCATGCAAACGGGAAGCCGTGACTTTTTCCGCCGCCGCCATTTCCTGGGAAGCGGCGGCAGTGGCCAGGCGCACCTCGCTTAAATATTTGTCAAACTCTTCCCGGCGCTGCTGTTCTTCCTTGGTAATCCGGCCTTGCGTCTCTTTCAGCTCCGCTTCCGCCGCCCGGATCATGCTTTCCGCCTCAGCGGCGGCGGCGGCGGCTTGTAGAGCAGCTTGGCGCAGCTTCTCGCCTTTGGCCATCAGGCCGACAAATTCCTGGTCAGCCTGGCTATAGGCGATTTCCTTCTCCTTGGCCAGGGACTGGGCGGTTTCCAGGGTATGCTGGAGAATGGCTTCCGCATTGGCCAGCACCGCCATGGAATCGTCTTTCATGGCTATTTTGGCGGCCCGGGCATTGGCGATCATGCGGGCGGTATCCCCCGCGGTCATCCGCGCCTTATCCAGGGAAACCGAGATATTATCCCGTTTTTCCCTGGCAGCCGCGATCAGGGCGTCATTGCGCTCCACCTCCACCCCGGCCTGGGCAGCCTGTTCCATGGCCACCCGGTAGGATTCCCGGGCCACTTCCACCCGGGCGGCTGCTTCACCCAGCCGGGCCAGATTGGCCTCATGGAGGGCGCTCCATTCCTCAGCGGCGTTCTTTTTCGCTTCCTGTTCCGCGTCAAAAAGCTGCCTGGCCTGCTCGGTTTTCTGCATCTGCAGATAATAAGCTTGCTCGGCGCTTTTCATCGCGGTATTATACTGGGCTAAAACCGCGGCTTCCTCGCTTTTCAGCTCCTCCACCCTGGTTTCATAGGGCACGATATCCGCGCCCACGGCAGCCAGCTTTTCCGCCAGCTCAGCCAGGACCGCTTTGCTGTTGCGGGCGGTTTCCTCATGATGTGCCGCCTCCGCAACAACCTGATGATAGCGGCTAATGGTCTCATCCAGGGCTTCCCGGCTGCTTTGGATCTCCGCCAGCTTATCCGCCATGCCCTGGCGATTGCTGCAAATCCGGTGTTCCAGCTCAGCCAGGGTCAGCCGGTTGGCCGCGTCCAAGCGCTGTTCCACCAGCTGGGTGCGGCGCAGGACAGCCGCCTGGGCGGATAAATGGGCGGTGGAGGCTTCCAGATGGGCCCGGTGGGCCAGCAGCGAAGCTTGTTCCCTGGCCCGCTTTTTGGCAGCCAGTTCCGCCTCGGCATTATGGGAAACCGCCATCAGCGCTTCCAGAGCCTGGGACATCAGGCCGCCGTAATCCGCATCCGTATCGATCTGGGCGCTTAAGGCGTCGTCCGCCAGGGTGCTGGCCATCTGGGAAGCCGCCTTGGTGCTGTCCTCCTCGGCAGTGAGGGCCAGCATCCGCTCATGAGCGGACTGATAAGCTTTCTGGGCCTCATCAGCGCTGCCGCCGGCCTGAAAGGCCGCTTCATCCGCCAGCTCATAATCAACCACGCTGCGCTGGAAAGCCTGACGGGCTTCTTCCAGCTTAGCGCCGCTATGCTGGCAAACCGTTGCATATTGTTCCGCAACCGTCCGGAAAGGATTAATTTGTTGTTCCATTCCAGCGGATTCCTGATAAGCCATAACATATCCTTCCTGGGATAGCGTTGATTTCATCTATAATCCCTGAACATTATTATGATGCCGCGTAGCGGTAATCATCCCGAACCTGTTTAACCCATATTGTTGCCCTAAAATTTAGGATTTATCAGCCGCGGTTTCAGCGCCGTCCGCTTCCAACCCTTCCTGGAACAGATGCATAGCCTTGAGCATCGCCGTGGTTTTCATGGCCAGGCGTTCCTTAAAAATCCATTTGCCAATGATCTCCGCCAGCAGGGCCTCCGCCTCCTGCCGCTCCTGCCTGACCTTTTGCAGCGCCGTATCCAATTCCCTTACCTGATCCTGTTGACGCTGCAGGGCGGTTTGGCAGCGCTTGATGATATTCTGGTTTTCCGCTACCGCTTTATGTAAATGGCGCATGGCCTTGTTCAGCAGTTTATAAGAGGACTGGGATGAGGTGAAGCCGGACAGCTCGGTTTGCCGGCAGGCGGCGCTTAAGGCGTCCTGCTCAAAGCTGGCATGATCCAGGGCGGCAATGCAGCGGGCCCATTCCCTGCCGGCCTGGCGGCGCTGGGTTTGGCTTTCATCCAGCCGCACGCTCAAGCTGTTCAGCGTGGTCTGGGCGGAGCGGAACAGCTGCAGATGGATCTTGGCTTCGGCTTGGGCAGCTTTGGCCGCCGCCGCCAGCTCTTCCGCCTCATCTTTGGTTATTTGCCGCTGCGCCAGGGCCTGGGCTTCTTCCCGGCTCAAGGTCTCCAAACGCTTCATCCGCGCCTTAAGCTGGCCGGAGGTGATCAGGGCCAAGTTATCCGCATTGGTCAGCACCTGGCCGGCGGCCAGCTGCATGGCCTCGGCCTCGGCAGCCGCCTCCTGCTCGGCTTTTTCCTGGGCCACGGCAGCCATTTCCGCCTCGGCCCGAATATGGGCGGCCTCCAATTCTTCGGCAATACGCTGTTTTTCCTGTTCCGCCTTGAGCCGGGCCAGCTCTTCCTCATGGAAGCGGCGGGCCTGCTCCTCCGCTTCGGCAGCCAGGAGCGCCCGGGCTTCCTCAGCCTGCCGCTGTTCCTCGGCGGCGCGCAGCGCCTGATAACCCGCTTCCTGTAGATCCAGATCCCCCTGCAAATGATCCAAACGCAAGGACAGGGCTTCCAGGCCGGCCTGGGCCGCGCCGGCCCGCTTGCGCCTGGACGCCAGCTCCAGCCGGGCAATGCAGATGGGGTTCTCCAGCTGGGCCAGGGCTTCTTGCCAATAGCTGACCTGAGCCGCCTTTGCCGCCGCGGCGGCCTGGGCCTGTTCCAGCCCGAGCCGGGTTTGCTCCTCATGGCCGGCCAGCAGGGCTTCCCGGCGCGCTTTGCCCGCCGCGACCAAAGCCTGGGCGGCGTTGATCGCTTCCGCGGCCTGGGCAGCCTGATCCAGGGCCTGCTGATAGTCCTGATAAGCGGCGTCGGTCTTTTCCTCCGCAGCCTCGATGTAGGCCCGGTCCTGGGCCAGATTGGCGTCCAACTTGCTTTGAAGCGCGGCGAAATTTTCTTCCGCGGCAGCCTTGACGGCCTGGTATTCCTCAGCCACGGCCTGGCTGCGCTCAGTTTTCAGGGCCAGCAAATCCCGACATTTATCCACAGCCAGCTCTTTATCAGCCTTGGCCTGGATCAGCTTATCCCGCTTCTCCTTAGCCATGGCCAGCTGGCTTTGGCTCTGGGCGATGCGGGCGGTGATCCGCTCCTCCGCCTCTAGGGCTTCCTTTTCGCAGGCCGCCGTAACCCGGGCCGTTTCCCCGGCCGCGCTGATATAGGCCCGCTCGGTTTTTTCCGCCTCCACCCTGAGCAGGCGGTAATGATTCCCCGCGGTTAGGGCTGCTTCCCGCAATTCCCGGACTTCCGCCACAGCCTCCTGATAAGCAGCCTGCCTTTCCTTGATCTGCTGGGAGGTAAAGCTGTGGTCGCCGCAGTTCGTCTCCACGCTGGTGGTCAGGTTCAGCATTTCCTGTTCGGCAGCCAGGCAATTCTGGGCCGCCTCGGTCAGCAGCTTTTGCGCTTCCGCGGCTGCCTGCCGCTTTTTCACCGCATTGCCGAAAACAGCGGCCAGGGCGTTTTGGGCTTCCAGCAGATCCGTTTGCTTCCGGGCGGCCAAATGCTCCGCCTCGTCGGCGGCGGCGATCAAAGCCCGCTCCATTTCGTCCACCTGGTAGAACATATCCCGGGAGGCGTTGGCTTTGGCGATGGTAGCGTCGGCAGCCAGATTCTTGGCCACCAGGGCGGCGTTGCTCAGGTTCTGGCTTTCCCGGCTCAGGAGATTGACCCTCTCCGTCAGCTGGTTTTCGTATTCTTCCGCTTCCTGGGCCTGGGTCTTGATGCCGGTGGCTACGGCCAGGATCTTCGTATAAGCCTGACGTTCGCTGAAAGCATGCTTGAGTACGGATTCCATGCGGTCGGAGAGCACCCGGGCCTCTTCCTGGGTGGAGGCGTACAGATCCTGCAACTCCCGGGTCAGCCTGAGCAGCCTTTCCTCGCCGCCGGTCAGGGCGCTGGAGGAGATGGTCGCTAAAGAGCGGGCCTTTTCCACTTCCTCCTGGTTAAGCCGATGCTGCTGGGCCAGGACTTCCTCCGCCTGCCGCACCTGGTTCAAAACCTGGTCGTTGCGGCGCCGCTCCGTCTCCTGCTCAAACTGGCGCATGCGGTAAAGCTGTTCCAGCTCGCTTTGGCGGCGGTCGATTTCCTCTTCCGTCAACTTCAGGGCGGCGCTGATATCAGCCAGGGCCTTTTCCGCGGTGCGGAGGGAGATTTCCGCCGCTTCCAGCTCAATCCGGGCTGTGGCGTCCTTGGCGCCGGCAGCTTTGACGGTTTCATTCAGCTGCCGGCGGATCTGGGCCAACTCTTCCTGCAGCAGCTGATGCTGGGCGGCCAATTCCCCGGCCAATTGCCGGGATTCCTGCTGCCTGACGCTGAAAACAGCCAGGGCGTCCCGGCTTTGCTCAGCTTTCAGCTCCGCCGCTTTCTGGGCCTCTGTCAAAGCCGCGTCCAGGTTCACCGCCTCTTCGTCCAGGGCGGCCAATTTCTCCGACTGGGAACGGGCCAGAGCTTGGCCGGCCGCGCTGTTTTGAAAATGCTGTTCCGCCTCATCCTTGCGGGCCTGGGCCAGGTTGCGGACAGCCGCGCTTTCTTCCGCCTGCAACTGTTCCAAAAACGCCCGGGCTTCCTGGATATCCGCCGAAACAGCTTCCCGCTTTTGCCGCATCTCCGCCAGGCGCTGCTGGGTTTTGTTGATGATTTCCCGGCTAATCTCGATTTGGGCTGCCAATTCAGATACCCCGGCAAGCACGGCGCAACTCTTTCCCTGGTTTTCCATGACTTCCTCCCCAGCAAGCTGATATGTAATGCTCAGGCAGCGCATTATATTTCTTAAATAATACATTTATACAGAATTAATATAGCAGAAAAAGTCACGGCTGTCACCATCTTTTGTAAAAAAGAACCAAATAGCTGTTAGATTCAATCACAAATTCAAAAATAAGGAAGAACCCGGGATAAAATGACTAAAAAGGGCCTTCCCCGGGCTTTATTGACTAAAGTCCGGCAGCCGGTGTATAATAAATAATTGCAAACCCTGTTAATCAGGGCGGCTGACGATAAGGCGGTATAAAAATTATGTTTGCGGATTATGCGAAAATCTACATCAAAGCCGGGGACGGCGGCAACGGGGCAGTGGCCTTCCGCCGGGAAAAATTCGTGCCCCTGGGCGGCCCGGCCGGCGGGGACGGCGGCAATGGCGGCTCGGTGATTTTCCGGGCCGACCAGCGCCTTTCCACTCTGGCGGATTATAAATACCGCCGGCATTATAAGGCGGAGCGGGGCCAGGACGGCATGTCCAAAAATATGGCCGGGGCACGGGGCGCGGACCTGATCCTGGCCGTGCCTCCCGGCACCGTGGTGCGGGACGAGAGCGGCGCTATCATCGCCGATATCAACAAGGACGGCCAGGAAGTGCTGCTGGCCAAAGGCGGTAAGGGCGGCCGGGGCAACAGCCATTTCTCCCGGGGCAGCGACAAAGCCCCCCATTATTCCGAGCAGGGCGAGCCCGGCCAGGAACTGAACATCATCCTGGAATTAAAGCTCATTGCCGACGTAGGCCTGATCGGCCTGCCCAATGCGGGCAAATCCACCCTGCTCTCCAAAATCAGCGCCGCCACCCCGAAAATCGCCGATTATCCCTTCACCACCCTGGAACCCAATCTGGGCGTGGTGCGGCTGGATGAGGAGACCGGCTTTGTGGCGGCGGACCTGCCCGGCCTGATCGAAGGGGCTGCCCATGGCGTAGGCCTGGGCCACCGCTTCCTCCGCCACGCGGAGCGGAACCGGGTGCTTATCCATGTGCTGGATATCAGCGATTTTGCGGAGCGGCCGGCGGCGGAAAGCTTTGGCCTGATCAACCGGGAATTAAGCGTTTACCGGGCGGATTTCCTCTCCCGCCCCATGGTGGTGGCTGCCAATAAGATCGACATGCCCGGGGCGGAAGCCAATCTGGCCGCCCTGCAGGCGGAAATCGGCAAGGACTATGAGATCTTCCCCATTTCCGCCCTGACCGGCCAGGGCTTGCAGCCTTTGCTCTGGCGGGTGGCGGAGCTGCTGCGGGAAGCGCCGCCCATCACCATCCAGCAGCCGGCGGAAGAGACCCGGCATACGGTGGTGCGCCGGGAAGCCCCCTTTGTCATCCGGCAGGATGAAGCCGGGATTTGGCAGGTGGGCGGGGCCCGGGTGGAAAAGGCGGTGCTGATGACGGATCTGGAAAATGAGGACGCGGTCCTCCGGATGCAGCGCATCTTCATCAAGATGGGCCTGGAAGACGCGCTGGTGGCAGCGGGGGTGCAGCCCGGGGATACGGTGAATATTGCCGGCAGCGAATTTGAATATCAGGAATGAAGCTCTGAGAATAGACTTATAAGGGAGCGATCAGATGGGCCGGAACATCGGCATCATGGGCGGCACTTTCGACCCCATCCATTACGGGCATTTGGCCATTGCTGAAACAGCCCGCCATCAGCTGGACTTGGAGCAGGTGATCTTTGTGCCCACGGCCCGCCCGCCCCATAAACGGCGGCAGACTGAGAACGACGGTGAGCGGCGGGCTTTCATGACCGGGCTGGCCATTGCCGGGAATCCCCGTTTTGCTTTATCCCGGATAGAGCTGGAACGGGGAGGCTATTCCTATTCCGTGGATACAGTGGCGGCTTTCCGGGAACAATTGGGCCCGGAGGCCAGGCTTTGGTTCATCACCGGCGCGGATATGATCCTCTCCGTCCAAACCTGGGTGCGGGCGGAAGAATTGCGGCAGCTGTGTTATTTTGCCGCCGCGCCCCGGCCCGGCTTTGACCTGGGCCTGCTGAAGCGTTTGCCAGCGGCCTGGCAGGAACGGATCCAGGTGCTGGAAGCGCCGCTGCTGGACATCTCCGGCAGCCTGATCCGGCAGCGGGTGGCCCAGGGCCGGCCGATCCGCTATTTGCTGCCGGAAAATGTAGAAAATTATATTTTAAGGCAGGGGTTGTATGGTTAGGACAGAATATTTCTAACTAGCCTGAAATATGCGGAGGCTGGAATATGCTGACCACATCCACCATTTTAGACCTGGACCGGCTCAATAGCCAGGTGCGGATGCTGCTTTCACCCAAAAGATATATCCATTCCCTGGCAGTGGCGGAGCTGGCCCAGCGCTGGGCGGGCTTATACGGCCTGGACAGGGAACGGGCCTATATTGCCGGCCTGCTCCACGACGTGGCCAGGGATCTGCCGGAACAGGGGCTGCTGAGCGCGGCAGGGCAATATCAGATCCCGGTGGATCAGGTGATCCTGGAGAATCCGCTGATACTCCATGCCCAGGTAGGTGCGGCATTCATCCGGACGGAATGGCAGATCCTGGACGCCCAGATTTTGGAGGCGGTGGCCCGCCACACCATCCCGGAGCCGGATATGAGCGATCTGGCCAAAGTGATTTACCTGGCGGATATTTGCGAGCCCAACCGGCGCTGGTGGCCGGGACGGGAAATCCTCTTCAACCTGGCGGTTCAGGACCTGGACGAAGCCATGGCTTTCGGCATTTCCGAAACCATGCTGTATTTGGAAGAAAAGGGGCAAGTCCCCCATCCCCATACCCTGCAGGTATTGGAATATTTTCGCAATAAAATCGCGTCGCCAACCTAGACGCTGCTACAAACAGGAGGAATGCCTATGACGGAAACGCCCGCCGAACAATTGCTGCAACGCTGCGTGGCCCTGGCCCAGGAAAAAAAGGCCAGGGATATCGTGAGCCTGACCCTGACCGGCCTGACCCTGATCGCCGATTATTTTCTGATCATGTCCGCCACCAATACCCGGCAGGCCCAGGCCATTGCCGATGAAATCACCGAAACCCTGAAAGCCGAAGGCCGTCCGGCCCTCAGGGTGGAGGGCCACCGGGAGGGCCGCTGGATTTTGATCGATCTTGGCGCCGTGGTAGTCCATGTTTTTCTCGACGACGAGCGCGCTTATTATAATCTGGAGCGGCTCTGGGGCGACGCGCCCCGCCAGGCCTATTAAAACCGCTGACCTTTACCAATAAAAAAACCCGCCTTAAGGCGGATTTTTTTATTGGGCCACCGCGGCCTGCAGCACTTTATTAGCCACGCTGCCAGCAACGGTGGCGCCGGTGCCGCCCCCTTCCACCAGCACGATAAAGGCGTAAGGGTGGGATTCGTCGTCCAGGAAGCCGGTGAACCAGGCATGGGGCGGCTGGCCTTCCACCTCGGCGGTGCCGCTTTTGGCGCCCAGGGCCAGGCCGGGAAAATTATCCCCGCCATACTCCGCCGTTACATTGTTCAGCATCAGGGCTTTGATTTTACCAGCGGTTTCGCCAGACAGCAAGCCGGCGGAGCTGTGGAAAATATCCACGCTTAAAGGAATGCCGCTGCTGGTGGCGACGGACTTCAGCAGCCGGGGCTCGACGCCCTTGCCCCCGTTGGCGATGGCCCCCACGTAGCGCAGCATGGCCACGGGGGTCACCATATCATGGTATTGGCCAATGCCGGACCAGGCCAGGTCGATATCCTGCTCCGCCAGGTCAA
>DAIMZM010000020.1:0-27583 GCA_036733985.1 Bacillota bacterium
CGATCTGGGAGGTGGTGGCCCCCACCAGATCCCGGCACATATACATGGCCACCTGCCGGGGATAAGTTACATAGCGGTCTTTTTTCTTGCTTTTCAGATCATCCACAGTGATCTGGAAATAATCCGCCACGGTTTTCTGTACCAGGGAAACGGTGAGCTTGGGCACATCCTCCTCCGGCAGCATGCCCCGGAGGGCTTCCCGGGCCATGCCCATATCAATGTGGCGGGAGCCGTTCAGCTGGGTGAAATAAATAGCCTTGTTCAGGGCCCCTTCCAGCTCCCGGATATTGGCCTTGATCTTATCGGCGATATAGTAAGTCACTTCGTCGTCCAGCTTCATATCCTCGCTGAAGGCCTTCTGCTGCAGGATGGCGCAGCGGGTCTCCCAGTCCGGCGGCTGGATGTCGCAGATCAGGCCGCCGGTGAAGCGGGAGCGCAAACGCTCGGACAGGGGGTTGATATCCCGGGGCGTCCGGTCAGAGCTGATGACGATCTGCTTGCCCGCGTCATGCAGGGCATTGAAGGTATGGAAAAATTCCTCCTGGGTCTGCTCCTTTTCCGACAAGAACTGGATATCGTCGATCAGCAGGATATCGGTGCTGCGGTAGCGGTTCTTGAAAGCGTCCAGCTTCTTTTCCCTGAGCATGGAAATGAATTCATTGGTAAAGGCCTCGCTGCTCACATACACCACCCGGGTGCCGGGGCTGCGCACCATGATGGCCTGGCCGATGGCGTGCATCAGATGGGTTTTGCCTAAGCCGCTGCCGCCGTAAACGAACAAGGGATTATAGGAGCGGGCCGGGCTTTCCGCCACCGCCATGGCTGCCGCGTGGGCAAAGCGGTTGGAGCTGCCCACCACAAAGCTTTCAAAAGTGTAGCGGCTGTTAAAGACCGGCTTTACCGCGAAGCTGCGGATGGGCTGGGGCCGGGCATTGATTTCCTCCGGCTCCGGGATCCGCTCCGCCCGCATATCCACGATCTCGATTTGCAGGGGCTCGTTCATCAGCGTTTCCAGGGTATCCTTGATCAGCTCATGATAGAGCGTGGATAAAGAGATCTTGGCGCTCTCATCCTTCACGGTAATATAAACCACATTGCCGCGCTGCTCCACGGAAAGCACCGCGTCCTTGCCAAACCAGCGGTCAAAATAAATAGGCCGTATTTCCCGGCGTATCAGGGTCAATGCCTCTTGCCATATGCTATCCAAAATAATCCGCATCTCCTACTCTTGAGCAGCCAAAGCCGCGCTCCCAATATTTAACGGAGGCGGTAAAACGCAACAGGCAACAGCGGCAAAGCCTTGCCTAACGAACCGCCCCCGGATCGTAAGCCATACCTAGCATACCAAATTTTATCCACAATGACAAGCCAATTTTATGCCAATGTGGATAAAATTTCGTCGTTTCCCAGTTACAGGCCGGGTTTATCCACAATTAGCAGAAAAGTCTTTGACAATCCGCCTGAGATCATATATAATTCATCTGTTAGCGTTAGAGTCGGGCATTCCGCCCTCTTAGGATGCCCTAGAATAATGAGGAGGAAAGAAAATGGTTAAAAGAACGTATCAGCCCAAGGCCCGGGTGCACAAATCCGTACACGGTTTTCTGAGCCGGATGCGCACTAAAAACGGGCGTAACGTGATCAAACGCCGCCGCGCCATCGGCCGCAAATCCCTTTCCGTGTAAATGCTTCCGGAAGAAAACCGCCTGAAACTCAAGCGGGATTTTGACCGGACCTATCGCCGCGGCAAAAACGCGGCCACCGCCCTCCTGGCCCTCTATTGTGGGAGAAGGCAGCCCGGACCGGCCAGGGTGGGGTTCTCCGTCAGCCGCAAGGTCGGCAAGGCCGTCGAGCGCAACCGGGTGAAGCGGCAGCTCAGGCATATGGCCCTGGCCAGATTGAACAAATTCCGGCCCGGCTATGATTATGTTTTCGTGGTGCGGCGCGCTGCCATGACAGCAGACCGCAGCCTTTTGGAGCAGCATCTGGACAGGCTGCTCAGGGAGATGGACAAATGATATCCCTTCCCAGCCGGATGATCACCGCCGCGGTGCGCTTTTACCAGCGCTATCTTTCGCCGCTGAAGCGGCCGACCTGCATTTATCTGCCCACCTGCTCCCAGTATATGCTGGAAGCCGTGGGCAAGTACGGCGCGCTGAAAGGCGGCTGGCTGGGGATCAAACGGCTGCTCCGCTGCCATCCCTTTCATCAAGGTGGCTATGACCCTGTGCCCTGAGGGCGGGGCCGGCGCCAGGGGCGGGATGCGTCCGGCCTTGGCTTGGGAATACTATTTATCGGAGGATTGCCTGTGGATTTACTTCAACCGGTCTTTGCCGCCACTGGGCTGTGGCAGGGCATCAAGGACTTTTTAGGCGGCTGCCTGGAATGGCTGTTCAGCCTGACCATGAGCATGGGCCTGCCCAGCTATGTGCTGGCCATGTTTATTTTCACCCTCATCGTCAAGCTGCTGATGCAGCCGCTGATGAACAAGCAGATGCGCTCCACCCGTAAAATCCAGCTGCTGGCCCCGGAGCTGGAAGCGCTGAAAAAGCGCTATGCCAGCAACCCCAATAAGCTGAATGAAGAGACCATGAAGCTGTATAAGGCCAACAATGCCAGCCCCACTGCCGGCTGCTTGCCCCTTTTGGTACAGATGCCGATCATCATGGCCCTTTACCAGGCCATCGGCGAGTTTGTACCGGCCTTTCCCCAATACTTCCAGCTGCCCTGGCTGGGCGGCCAGGTGCTGAGCCTGGCGGACAAGGATCCCAGCGGCTTTGTCCTGCCTCTTTTGGCAGCCGGCTCCACCTTCCTGCAGCAGTATATTTCCACCCCCAATAAAAGCGACCGCACCCAGCGGATGATGCTGATCACCATGCCGCTGATGTTCTTCTTCTTCGTGCGGAATTTCCAATCCCTGCTGGCTTTTTATTGGATTTTCTACAGCCTGATCGGCGCGGCCATCTACTTGCCCTTCAAAAAGAAATGGGAGAAGGAAGATAAGGCCGAGGCGGAACGCCGGGCAGCGGAGCGGACGGCTGAGGAAGAAGCCCGCCGCCTGAAAAAAGAGCGGGCCCAGGAGCGGAGAAAAGCGGAAAAAGCAGAGCGGAAAGCAGGCCAGCCCGGCTATGAAGTGCGGGATGACGATTTCGGCGACGAGGACGAAGAGCCGGAAACAGAAGCTGAGCCGGGGGAAGCCGGCCAGGATCCGGAAAAGCAGTTCCGCCGCTGGCTGAAAGAGCAGGGCGTGCAGACCAAAACCAAGAAGATGAAGCTGCATCCCTATTCCGCTGAGGAAACCCTCTGCGAAATGTGCTATATGGAAAACGGCCAGGAACGCACTATTGACGATATGCGGAAATACTGGCAGACCCGGGTGGCGGCTCCGGCCCAGACGCCTTCCATCGGCAGCCTGTTGGGCTTTGGCCTTGGCAAAAAGAAGGGCGCCGAGGAAAAGCCGGAAACCCCGGCGGATGACAAATAAATAGCCGGACGGACTTTAGCCGGGTTTTGCCTTAAAGGCGGCAGAGCCGCGGCAACTGAAAACCTGCGCTATCCACGATCATCATCCGGCGCTTAGCAGGCTGTCTGCGGCAGCGCCGTTCTTCCCCAGGGAAAAGGGGACAACAGCAAGCGGAACAGAGCGCCTGTATGTTTACAGCGTCTTAAGGAGGTTCGCGACATGTTAAAATCCTTCGAAGCCAGCGGAAAATCTGTTGACGAAGCCATTGATAAGGCTTGTTTGCTGGCTGGCCGTACGATAGAAGACTTGGATATTGAAATACTGGACCTGGGCGGCAAGGGCTTTTTAGGCTTTGGCAGCCGGGATTCCCGGGTGCGGGTCAGCTATGAGCAGCCGGATGAGCCGGCCCAGCCCTTGGCCCAGGAAAGCGCCAAGCCGGTTGCCTCGACTTTTGGCGTAAAAATGAGCAAGAAGGAGCGCTTTGAGCAGAAGAATGCCAAGGCGAAGGCGGAGATTGAGATCAAACCCATCGTCACGGTGGATCCCGCCGCCGGTTTGCCGGAAGAGCTGAAGCAAAGCCAAGGCCAGCGCCAGCAGCCCCGGCCGAAACGGGAAAACAATGAGAACCGGGAGAGCCGGGAAAATCGGGAACGCCGGGAGCGCCGGGAGCGGCCCGGCCGGCCGGAGCGCAGCGACCGTCCTGAGCGGAACGATAAAGCGGAGCGGCCTGTTGCCAACCGCAGCGAAATCCGCCAGCCCAAAAAGGAAGCCCGGGCCACGGATGTGACCCCGGGCGAGATGGAACAGCAGCTAACCGAGGCAGCCATGGCCTTTCTCCGGCCCGTCTTTCAGCGGCTGGGGGCTGAGCCCCAGATTCTAAGCGAGGTGCGGGAAGGCATACTCTGGCTCTGCTTTTCCGGGGAAAGCCTGGGCATCCTCATCGGCCGCCGGGGCGAGACCCTGAATTCCCTGCAGTATCTCTGCAATCTGGCCGTGAACAAGCACCGGAACGATCATGTCCGCCTGGTGCTGGATGTGGAGCAATACCGCCAGGGCCGGGAAGAGACCCTTTCCGTGCTGGCTCATAAAATGGCGGATAAAGCGGTGAAAACCGGCCGCCGGGTGGAGCTGGAGCCCATGAACCCCCATGAGCGGCGGGTGGTGCATATCGCCCTGCAGAACGACCGCCGGGTGGATACGATAAGCCATGGAGAAGAGCCCTACCGCCGGGTAGTCATCAGCAAACGCCGCTATGATAATAAAAAAGGCCCCCGCAAAGAGGGCGGCAACCGGCAGAACCCAGCCTACGCTCCTAAGGATAAAGAGGAATAGGATCGCGCCGGGCCGGTGATTGGGCCGGCCCGGCGTTTTTGCTTTTCCCCGCAACCTTTATAGCGCTTTTTTCCGTCCTTCTTTTGCCAAAATCCCTTTGCCAAAGAAGGACTGTTTATATTCCGCGCAGTCTCATAAAAGAAAACCCATGAATAACCGCATGATGTCCCGGGTTTCAGCAGCAGAAAGGAAGGCCAAAGGAGATGATGGAAGACCATGGAAGCTTTTGAGGCCAGCAAAGTTTTTGACACCATCGCGGCCCAGGCCACGCCTCTGGGCAACGGCGGCCTGGGGGTGATCCGCATCAGCGGTCCCGCAGCCGGCCAGGTGCTGGCCGCCCTGTTCAAATCCCAGACTCAGCCCCAAAGCCGCCCCCGGGAGCTGATCCTGGACAGCCTGGCGGATCAGGAAGGGCGTCTGCTGGACCAGGCCCTGGCAGTCTGGTTCCCGGGACCCCGCTCCTATACCGGCGAGGATGTGGCGGAGCTGCATTGCCATGGCTCCGCCCGCCTGCTCAGGGAAGCCTTGCTGCTGGCGGTGGGGGCCGGGGCGCGCCTGGCGGAGCGGGGGGAATTCACCCAGCGGGCCTTCCTCAACGGGCAGCTGGATCTGGCCCAGGCCGAGGCGGTTCTGGCGCTGATCCAGGCCCGCAGCGGCGACAGCCTGCGGCTGGCAGCAGCCCAACTGGCCGGGGGGCTCAGCCAGAAGCTGCGGGATTTTTCCGGCCAGCTCAATCAAATCCTGGCCCAAATCGCTGTGGCAGTGGATTTTCCCGACGACGCGGACGCGCCGGATCAGCAGCGGCTGCTGGCCGCCCTGGCCCCGGTCCGCCAGGGCCTGGGTCAACTGCTGGAGCAGGCCCGGCGGGGCAGCTGGCTTCGGGAGGGGCGGATGATCGCCATTGCCGGGCCGGCCAACGCGGGGAAATCCAGCCTGTTCAATGCTTTGCTGCAGCGGGAACGGGCCATCGTCACCCCGGAGCCGGGAGCCACCCGGGACGCCCTGGAAGATCACTGGGAGCTGGCGGGCCTGCCCCTGTCCCTCTGGGATACCGCCGGTTTCCGGGAAGAGGCGGCCCAGGAAGCCGAGCGCCTGGGCATGGCCCGCAGCCGCCAAGCCATGGCGGAAGCAGCCCTGCTGCTGCTGGTGCTGGACAGCACCGCCCCCAGCCTGGAACCGCTAAACCCCCTGCTGGCGGAAAGCCGGGATAAACAAAGGCTATTACTGATAAATAAAACGGATATTGCAGAAAAAAGCCAGCTAGAGGCCGCTATGATTTGGCTGGAAGCCGCCGCCCCGGGGGAGAAGCCCCTGCTGATTTCCGCCAAAACCGGCCAGGGTTTGCCGGAGCTGCGCCAGGCCATCCGCCAGATCCTGCTGGGCGGAAGCGGGGAGGAAACGCCGCCCCTACTCTCCGAAGCCCGGCATCAGCAGGCGGTTTCCGGCGCTGACCAAGCCCTGGAGCAGGCCGCCCGCTTGCTGGCCGAAGGCTGGCCGGTAGACCTGGCCGCCATCGACATCGAAAACGCCCTGGCCAGCTTAAGCCTGGTTACCGGGGACAATGTCAGCGACGCCCTGATCACGGAAATTTTCTCCCGCTTTTGCGTGGGAAAATAGGGCGGGGATTTGTAAAGGATTTTAAAAGATAAGACCGTTACTTTCTTATAAGAAAGTAGCACAAAGAATTTTAAATATATTTACGGTAACCATTGTTTAGGTTTTGCTTTATGCTTTTATTATTTTATTATATTAGTAATAAATAACAATATGTGAACAACCGCTTGTCACCCTGCCGCAGTCCCTGCTATTTAAAATTTTCTTGGTTCTTCTTTTTGAGCTAGGGCCGGGATCTTTGATCCCGAGCTATAGCTACATGCCTAGCTGTGGTTTTCCCGAAGGGAAAAGCCAGCTAGGCCAAAAGAAGAACGGTTTTAAACAAACCCCTCTATTTTCAAATTAAGGAAGATCATTATGCCGAATACCTGCAATGCTTATGATGTGATCGTGATCGGCGGCGGCCATGCCGGGACGGAGGCCGCCCTGGCCGCTGCCAGGCGGGGCTGCCGCACCCTGCTGCTGACCATGTCGCCGGAGAGCGTGGCCATGGCGCCTTGCAACCCTTCCATTGGCGGCCCGGCCAAAAGCGTGCTGGTGCGGGAGATCGACGCCCTGGGCGGGGCCATGGCCAGGATCACTGACGCGGCCCAGATCCAGATCCGTATGCTCAATACGGGCAAGGGCCCGGCTGTCCGGGCGCTGCGGGCGCAAATTGACAAACCCCTGTACCAGGCACTGATGCTCCGCTATCTGGAAACGCAAAAAAGTTTAGATATCCGGGCTGGGGAAGCGGCTGAGCTGCTTCTATCCGGGAACCGGCTGCGGGGCTGCCGCCTGACCAGCGGCGTGGAATTCCTGGCCCCGGCTGTGGTGATCTGCACCGGCACTTATCTGAACGGGAAGATCCTCATCGGCGACTACGAGGAAGCTTCCGGCCCCCTGGGCCATCCGCCGGCCCTGAAACTGGCCCAATGGCTAAGGGCCCAGGGCTTGCCCCTGGCCAGGTTTAAAACCGGCACCCCGGCCCGGCTGGATAAAGAGAGCATCGATTTCAGCAAAACCAGCCGCCAGGACGGGGAAGCGGGCCTGTTTTTCTCCTTCCTGACCCAACCCGGGGAATTCCAGCGGCCCATGCTGCCTTGCTGGCTCACCTACACCAATGAACGCACCCATCGGATCATCCGGGACAACCTGCAGCTGGCGCCCTTGTATTCCGGCCGCATCCACGGGGTGGGGGCCCGCTATTGCCCTTCCATCGAGGATAAGGTGGTGCGCTTTGCCGACCGGGACAGCCATCAGCTGTTTCTGGAGCCGGAGGGTGCGGCCGGCCGGGAATACTATGTCCAGGGCATGAGCACCTCCCTGCCGGAGCGGATCCAGATCCAGTTTTTACGCACCATACCCGGTTTGGCGGACTGCCGCATCATCAGGCCCGCTTATGCCATCGAATACGATTGCCTGGATCCGCGCCAGCTCAACGCCATGCTGGGCCATTTGGAGATCAGCGGCCTGTTTTGCGCCGGGCAGATCAACGGCACCAGCGGCTATGAGGAAGCGGCTGCCCAGGGCCTGCTGGCCGGGGCCAATGCGGCGGCTTTTGCCAAGGATTTGGAACCCCTGCTGCTGACCCGGGCCGAAGCCTACCTCGGCGTGCTGGCGGATGATCTGGCGACCAAGGGGGCGGACGAGCCTTACCGGCTGTTCACCTCCCGCTCCGAATACCGGCTGCTGCTCCGGCAGGACAACGCGGATCTGCGCCTGACGGAAAAAGGGATCGGCCTGGGCTTGGTGGAGGAAAAGCGGCAAGCCGCCTTTTACCGCAAGCGGGAACTGATCCAAGGGGAGATCCGGCGGCTGCAAAAAACCCGGCCCAGCGGCGCGGAGCTGGCCGCTTTTGGCGCGGCCCCGGCGCCGGAACAAAGCCTGGCTACCCTGCTGGCCCGGCCGGAGCTGGATTATGCCCGGATCGCCGGGATTTCGCCGCCGCCGGCCCCTTTGCCCCCGGAAGTGCGGGAGCAGACAGAGATCAGCCTGAAATACGCGGGCTATATCCAAAAGCAGGCGGAGCAGGCGGAGCGCTTCCGGAAGCTGGAGGAAAAGCTGCTGCCGGCGGAGCTGGATTACTTGTCCCTGCCCGGCCTGTCCAAAGAAGGCGCCCAGAAGCTGGCCCGGCTGCGGCCCCACTCCCTGGGCCAGGCTTCCCGCATTCCCGGCGTCTCCCCGGCCGACCTCAGCCTGGTGATGGTCTACCTGAAGATGCGGGGGTAATCCTAGGGGAAAACCAGGATTGTTTCACGTGAAACAGGGGGAGGAATGTATGGAAACGCTGCTAGAGGAATTATTCAACCAGGCCGGCCTGGAAATAAACGCCTGGGAAAGGGCCTCGCTGGCCCGGCATTGGCGGCTGCTCTACGCGGCCAATCAGCAGTTCAACCTTACGGCTATTCAGGAGGATGCCCTGGCGGCGGAAAAGCATTATCTGGATAGCCTGCTGCCCCTGGCCCAGCTTCGGGAAGCTGCCGGAGGAAGACAAGCGCTGCTGGCGGATATCGGCAGCGGCGGCGGCCTGCCCGCCCTCCCCCTGGCTATTTGCCTGCCTGACTTTTCTTTTACCCTGCTGGAAGCCACAGGTAAAAAATGCGCCTTTCTGGCGGAGACAGTGGAAAAGCTGGCCCTGGCCAATGTCAGTGTCAGGAAGCTCAGGGCTGAGGAAGCCGGGCGGGATCCGGCCCTCCGGGCCGGCTTTGATTTTGTCACGGCCCGGGCAGTGGCCAGGCTGCCGGTGCTGCTGGAATATGCCTTACCCCTGTTGAAGCCGGGGGGCCGCTTCTTTGCTTATAAGGGCGCGGAAGCCGGGTTAGAGGTCCGGGAAAGCAGCCGGGCCCTGGCGGTTTTGGGCGGCAAGATCAGCGCCGTCCATGATTTTACCCTGCCGTTGAGCAAGGAACAGCGGACTGTGATCCAGGTGACGAAAGAAAAGAAAACGCCGGACCGCTACCCGCGCCGGCCCGGCATGCCGGGAAAAGCGCCGCTGTAAAGCGCCTGTTTCACGTGAAACATTTTGCGGCCAAGGCAGGATAATACCGGGAGAATCAAGAATTTAAACCCGTCCGGGGAAATCAGCGCCCAGCTTGGCCCGGGCCGGATATTTTCCGGGAGAGGCAAAGGGGGAAAAAATAAAACATATGGGTAAAATCATCGCCATCGTCAACCAAAAGGGCGGGGTGGCTAAAACTACCACAGCGGTCAACCTGGCCGCGGCCCTGGGGGAACGGGGGAAGAAGGCGCTGCTGGCGGATTTGGATCCCCAGGGCAACGCCACCAGCGGCCTGGGCGTGGACAGGCGCAGCATCAAGCATTGCGTCTATGATGTGCTGATCAACGACGCGCCGCCGGAAGCGGTGATCATCAAAACCGGCTTTCGCAACTTAAGCCTGCTGCCCGCCACCATACAGCTGGCCGGCGCCGAGGTGGAGCTGGTTTCCGCCATTGCCAGGGAAAATAAGCTGCGCCGGGCCCTTCGGCCTCTGACCCCTTTTTATGATTTCATCATCATCGATTGCCCGCCTTCCCTGGGCCTGCTGACCATCAATGCCCTGAGCTGCGCGGATCAACTGCTGATTCCCCTGCAATGCGAATATTATGCCCTGGAAGGCCTTTCCCAGCTTTTGTCCACCTATCAATTGGTGCAGGGCAATCTGAACCCGAAGCTGTCTATCGAAGGGGTGGTCCTGACGATGTACGACGGGCGCACCAACCTTTCCGCCCAGGTAGCGGAGGAAGCCCGGGGCTATTTCGGGGACAAAGTTTATGATACGGTCATTTCCCGCTCCGTGCGCCTTTCCGAAGCGCCCAGCCATGGCGTGCCAGGCATTTTCTATGACCAGAAATCCAAAGGCGCGGAGGAATACCAGGCTTTTGCCGAGGAGTTTTTAGCTAAGCAGGTTTAAAACCCCGCTCCTCCGGGATTTAAAACCGTTCCTCTTTTGTTAAAGAGGAGCCGGGAAAATTTTAAATGGCTTGGGATCCAAGCGAATTATTTTTGTTTTTAATTTTATTATAAATTTAAATAATCTTTAAAAAGAAGTAAGTAAAAGGGTGAAACCTTAACAATAGCTGGATGTAACTTTACATAAATTTAAAATTCTTTTGTTTCTCTTCTTATAAGAAAAGAAAGGTTTTATTCATTATAATATCAAATCAAAAGCCTTCCGGCTTAAAATAAGGAGGGTGCATATGGCGAAGAAGCAAGCTTTAGGCCGGGGTTTATCAGCGCTTTTACCGGACGCGGCCAAGCTGTCGCAAATCGAGGAAGGGGAACGGGTACAGCTGCTGGACATCAGCCGGGTGCGGCCCAATCCCAACCAGCCCAGGAAAAACTTTGACCAGACAAAGCTCCAGGAATTGGCGGAGAGCATCCGGGCCCACGGCGTCATGCAGCCGCTGATCGTGGCCAAGGAGGGCGGCAGCTGGCTGATCGTGGCCGGGGAACGGCGCTACCGGGCCGCCGGGCTGGCCGGCCTGACGGTTATACCCTGTATCGAAAGGACTTTTACCCCGCCGGAGCTGGCGGAAATATCCTTGCTGGAGAATATACAGCGGGAAGACTTGAACGCCCTGGAAGAAGCCCAGGCCTTTTATGCGTTAATAAATGAATATAACTATACCCAGGAGGAATTAGCCGCCTCTTTGGGCAAAAGCCGCTCAGCCATTGCCAATACCCTGCGCTTGCTGGCCCTGGCGCCTCAGGAAAAACAAGCCTTAAGCGAGGGTAAGATCAGCGCCGGCCATGCCCGGGCTTTGCTCAGCGTCGGCGACAGCCTGCTGCGGGGCCGTCTATTTGCCCGTATCTTAAAGGAAAACTTATCCGTACGCCAGGCAGAGGAAGCGGCTCAGAATATCAATCAAACCAGGACCAACCGGAAAACAGCCCTGGTCCGGCGGGAAAGCGCTATTTTAAAGGATTTGGAGCGGCAGATCAACGCGGAGTTGGGCCTGAAAAGCCGTTTTCAAGGCAGCGGCCAGCGGGGCAAACTGGTGATCGAATATTACAGCGAGGATGATCTGAATACCCTGCTGGATAAAATCATCGGCACCGCTTAAAATGGTTTTTTAAAACAGGTCTATGGGCGAAGCAAAGAGCATAGAATTTAGCTTAGCCTCTAGCTGGCTGCTTTGAGCTATCCACAATAAAAAAATAAAAACCTCGGGAAAAGGCCGGGAATTCCTGTGGAAAACAGGAAAAATTTGTTGAACAAGGGTTGAACCTTCCGGCAATTTCGTTGATCATTAGCAGAGGCCTGCGGAACCGGCAAATTTCGGGGAAAACGGTGGAAAAAAAGAGGAAACTTATCCCCGGTGTTTTGTTGAGCAAAAGCCCATTGAAACATAGTCACGAAAAGAATTATCCACAATATGCACAGGCCCTATTACTAATACTGATTTTAGATAATAAAGCTGACTGCCTAAGGCGAGGAAAGGATGAAGCATATGAAAATGATCATTCAAAAGGAAGATCTGCTATACGCGGTAAACGCGGTGGAGAAAGCTGTCTCCGGTAAAAATACGCTGCCGATCTTAAACAGCATTTTGATCAGCGCCGAAGCTGGGCGGGCCATTTTCCGGGCTACCGATATGGAGCTGGCTGTGGAATGCGTGGTCAATGCGGAAACGGAAGTTTCCGGCGTGATCGCCACCCCCGGCAAAAAGCTGGCCCAATTGGTGCGGCTGCTGCCCAACGGACCGGTGGAGATCCTCACCAGCCAAGGCGGCCAGCAATTGGAGCTGGTCTATGGCAAATCCCGGGCCTTTGTGCCCATGATGCCGCCGGAGGAATTCCCTCTGCTGCCTGAACCCAGGGAAAGCGACGGCTGTTTCCGGGCGCCGGCAGTGGTGTTCCGCCGTTTGATCCGCCAGGTGGCCATTGCCGCGGCAGCGGATGAACTAAGGCCGGTTTTCACCGGCGTGCTGGTGATCTTTAACCAGGACAGCGTGGAGATGGTGGCCACCGACACCCACCGCCTGGCCCGGGGCAAGGGTTTGGCCATGGGTGAAGGCCAGGCCAGCCTGCTGCTGCCCGGCCGGGTGCTGCAGGAAGTGGCCCGGCTGGCTGTAAACGATGACGAGCAGATAGTAGTACGGGCCGGGCAGAATCAGGCTTTCTTCAGCTTCGCTAATTTGACCTTTGCCAGCCGCCTGATTATGGGCCAATATCCGGATTATCAGCAGGTGATCCCGAAAGAGGAGCTGTTCGTCACGGAAATGGCCGCGGATAAACGGGGCCTGATGGACAGCCTGGAAAGGGCGGCTTTGATTTCGCAAAATGCCAGCCAGAAAAATCATACGGTCTGCCTGTCCCTGGAAGAGCAGGGCTGCCGCATCAGCGCCGAAACCCCGGACGAGGGCCGCATCAATGAAGAGCTGCCGGCCATGGTCAGCGGCCAGCTGTTTGAGATCAATTATAATGTCCGCTATTTGCTGGACGCCTTAAAGGTCATCGACGGCGAGCAGGTGCGCCTGCGCTTCACCGGGCCCAATACCCCGGGGGTGATTTTGCCGGAAGGAGAAGACCAGCAGTATCTTTATTTGCTGCTGCCGATACGGGTAGGACGCTGATGCTGCTGAAACGCTTAAGGCTGGACAATTTCCGCAATTATAGCCGGGAGGAGCTGCTGCCGGATCCGGAAGTCAATTTAATTTACGGCGCCAATGCCCAGGGCAAATCAAATTTGCTGGAAGCGGTTTCCTATCTGGGCATGGCTTCCTCCTTCCGTTCCGCCCTGGATCAGGAGCTGATCCGCTATGAGCAGGATTACTTTTACCTGGAAAGCGAAGGGGAAAGCGAAACCCAGGGCCAGCTCCGGATTTCCGCCGCTTATTCCCGGGAGAAAAAGCGGAAATGGACCGTGAACGGCCAGCCGAAAAAGAGGCTCACCGATGTGGTGGGCCTTTTCCACAGCGTGGTCTTTGCGCCGGAAGATATTTACCTGGTGAAAGCCGGGCCGGAGCACAGGCGGCGCTACCTGAACCGGCAGATGTCCCAAAACGAGCGGGAATACTGCCGCCTGCTGCTCAGCTACAATCATGTGCTGAAGCAGCGGAACGCCTGCCTGAAAAAAGCCGGGGGAAACCAGGTTCCGGAAGAGCTGGCGGCCTGGGACCGGCAACTGACCGCTTATGGCAGCGCGGTGATTGCCGGCCGCCAGCGCACCGTGGCCCAGCTGATCCCGTTAGCCGCGGAGCTGCACAGCCGCTTGTCCGGCGGGGAAACCCTGGCCCTGGTTTATCAGGACCAGCTTTTAGCCAAGGCGGCCGGGGCTTTGGACAAAGAGGAGCTGGCGGCGGTTTTTGGCCAGGAGCTGGCCCGGCTGCGCCAGGCGGAGCTGGCCCGGGGCCTGACCCTCATAGGCCCTCACCGCGATGATTTGCTGGTGCTGCTCAATGACCGCCCGGCCCGGGATTATGCCAGCCAGGGCCAGCAGCGCACCCTGGCCTTGGCCTTGAAGCTGGCTGAGCTGGAGCTGGCCAGAGTCCTGACCGGGGAATACCCCCTGCTGCTGCTGGACGACGTCCTTTCCGAGCTGGATGAGGACCGGCGGCGGCAAATCATCAGCCTGGTCAGCGGCAAGACCCAGACTTTTATCAGCGCCGTGGACGGGGCTTGCCCGGTGCGGGCCGGGGCTAAATGGCAGATCAAAAACGGCCGGATCTTTAAGGATTGAGCTGAAAAAATATTGAGGCAAAAAAAACAGTTTACTATAAATTAATATTCGTGTACTATGATATGACATGCTGGGTTAGCCGTCATATTCTCTTTATTTTTAGGAAATGGTTTAGGATTAAGTTATGATTAAAAAATTATTGCCTGCGGTGAAAGGCCATGGCTTGGCCGCTGTCCTCACCTCTGTCTTTGTGGCGCTGGAAACCCTGCTGGAAGTGTTTATCCCCTTCCTGATGAGCCGGATCATCGATATCGGCATTGCCAATGGGGATATGGATTATGTGCTGCTCCTCGGCTTGCAAATGGTGGGCTTGGCCATGCTGGCCCTGGCCTTCGGCGTGCTGTCCGGCCGCTTTGCCGCCATGGCTTCCACCGGCTTTGCCCGGAACCTCAGGCAGGGGCTGTTCTATAAGCTGCAGGATTTCTCTTTTGCCAATATCGATAAATTCAGTACCGCCAGCCTGATCACCCGGCTGACCGTGGATATCAGCAATACCCAGATGGCCTTCATGATGGTCACCCGTTTGCTGGTGCGGGCCCCGGTGATGCTGGTGGCCGCCACCGTGATGACCTTGCGCATCAATGCCCGGCTCTCCGCCGTCTTCCTGGTGGCCATTCCCGTGCTGGCCCTGGCCTTGGCCCTGATCATGCGTACGGCCCATCCCCGCTTCACCAAAATGCTGGAAAAATACGACGCCATGAACGGGGCGCTGCAGGAAAAGCTCACCGCCATCCGGGTGATCAAAGCCTTTGTCCGGGAAGGCCATGAGACGGAAAGCTTCCGCCAGGCAGCCACTGAGCTGCGCCGCTACCAGCTCCGGGCCGAGAAAGTGGTCATCGTCAATATGCCGGTGATGATGTTCACCATGTATGCCTGCATCATCGCCATCATCTGGTTCGGCGGCCAGCAGATCATCGGCGGTACCCTGCTGGTGGGGGAACTGTTCAGCTTTATCAGCTATATCGGCCAGATCCTCATTTCCCTGATGATGATTTCCATGGTCTTTATTATGGTATTGATCTCCTGGGCTTCCCTGAAGCGCATTGAAGAAGTGCTGGATGAAGAAACCGAGATCAAAGACCCGGCGGGAGACAGTTTTCCCCAGGTGGCGGACGGTTCCGTTGTCTTCCGCCAAGTGGATTTCAGCTATGCCAAAGACCGGGAGCGTCTAAACCTGAAGGAGATCGACCTGGAGATCAAATCCGGGCAAACCGTGGGCATCATCGGCGGCACCGGCAGCGCCAAATCCACCCTGGTGCAGCTGATACCCAGGCTTTACGACGCCACCGCCGGCCAGGTGCTGGTAGGTGGCCATGACGTACGGGAGTATCCTTTAAAGGTGCTGCGGGATCAGGTGGCCATGGTGCTCCAGAACAATCTGCTCTTTTCCGGTACCATTGAAGAAAACCTGCGCTGGGGCAATCCGGACGCGACGCAGGCGGAGATCGAAGCCGCGGCCCGCTCCGCCCAGGCCCATGACTTTATCATGAGCTTCCCCGAAGGGTACCAAACCCTGCTGGGCCAGGCCGGGGTCAATCTTTCCGGCGGCCAGAAGCAGCGCCTGACCATTGCCCGGGCCTTGCTGAAAAAGCCGAAAATCATCATCCTGGACGACAGCACCTCCGCGGTGGATACAGCCACGGACACGGCGATCCGGGCCGCCTTCCGCCGGGAGCTGGCCCATGTTACCGCCATCATCATTGCCCAGCGGATCAGCTCCGTCATGGAGGCGGACCAGATTCTGGTGCTGCATGAAGGGCGGATCGTTGCCCGGGGTACCCATGAGGAGCTGCTGCAAAGCAGCGAGATTTACCAAGAGGTTTTCGCGGCCCAAAGCAAGGAGGTGGCGGAATGAGCGCGCCCCAAGGCCCTCAGGGCAGAGGCAGGCATGGCAAACATCAGCGCCCGGCGGACGCCAAAGGCGCGATCAAGCGCATTCTCCGCTATACCCTGGGCTTCCGCTGGCAGCTGGCCCTGGTTTTGGCCTGCATCATCGCCAGCACCCTTTCCGGCGTGGCCGGCACCTATTTGCTGAAGCCCTTTATCAATCAGTATATCGTGCCTCTGATCGGCACTGAAAACCCGGATCTGACCGGCTTCAGCCATTTGCTGCTGATTATGGCCGGCATTTACCTGGCCGGGGTGGCTGCCGCTTATCTCCAGAGCCGGATCATGATCGGCGTGGCCAGCAATATCCTCCGCCAATTGCGCATCGATATGCACGCCCATATGATGAAGCTGCCGCTGCGTTTCTTCGACGCGCACCCCCATGGGGAGATCATGAGCCGCTATACCAATGATACCGACGCTTTAAGGGAAATGCTCACCAACAGCCTGCCCCAGCTGGCCGGGGCTTTTCTCTCGGTTTCCAGCATTTTCGTGGTGATGCTGGTGCTCTCGCCCTTGCTGACCCTGCTGGTCCTGATCATGCTGGGCCTGATGCTCCTGGCCATGAAAAAGGTGGGGGGCCGTTCCGCCGGCTTTTTCATCCGCCAGCAGCAAGAGCTGGGCAGCCTGAACGGCTATATTGAGGAGATGATCACCGGGGTTAAGGTGGTGAAGGTGTTCTGCCATGAGCCGGAAACCAAGGCCGGTTTTGACCGGCTCAACGACCAGGTGCGGGAAGCGGCCAAAAGCGCCAACACCTTTGCCAATATCCTTATGCCCATCATCGGCAACCTTTCCTACCTGAACTATGCCCTGACCGCCACCGCCGGCGCGCTCTTGGTGATGACCGGGCGCATGGATTTGGGCGCCATCGGCAGCTTCCTCCTTTATACCCGCAATTTCACCCAGCCGGTTTCCCAGGTCTCCCAGCAATTCAATAGCATTCTGACCGGCCTGGCCGGGGCGGAGCGGATTTTCCGCTTCCTGGATGAGCCGGTGGAGCAGGATCCGGGCACCGTCACCCTAGTCAACGTGACCGCGGATCACCGGGGCAACTTGCAGGAATCCCCTTGCCGCACCGGGCTTTGGGCCTGGAAGCAGGCTTTGCCGGAGGGCGGCGTAAAGCTGACCCGTCTTTCCGGGGATGTGCGCTTCCAGGAGGTAGTGTTCAGCTATGTGCCTGGCGAAACCGTGCTGAAAAAAGTCAGCCTTTTTGCCAAACCCGGGCAGAAAATCGCCTTTGTGGGCGCCACCGGCGCGGGCAAAACCACCATCACCAACCTGATCAACCGTTTCTATGAGATCGACAACGGCGTTATCACCTATGACGGCATTGATATCCGCCAGATCAAGAAGGAAGACCTGCGCCGCTCCCTGGCCATGGTGCTGCAGGATACCCATCTTTTCACCGGCACGGTGATGGAGAATATCCGCTACGGCCGCTTGGACGCCACGGACGAAGATTGCATCCAAGCCGCTAAGCTGGCCAATGCGGATTATTTCATCCGCCACCTGCCCAAAGGCTATGAGACGGTGCTGATCGGCGACGGGGCCAACCTTTCCCAGGGCCAGCGCCAGCTTTTGGCCATTGCCCGGGCAGCGGTGAACGATCCGCCGGTGCTGATCCTGGACGAAGCCACCAGCAGCATTGATACCCGCACCGAAGCCCTGATCGAAAAAGGCATGGATCAGCTGATGGAAGGCCGCACCGTGTTCGTGATCGCCCACCGCTTATCCACCGTGCGGAACGCCAAGGCCATCATGGTGCTGGAACAGGGCGAGATCATCGAGCGGGGCGGCCATGAGGAACTGCTGGCCCAGAAAGGCAAATACTACCAGCTCTATACCGGCGCTTTTGAATTGGAATAAAAGCAAACGCCTTTGCGACAGCACAAACCCCCGCCTTTTATCCACAGGCGGGGGTTTTGAGTATTGATTTTTTTAAACCGTCCTTTTCTTATAAGAAAAGGACCAAAAGAATTTTAAAGTGATTTTAGATGGTTTAGATAACGGAGTAGTTAAGGATTTATCAAATAATCTTTTTATAATAAAATAGTCTTTCAGCGGGAGCGCGGCGTCTTGCCGCAACCCCTCCTGTAAAATTTTCTTGGTTCTTCTTTTATAAAAGAAGAACGGTTTTAAGGTTTTCGTCTTTCACCCCTTGGCCACTTCGCGGATGGCGGCCAGGGCCTGTTCAATTTCCAGCTCCGTGCTGGCCCAGCCGGGGGAAAAGCGCACTGTGCCTTGGGGAAAGGTGGCAAAAGTCTTGTGGGCATTGGGGGCGCAGTGAAGGCCGCAGCGGGTTAGCACGCCAAACTCCTGCTCCAGGCGGAAGGCAGCTTCCGCGTTATCCAGGTTGTGGAAATCTATTGAGACCACGCCTACCCGCTGGCCAATGTCCTGAGGCCCGATCAGGCGGAGGGGCAGCCCTTCCAGGCCTTCCAGCAGCTGTTGGGTCAGGGCTGCTTCTTTTTTGCCCAGCTCAGCCACGCCCTGTTCCAGCACAAAGCTTAAAGCGGCCCGGAGACCGATGATGCCGGGCAGGTTCTGGGTACCGGATTCGAAACGGTCGGGAATATACGCCGGCTGGGCTTCGCTGTCCGAAGCGCTGCCGGTGCCGCCGCTGATCAGGGGGCAAAGCTGGCCGGCGAAATCCGGGGCCAAAAGCAGCGCCCCTATGCCCTGGGGGCCCAGCAGGCCCTTATGGCCGGGAACAGCCAGGGCGGCCAGGGAAAGGGCTTCAAAATCCAGGGGATAATGCCCGGCGGTCTGGGCCCCGTCCACCGCCAGGGGCAGGCCCCGCTCTTGGCAGAGCCGGGCCAGTTCCGCCAGGGGCAGCAGGCCGCCGCTGACATTGGAAGCATGGCTGACCAGCACCAGCCGGGTCTTGGCCCGGAGCAGGGGCAGCAGATCCCGGGCTTGGGTGCGGCCTTCCCGGTCGGCGGGGAGGCGGGAAAAGGCCACCCCGGCCTGGGCCAAATCATGCAGGGGGCGCATCACCGCGTTATGCTCCAGGCTGCCGACGATCACATGGTCGCCGGGCCGGAGATAGCCTTTTAAGATCAGGTTCAGGCCATAGGTGGCGCCGGGGGTGAATACCGCATGGGTTTCCGGGTGGGGAAAGTTGAACAGGCGGCAGAGCAGCCCCCGGGTTTCCAGCACTTGCAAGGCCAGGTCAACCGCTGTCTGATAAGCGCCCCGGTTCACATTCACACCGCTATGGGCAATATAATCCGCCATGGCCTGCCCCACCCCCGGCGCTTTGGGAAAGGCGGTGGCGGCATTATCCAGATAAATCGTTTTCATCATCTTCCTCGTCATCGGGTTTTTAATCGTTGTTACGACTATCTTAGCATGAAGATAAACCATCCGCAAGGCAGGGGCCAAAAATTAGGCTCCCGCAATACGCCGGGGGTACGGACATGGGTACTTCCCTCCGCGGCTGGACCGTTCGCTCTGCTTACCAGACAGCCGCTGCCGGGAAGCCCCCATGCCCTTCCGCGGCCCCATGCCCCCGCGCTACGCCGATATGATGGCCCCGCGCTTTTTCAGTCTTTTTGCGTTTAACTTGACTTTAGGCCGTATTAATGGCAAAATATACGGATAAGCAGGTTTCGGCGCTGCTTTCCCTATCGCCGGGGGTTAGCCTTTGGCGTTTATAGGCAGCGGCTTTAAGTTTAGACATAGGAGTCAAACGATATGAACAGAGACAGGCCTTTGATGGTGGTGGACGGCAATGAAGCGGCGGCTTACGCGGCTTATGCCTTTACGGATATCGCGGCGATCTACCCGATCACGCCCAGCTCGCCCATGGCGGAGAAAACCGACGAATGGTCGGCCCAGGGGCGAAAGAACCTCTTCGGCCAGACCGTGACCTTGGTGGAAATGCAGAGCGAGGCCGGGGCCATCGGCGCGGTGCACGGGGCTTTGGAGGCCGGGGCTTTTGGCGCCTCTTTTACCAGCTCCCAGGGGCTGATGCTGATGATACCGGTGCTGCACCGGATCAGCGGCGTCCGCCAGCCCGGGGTGCTGCATGTGGCTTCCCGCACCGTGGGCACCCATGCCATGTCCATCTTCGGCGATCATAGCGATGTGATGAACTGCCGCCAATGCGGCTGGGCCATGCTCAGCTCCGGCTCGGTGCAGGAAGTGATGGATCTGGCCGTGGCCGCCCATCTGGCCGCCATTGACAGCCGCATCCCTTTTATGCATTTTTTCGACGGTTTCCGCACCAGCCATGAGATACAGAAGATCGAAGCTATCCCTTACGCGGAATGGGGCAAGCTGCTGAACTGGCAGGCGGTGGAGCGATTCCGGGCAGCCGCTTTGAACCCGGAGCATCCCACCTTGCGCAACACGGTGCAGAACCCGGATGTGTATTTCCAATTCCGGGAAGCCAATAACCGCTATTATGACCAGCTGCCTGAGCTGGTGGAGGGCTATTTGGCCAAAATTTCCGGCCTGACCGGCCGGGACTATCGTTTGTTCAATTATTACGGCGCCCCTGACGCGGAGCGGGTGATCGTGGCCATGGGCTCGGTATCCGGGGCGATCCGGGAAACCGTCTCCAGCCTGCATGCCCTGGGGGAAAAGGTCGGCTATCTGCAGGTGCATCTCTACCGGCCCTTCTCCAGCCGCCGCCTGGTGGAAGCCCTGCCCCGCACCGTAAAGCGCATTGCCGTGCTGGATCGCTGCAAGGAAATGGGCGCTGCCGGCGAACCCCTGTACCAGGATGTTTGCACCGCCTTTGTCAACGACGCGGACGCGCCCCTGATCGTGGGCGGCCGCTACGGCCTCAGCTCCAAGGATACGGACCCGGCCCAGGTCAAGGCGGTATTCGATAATCTGGAGCAGGATACCCCCCGCAACGGCTTCACCATCGGCATCCGGGATGATGTGACCCATCTTTCCCTGCCGCTTACGGATTTCCAGGTGGCCCATCCCGGCACGGTCAGCTGCAAATTCTGGGGCCTGGGCTCCGACGGCACGGTGGGGGCGAATAAGAATTCCATTAAGATCATTGGCGAAAACACGCCCCTTTATGCTCAGGCCTATTTTGAATACGATACCAAAAAGAGCTACGGGGTAACCAAATCCCATCTGCGCTTTGGCAAAACCCCGATTTTATCCACTTACTTAGTCAAGCGGGCGGATTTCATCGCCTGCCATAACCAGGGCTATCTGGATAAATACGATATCATCAGCGAACTGAAGTCCGGCGGCACTTTCCTGCTGAATTGCGATTGGCAGAAAGGGGAGCTGAGTCAGAAGCTGCCGGCGGCTGTCAAGCGCTATCTGGCGGCGAACCGGATCAAATTCGCTATCATCGACGCCAATGGCATTGCCAAGGAGCTGGGCTTGGGCAATCATGCCAGCATGGTGCTGCAGGCCGCCTTCTTTGCCCTGGCGGAGATCATCCCCCTGGACGAGGCGGTGGGCTATATGAAGGCGGCGGTGGAAGAGAGTTTCCACAAAAAAGGGCCGGAGGTAGTGGCCCTGAATTGCGCCGCCATTGACCGGGGCATCAACGGCATCACCCTGGTGGACGTGCCGGAAAACTGGCTGGACGCCAAGGCCGCGCCCGCCCCGGAACCCGGGCCCAGGCCGGATTTTATCAAAAATATTCTGGAACCCCTGAATGCCCAGGAAGGCGATAGCCTGCCGGTTTCCGCCTTCCTGGACTACAGCGACGGCACCATGCCCCTGGGCGCTACCGCCTATGAAAAGCGGGGCGTGGGCCAGGAGATCCCGGTTTGGGACAGCGGCAAATGCATTCAATGCAACCGCTGCTCCTATGTTTGCCCCCATGGGGTGATCCGCCCCTATCTGCTGGATGCAGGGGAAGCGGCTGCCGCGCCGGAAGGCTTCGGCCTGGTTCCGGCCAAGGGCAAGGGCTTGCGGGCATATCAGTACAGCCTGCAGGTGAGCAAGGCGGACTGCACCGGCTGCGGCAATTGCGCCAGCGTCTGCCCGGCCGCGGCCTTGGCGATGCTGCCGACGGCAGAGGTGGCGGAATTCGGGGAGAGCTGGGATTACGGCCTGACCCTCAAGGAGAAAACCGGGGCCTTTGATCCGGCCACCGTGAAGGGCAGCCAGTTCCGCCAGCCCCTCTTGGAATTCTCCGGCGCTTGCGCCGGCTGCGGCGAGACCCCTTACGCCAAGCTGCTGACCCAGCTGTTCGGCGATAAGATTTATTGGGCCAATGCCACCGGCTGCTCCCAGGCCTGGGGCAGCCCCATGCCCTCTATCCCCTATACCGTGAACCGGCAAGGCCACGGCCCGGCCTGGAGCAATTCCCTGTTCGAGAACAACGCCGAATTCTCCTTAGGCATGGCCCTGGCGGTAAAGCAGCAGCGGGCCCGGATCCGGGCCGTGGCTGAAGAATTGCGGCAGCTGGCTCCGGAGCTGGCCTTAGCCATCGACCAGTGGCGGGACACCTATTCGGATATCAAGGCTTCCGGCCCGGCCAGCCAGGCGCTGGCCACGGCTTTGGAACAGGCTGCCCTGAGCGGGCGGGCTGATGAATGCCGCCGGGATATCCTGGCCCACCGGGATCAACTGGCCAAGAAGACCGTCTGGATGTACGGCGGCGACGGCTGGGCCTATGATATCGGCTACGGCGGCCTGGATCATGTGATCGCCACCGGCGAGGATGTGAACGTCTTCGTGGTGGATACGGAGGTTTATTCCAATACCGGCGGCCAAAGCTCCAAGGCCACGCCCTTGGGGGCCACCGCCCAGTTCCAGGCCGCGGGCAAGCAAAGCCCCAAGAAGGATCTGGCCCGGCTGATGATGGGCTATCCCAATTGCTACGTGGCTTCCGTGGCTATGGGCGCGGATATGAATCAGCTGGTCAAGGCCATCAGCGAGGCGGAGGCCTATCCGGGCCCGGCGGTGATCGTGGCCTATACCCCCTGCATTGCCCATGGCATCAAAGCCGGTATGAACCAGGTGCAGGCGGAGATGAAAAAAGCGGTGGAAGCCGGCTATTGGACCCTCTTCCGCTACAACCCCGCCCTGCCCGGGCGTAAATTCAGCCTGGACAGCAAAGCGCCCCAGCTGGACTTTCAGGACTTCCTCCGGGGCGAGACCCGCTACGCCGCCCTGGACATCACCTTCCCGGCGCATGCCCAAGAATTGTTCGCCGAAGCGGAAAAACAAGCCATCGACCGCTACGAGGGCTACCGGAAGCTGGGCGAGGAATAGAGACGGGCCCCGGGCTCCTTCCATACGCCAAGGTGGCGGCCATAGATGCTTCTCTCTGCGGCTGGACCGTTCGCTCCGCTCACTAGGCCGCCGCCGGGAAGTAAGTCCTCATGTCCTCTCCGGCCCCGGGCCTCTCTTAATTTCAGCCGTCCAAGCCAAAACAAAAAGAGCCGCCCCAAAGGGCGGCTCCGTTGCTTGACAGCTTTAGCAGTCATTACATTTCCGGCGTGAGTAAGCCGTATTCGCCATCCTTGCGGCGATAGAGCACATTGACCACATTGCCCTGGCTGTTGATGAACACGAAAAAGCTGTGGCCCAGCAGGTTCATCTGCATGATGGCTTCTTCCACGGGCATGGGCTTGGTGGTGAAAGTCTTGGTCCTGACCGGCTGATCGTCTTCCTGCCAATGCTGCTCCGGCGTATCCGGCAGCGTATCCTTGGCCCCCCGGCCCCGCTTGATCAGGCGGGTGCGGTATTTGTGGATCTGGCTTTCCAGCTTCTCCGTCACATTGTCGATGCAGGTATACATATCGTAGCCTTCTTCTTCGCCCCGAATCAGTACGCCGTTATAAGGGATGGTGATCTCCAGCCGCTGCCGGTCTTTGACGCAGCGCATGGTAACCGTGGCTTCCTGGGCTCCGATCAGTTTATCAAATTTAGACAGCCGCTTTTCCGTATACTCCTTGAGCGCATCGCTGATTTCCAGATTCCTGGACTTGTAGTTGACTAACATAAGCCTCACCTCTTGTATAGAATTGTGGTCATGTAAAAATAGGATAAATGTGCTCTGCTAATATATTCCCCGGAGAAAGATAAATTCCTGCCCCGGCCCCAGCCGGCCTGCTGAACCCTGCTACAAGATGTTGTGAATTTTTTGTGTAACGGCAGGATATGTGGTAGCGGTGTGGAAATATCACATTTGGCGAAAAACCGCCCTTAATACGGGATCGGGAGGTAATCATGCTCATCCAGACCATAAATGTCGGAAAGGTCTACAAAAACGGGATCATTGCCCTGTCCGATATCAATCTGGCAGTGGATTATGGGGAATTCGTCTTTTTGACCGGGGCTTCCGGCGCGGGGAAATCCACCCTGATCCGCCTGTTGTTCCGGGAAGAAATGCCCACCGCCGGGCAAATCCTGATCGGCGGCCGCAGCGTGATCCGGCTGACCACGCCGGAAATCGTCCGCCTGCGCCGCAATACCGGCGTGGTGTTCCAGGATTTCCGCCTGATGGAGAAGGGCACGGTCTTTGATAATGTGAGCTTTGCCTTAAAGGCGGTGGAGCGGCCCTGGTGCGAGATCAAGCAACGGGTTCCGGCGGTGCTGGAACGGGTGGGCCTCTCCGGCCGGGAGCAGGATAATGTGATGCATTTATCCGGCGGCGAGCAGCAGCGGGTGGCGGTGGCCAGGGCCATCATCAACAATCCCCTGATCCTCTTTGCCGACGAGCCCACCGGCGATCTGGACCCCCGCACCTCCGAAGAGCTGATCAAGCTGTTTATGGATATCAACAGCGAGGGCACCACCATTATTATGGCCACCCATGACAAAATTATCGTGGATAAATTAAATAAACGGGTGCTGGCCCTGTCCAACGGCCGGCTGATCAGCGACGCGGTAGGGGGGTGGAACCTGTGAAATTATCCAGCTTTCGTTATATCGGGCCCCAATGCTTCAAATCCATGCGCAATAACGGCTGGATGACTTTTGCCGCTGTGCTGACCATTACCATCGCCCTCTTCCTGGGCAGCTTTTTCTGGATGCTGCTGCAGAATATCGACGCCAACGCCGTGCAGGTGGAAGACAATGTGCGGGTGGTGGCTTATCTGGATTACAGCGTCACCAGCGGCCAGCGCCTGGGCATCGAAAAGGAGCTCTCCTGGATCGAAGGGGTGTCCAAGGTGGAGTTCGTCTCCAAGGACGAGGGTATTCTGGATCTGCAGGAACGCTATAATGTCGAAGACCTGGTGGCCAGCTTAGGCGGGGTGAACCCCCTGCCTGATCTGTTCTCCATCACCGCCTTAGACCCGGAACAGGTGACGTCCATTGCCCAGGCGGCAGCGCTGGTGGAGGGCGTCAGCGAAGTGAAATACGGGGCAGGCACCGTGGAAAAGCTGTTTGCCCTCACCAATACCCTGCGCAAGATCGGCCTGGCCATCATGGCCCTGCTGGCCATTTCCGGCGTGGTGCTGATCGCCATGTCCACCCGGCTGACCATCCAGACCCGGAAAAAGGAAATCATGATCATGAAATGGGTGGGCGCCACCAATGCCTTCATCCGCTGGCCCTTCTTCCTGGAAGGATTGCTCCTGGGGCTGACCGGTGCGGGCCTGGCCCTTACCCTGGTGCTGGCTCTTTATGGCAGCGCGGCGGATTATCTGGCCGCCGGCCTGCCTTTTGTCAAAGTGCTGACCCTGGCTGAAATCTGGCGGCCCGCGGCAGCCTTCACCCTGGGTTCCGGCCTGGTGCTGGGCGCTGTGGGCAGTTCCATCCCCTTAACCCGCTTTCTGGATGTGTAGATGAGGGTTTTTGGAGGCGACGCGATGCATAAAAAACTGACCTACATATTAATACTGATAGCAGCGGCAGCCGTCTGCCTTTTCGCCGCCGGGCCCTGGCTAACCGCGGAGGCTTCTTCCCTGGAAGAGGTCAGGCAGCAGGCGGCGGCGGATAAAGATAAGCTGGCGGAATTCCGGGAGCAGATGAAGCAGACGGAGATTGCCCTGGAACAGGCCCAGGATCAGAAAGCGGCTTTCCAGGGCCAGGCGGATAATCTGATGGTGCGGATCGCTTCCCTGGAAAATGAGATGCGCATCATCCAGGAGCAGATCACTATTACCCAGGCCGCCATCGACGAGGCCACCGGCCAGATCACCGTTGCCGAAGCCCAGATCGTTGACGCGGAAGCCCGCCTGGCAGAGCGCCAGGCCCTCTTGGAGCAGCGGGTGGTCAACCTCTATATGTACGGGGAAATCAGCCTGCTGGACGTGATCTTTGAGACGGACAGCTTTGAGGATTTCCTGGTGGTTTTCGATATGACCCAGCGCATCATGGACCAGGATCAGGCGCTGCTGGAACAGATCAAGGAAGAGCGGGCCATCATCGCGGAGAAAAAGGCCGGCCTGGAACAGGCCCGGAACGAACTGGTCATCGCGGAGCATGAACAGCAGGATAAAAAAACCGACCTGCAGTTAAAGAAGAACGACTATGACGCGGCCCTGGCGGCTGCCAATATCAATGTGGCGGAGATGGAAGCGGCGGAAGCGGCTTTGGAAGCCCAGTCCCAGGCGATAGGGGACGATATCCGCGCCCTGCTGGCCAGCGCCAATAATCTGCTCACCTTCGGCGGGGTGCTGGGCTGGCCCCTGCCCAGCGGCTGGACCTATGTGACCAGCGAATTCGGCTACCGCACCCATCCGGTTTACGGCGATACCCGCTACCATGCGGGCATCGATATCGCCGCCGACGGGGGCACGCCCATTTACGCGGCGGCGGAGGGGATCATCCTCTTTTCCGGCTGGAACGGGGGCTATGGCAATTGCGTGATGATCGACCACGGTAACGGCATCGTCACCCTCTACGGCCATATGAGCGCCTATGGCTCGTTCGCCGTGGACGACTCGGTGGTGCGGGGGGATACCATCGGCTATGTGGGCACCACCGGCACCAGCACCGGCAATCACCTCCATTTTGAGGTGCGGCAGGACGGCAACGCGGTGGATCCCTACAATTATCTGAACCCCTGATGAGGAGGGTCAATGAAAAAAACCATTGTTTTGCTGATCAGCCTGCTGCTCTGCCTCTGTCCCGGCTGCGCCCTGGCCAGCGCGGAGGCCTCCGGCTATGATATCACCGGCTGCCTGGGCACGGCCCAGGCGGTGGTATCCCAGCATATCCAGGAGCTGCGGGATAATTATTCCTACTACTTCGGCCAGGAAGAATATGAGCTGATGTTCGACGAATATCAGGGCGAATTCGGCGGCGTGGGCGTGTCGATGATCGATAATGACCAGGAGGAAGTGGTGGTTTACGGCCTGATCCGGGGGGCCCCCGCGGCCCGGGACGGCCGCATCCAGCCGGGGGATGTGATCCTGGCGGTGAATGGGACCAGCCTGGACGGCCTGGACAGCGCTTTGGCGGCCCTGCGCATCCGGGGGGAAGCCGGGGAAGCGGTGACCCTGACCCTGCGCCGGGAAAACAGCGCCGAGACTTACGACGTGACCCTGGTGCGGGAGATGATACACTCGGAATCCGTGGCTGGGGAGCGGATTGAGGAAGCGCCCGGCACCGCTTATATCTGCGTCTATGATTTCAATGAGCAGACTGCCGACGATTTTGTCAACCTCTATAATGAGCTGCTGGCCAAGGGGGAGATCAGCACCCTGGTCAATGATTTGCGCAGCAATGGCGGGGG
>DAIMZM010000021.1:0-27463 GCA_036733985.1 Bacillota bacterium
GCAAAGGCATGAGCATGTATGGCGCGCCGCCGCCGCTATTGGACATCGACGGCTTATCCGTGGGTTTTGCCCAGGCGGCTGGCTATGAGCCGGCTGTGGATCGGGGCAGCCTGCAGCTGGCGGCGGGCCAGGTTTTGGGCCTGGTGGGGGAAAGCGGCTGCGGCAAAAGTACCCTGGCCCGGGCTGTGCTGGGTCTGCTGCCCCCTGGCGGCCGGGTGCTCAGGGGCCGGGTACTGTTCCAGGAGCGGGATATCTGGGAGATGCACCCAGATCAGCTCCGGCTGCTGCGCCGCCGCCATCTGGCCCTGATCAGCCAAAACAGCCTGGAAAGCCTGGATCCCCTCTATACCGTGGGCAATCAGCTCCGGGAGGCTTTGGCCGGGCAGGGGCCTGGCGCCGCCGCCCGGCTCAGGGCAGTGGAATTGCTGGCCCAGGTGGGTTTAAGCCCGGCCCAGGATTATCTGGCCAAGTATCCCCACCAGCTGTCCGGCGGCCAGCAACAGCGGCTGCTGATCGCCCTGGCCCTGGCCGGTTCCCCCCAATTGCTGATCGCCGACGAGCCCACCGGGGCCCTGGATGCCACGGTGCAGGCCCAAATCATCCATTTGCTGCGGCGGCTGGGGCGGGAGCGGGCCATGGCCATGATCCTGATCAGCCATGACCTGGCTTCCGTGGCCGCTTTGGCAGAGCAGGTAGCGGTGATGTACGCCGGCCGGGTCATGGAACAGGGCAGCGCGGCGGAAATTTATTACCGCCCCCGGCACCCCTATACCAAGGGTTTGCTGGCTGCCGCGGCCCAGCCGGGCCTGGGCGGTAAAGCCCGGCTCCAGCCCTTGCCCGGTCAGCCTGGGGAACGGCCTCAGGCGGCGGAGAGCTGCGCCTTTGCCCTGCGCTGCCCGGAATGTATGAATATTTGCCTGCGCCGCCGGCCAGCGGAAACCCTGATCAACCCCGCCCATAAGGCCGCCTGCTGGCTGACGGCTACTTAAACAGCGGAAAATTACTGAAGACTATCGGAGGGATTAGAGGAATGAAAATAGGTATTATCAGATGCGCGCAAACCGAAGACTATTGTCCGGGGACCACCGACTTCAAGATGATCAAAGAAAGGAAAGGCGCTTTTGCCGGGGTTGAAGAAGAAATAGAAATCGTCGGTTTTATCAATTGCGGCGGCTGCCCGGCCAAGAAGGCGGTTCTCAGAGCCAGGGAATTGGTGAAGCGGGGCGCGGATACGATTGTTTTTGCCTCCTGCATCCAGCGGGGAAACCCGATCGGCTATCCCTGCCCCTTTGCCAAGAAAATGAAGGAGATCATTGTGGAGGATCTGCCGGACACGGTTAAGTTTATCGACTATACGCATTAAGACTGCTGCCCGGAAGCGCCCCCTGCTCTTGAAAAAGCAGGGGGCGCTTTTTATTTTCCGGCTATTGACAGTAAGTGGAAGGCATGCTATATTAATTTTAGGATATCAAAATAGATTTGGGATATTGAGGTGATGGAATGGAACAGCAGTTGTCAGCCGCCTTTGCCCACCCGGCCAAGGAGGAGAGCCTGGCGGAGCAGGCTTACCGCAGGATCAAGCTGAATATCCTCAACCTGACCTATGCCCCCGGCTCTGATTTGACCGAAGCCCGGCTCTCCCAGGAGCTGGATATGAGCCGCATGCCGGTGCGCATGGCCATGCAGCGACTGGAGCACGAGGGCTGGCTCACCGCGGATTTCCGCAAGAAAACCAAGGTGCGGGCCATCAGCCGCCAGGATGTGGCGGATCTTTACGAATTCCGCCGCCTGATCGAGCTGCCGGCCATGCGGCGCATCTTTGCCCAGGGCAAAACCTGGGATTACTCTTTCCTGATGGAGCAGGGCCTGCTCCGGATCAAGGCCTGCCGCCATGACCTCTACAGCCGGGAGCGGGCGGAAACCGACCTGCATATGGCCATTGTGGGCGTGCTGGGCAATCAGCGCATCAACCGTATTTACCAGCAGGCTCAGGATGAGCTGATCCGCATCGGCCTCCTCTTCGTCACCCCGGAGGACCGGGAGGAGCATTATATCGACCAGATCATCGCCGGCTGGGAGCAAATCATCCTGGCGGTGCGGGAAAACCGGGAAGCCGAGGCTTTGGCAATTTTCGATCACGATCATATCACCGGCGCGCTGGCGCTGGCATTAAAGCAAATCAAGGAGGGCTGAGCATGGCCGCTTATTTGGAACGTATCGCCAGGCTGAAACAGCGCCTGCTGGAAATCAGGCCGGAAATGGATTTGGAGAACGCCCGGATCCTCACGGAAGGTTTTATCGAGTACGAGAACATGCCCCTGATCCTGAAAAAGGCCTATGCTTTCCGTAAGCAATGCTCTGAAAAGACCATTTTCATCCAGGACGATGAGCTGATCGTGGGCAATGCCGGTTCCAAAGTGCGGGGGGGCATTCTCTGCGCCGATTGCTGCTGGTCTGTGCTGGACAATGAGCTGGAAACCATGAGCAGCCGCCGCTATGACCCCTTCTACCTCCGGGATGCCGATAAGCAGGTCTTTACCGAAGTGGTGAAGCCCTATTGGCGGGGCCGTTCCAATTTCGAGCAGTGGCGGCGGCAGATCCCGGAGGATTTGCGCCTGCTCCGGGATAACGGCGTGGTGTTCATTGACCGGAAAGGGGTGCGGGGCTTTGGCGAGACCACTGCCGGCTATACCTGGCTGCTGCAGGCCGGGGTTTCCGGCATCCGGGCCTATGTGGAAGCCCGCCGGGCCGAGCTGGATCTGGCTGTCCCCGGGGATCTGGAAAAGGATGATTTCCTGCGGGCCCTCTTAATGGTGGGGGAGGGCATGGTGATCATGGCCAACCGCTACGCCGACCTGGCGGAGCAGATGGCGGCTGAGGAAGCGGACCCCCTGCGCCGGGCAGAGCTGGCGGAGATCGCCGCTATCTGCCGCCGGGTGCCGGAGCAGCCTGCCGCCACGTTCCGGGAAGCCCTGCAGTCCCTCTACTTCTACCAGACCTGCATTTTCATGGAGCAAAACGCCGCTTCCTATAATCCGGGCCGCATGGATCAATACCTCTGGCCCTATTACCAGGCGGATCTGGCCGCGGGCCGCCTGGATCAGGAACAGGCCCAGGAATTGCTGGACTGCCTGTGGATCAAGTTTTCCGAGCCCTGTTTGTTCCAGGACGCGGTGACCGCCGAATACGCCGCCGGTTATCCCATGTTCCAGAATGTCACCGTAGGCGGCATTGACCAATATGGCCGGGACGCGGTGAACGACCTCTCCTACATGATTTTGCAGGCCACTATGGAGGTGCAGCTTTATCAGCCCTCCCTGTCCGTCCGCTATAATCTGGCCAAGAACCCGGCCAGTTTCCTGCGGAAAGTGGTGGAGCTGATGGCTATGGGCACCGGCTTTCCCGCCTTCCATAACGACGAGGTGGGCATCCGCATGCTGCTGAACAAAGGCGTGCCCCTGTCCGAGGCCTGGGACTGGAATCCCTGCGGCTGCGTGGAAACCAATTTGGAAGGCCGCCTGCGCCAGTATACGGATTTGGCCGACATCAATCTGGGCTCCGTGATCGAGCTGGCCCTGACCAATGGCTATTGCCGGAAAAGCGGCGAGAAAATCTCGGTTTCCAGCGGCGACCCCCTCTCTTTCGCTACTTACGAAGAATTCAAGGAAGCGGTGAAGGCCCAGCTCCGCCATATCATCCACGCCACGGTGGCCGGCAGCCATCTGCTGGATGAGATCGGTAAGGAACGGCCGGTGCCCGCCCTCTCCTTCACCTTCAAGGAGTGCATAGAGAAGGGCCTGGATTATTCCGTGGGCGGGGCCAAGTATAATTGCGGCAACGGCGTCATCATGATCGGCGTGGCGGATCTGGTGAACAGCATGGCCGCCATCCGCCAACTGGTTTATGAGGACAAAAGCGTGGCCATGGCGGACCTGCTGGCGGCCCTGGCAGCGGATTTTGACGGCTATCCGGAAATCAAGGCCCTCTGCGACGCCGCGCCTAAATACGGCAACGACGACCCCCGGGTGGATGATCTGGTGGGGGAAATGTTCACTTTCATCGCCGACGAGGTGGAGCGTTATCAGAGCAAATTCGGCAAGATGACCCCGGGCATCCTGCCCGTCTCCGGCAATACCCCCTTTGGCCTGGAAGTGGGGGCCCTGCCCTCGGGCCGCCGGGCCTGGAAGCCCCTGGCCGACGGGGTCAGCCCCAATGGGGGCACGGATTTCGGCGGGCCCACGGCTGTGCTGAAATCCGTAGCCAATCTGCCCCATGACCGCTTTGTCCAGGGCACTTTGCTGAATATGAAAGTGGAAGACAGCCTGCTGACCACGGAAAACGGCATCCGCCAGATGATGGCCTTGCTGAAAAGCATGTGCAGCTTAGGCGTTTACCATGTGCAGTTCAATGTGATCGACCAGCAGAAGCTGATCAAGGCCCAGGCCCATCCCGAGCAATACCGGGGTTTGCTGGTGCGGGTGGCCGGCTATACCGCCTACTTTGTGGAGCTGGGCAAGGATGTGCAGGACGAGATCATCGCCCGCACGGTCCAGCATAGCCTGGGGGTATCATGATGGGGGAAAGCGGCATGATCCTGCGCTTGGAGCGCTCCTCCATCCATGACGGGGAGGGCCTGCGCACCGTGGTCTTTTTCAAAGGCTGCCCCTTAAGCTGCGCCTGGTGCTCCACGCCGGAAAGCCAGTCCCCGGAGATCGAGAAGGGCGAAGGCTATAGCTACGGACAGCGGATGACCGTGGCGGAAGTGATGGCGGAAATCGGCAAGGACGAGGTGTTCTTCTTCCATTCCGGCGGCGGCGTCACCCTTTCCGGCGGCGAACCCCTGCTCCAGGCGGATTTCGCCGCCGCCCTGCTCAAAGAGGCCCGGCGGCTGAACATCGATACGGCCCTGGAAAGCAGCCTGGCCTTGCCCTGGCGGGAAGTGGCCAAGGCCCTGCCTGACCTGAACACCCTCTTTGCCGATATCAAGCTGATGAACCCAGAGCGGCACCGCTTCTGGTGCGGCCAGGATAACCAGCTGATCCTGGAAAACCTGCGGCGGGTGGCTGCCTGGGACTGGCCGCTGACGCTGGTGGCCCGCATGCCCCTGGTCCCCGGGGTGAATGATGACGACGAGAATATCCTGGCCACCGCCCGCTTTTGCCGGGAATTGGGCCGGGTGGAACGGCTGGAACTGCTGCCCTATCACCGCCTGGGCCTGCATACCTATGCCAAACTGGGCCGGGAATATCTGCTTCCCCAGGTCAAGCCCCCCTCTCCGGACTATCTGGCGGAAAGGCGGCGGCTGGCCGGGCAATATATCCCCTGCGTCTAGCAAGCCCGGCAATTTTTTCTAGTATTTTTCTTCCCTATCCTGTATAATGAAGGCAGCCTGAAAGTGATTGAAAAACCATATATGGTGGGGAGGATCAAGATGAAATCCGATATCATAACCCTGAAACAGTTTCCCGGGGATATCGCCGGGGCGCTGGAGGAGACCGAGCGGGCCGCGGCCTATAACCGGCTGAAGCCCCAGAGCATCAATACCCTGCGCCTGTTGGCGGAAGAGCAGATCGCCATTACCGCCGAAGTGCTGAAGACGTTTAGCGGCCAGTTCTGGCTGGAAAACGACGGCCCTGATTATGAACTGCATCTGCTGGCCCTGGCACCCATCGGCCTGGAAGAGCTGGATACCTTTGTGGATCTGTCCACGGCGAAAAACAATACCTATCCCAAAGGCATGAAAGGCCGGATCTCCGCCGTGATCGACGCTTTCCTGATCGCCCAGGGGGAAAGCGCCGCCCTGGGCATGGGCATCAGCGATATGATGGGCGGCTTTATCCCTTCGCCGGACAGCATGATCTGGTCCATGCGCCGCTATCAGCAGGACGCGCCGGAGCAAGCCAAGGACGAGGAGCTGGAAGGCATTGAGAAATCGATCATCGACCGCTATGCGGACGATGTCGTGGTGACGGTGCGCAGCAATAAGGTGGAGCTGGTGGTGAAAAAGACCGTCAAAGAATAAGGGCGGGCAATCCCGGCCTTAGGCTAGGGGAGATTATAAAAACAAAGGCAGGGCGCCGCCATTACGGCGCCCTGCCTTTATGCTTCTGCCTTGCTTTTCAGCTGCCCGGCTTACAGCTCAAAACCCAGATCCAGGATAGCTTCCTTGGCCTTGGCCAGATCGCCTTCCTCATGGAGCATCAGGGAAACGGCCCCCAGTTTAAAATCAGCGGTAGCGTGGACGCCGGCCATGGCGTTCAGGGTTTTTTCGATATTGGCGGCGCAATGCTCGCAGGTCATGCCCTTCACCGGCAAAATCAGATGCAGGTGGTCATGCTCCTTTTGGCCGCAGCCACAAGTTTCGCACATGGATGATTCCTCCTTTTGGTATCCCAAATTCCAACAGCCGGCCCGGTTTTTACAATAAACCTGGGGCGGCGCGAATACTGTCTCTAGATTACCATATCTTTTGCCATAATTCAAGCTGTACCCCAGGGGCGGAATATGCTAGAATAAAGCGGTATTCATGCCCCTGCAGAGATGAATTGAGGTATCCATGAAATTCACCACCATTGTTTCCGGCTCCTCCGGCAATTGCGTTTATGTGGAGGGCGGCCGCACCGGCCTGCTGATCGACGCGGGCTGCAGCATCCGGGCCTTAAGAGCGGCCCTGGCCGGCCTACATATTGAGGAAAGCCGGATCGCCGGCATTCTCATTACCCATGAGCACAGCGATCATATCAGCGGCGCGGCCCGGATCAGCCGCCGCCTGTCCCTGCCCATTTACGCCAGTGAACTGACCTGGGAAAATCTGCCTTTCCGGGAGGACTTTTTCGGCTGGGAGCGTCATATATTCGACTATGGCATGGAAATCGGCGATATCGGCCTGGTTTTTTTCCGCGTTTCCCATGACGCCGCCCAGCCGGTGGGCTTTGTTTTTGAGCATCAGTGCCAGCGGATCGGCCTGGCAACCGATACCGGCATGGTCACGCCCTCCATGCGCAGGCTGCTGAAGAACGTCAGCGCCCTGATCCTGGAGGCCAATCATGACCATCCCCTGCTGATGGGCGGCCCTTACCCCCGCTTTCTCAAGCAGCGGGTGGCTTCGGAGCGGGGCCATCTTTCCAATGCGCAGGCAGCCGCGGCCCTTTCCGAGCTGATCGGCGGGGAAACCAGGGCCGTACTGCTGGCGCATTTATCCGCTACTAATAATACGCCGGAGCTGGCCAGGTCAGCGGCCGTAGCCGCTTTGTCTTCCCGGCTGGAAGACGGGGGGCTGTATCTGGATATCGCCCCCCGCTACACGCCCCATGGGCTGATCGATCTGGATACGCTGTAAGCCAAGGCCTAAAAGGCCAGGCGCCGGCAGGGCAGACAGTGAAAGGAGATTTTGCCAATGTTCAAGCAAATCCCTGGCCGGCGCCGCCGTCTGTGGCTGCTGCTGCCGGCGGCCGCGGTGGTGTTCCTGGCAATACAGCTGCTCACGCCTCCGGACGCCCAGGCTGCCTGGTGGCCCGGGTCTGCCAAGGACAAAGAGAAGGATAAGCCGGAGTTCGCCTTTATCAGCACGGTGTTTGAGGAAGTTTCTCCCGCCGTGGTTTATATCAGCAGCATCACCCAGGTGGCCGGGGAGAACGGCGAAAAAGAGCTTAGGGTGGGCAGCGGCTCCGGGGTCATTTGCTCTGAAGAAGGCTATATCATCACCAATCATCATGTGATCGACCAGGCCCAGGAGATCGAGGTGGCCCTGGCCGACGGGCGCTCCACCAGCGGCAAGGTGGTGGCGGCAGCCCCTTCCGGCGATCTGGCCCTGCTGAAAATCGATTTGCCGGATCTGACAGTGGCGAAGCTGGGAGATAGCTCCAAGGTGGCCGTGGGCGACCTGGTCTTTCCCATTGGCAATCCCGGCGGCGCCCAGTTCGCCCGCTCCATGACTATGGGTATTATTTCCGGATTGGACCGGCAGATCGTCCTTTCCGACGGCAATCTCTACAGCCTGCTGCAAACCGACGCGGCCATCAACCCGGGTAATAGCGGCGGCCCCTTGGTCAATACCAGCGGCAAGGTAGTGGGCATCAGCAGCGTGAAAATCGTGGACGCCGAGTTCGAGGGCATGGGCTTTGCCATCCCTATCAATACCGTGATCAGCATCCTCTCCGAGCTGCAGCCGGAATTATTCCCGGCGGATAGCGGAAAATAACATATTCTACCACATTCTACCATAACTAGGCAGGAAAGGCCGGTTATAGAGAGAATAACACAAAATATGGTTAAATACCCACGCAAAATCAAACGGCTGCCGCTCTGTATCTGTCTGGCCGCGTTGCTGTGGCTGGCAGACAGCCTCTTGCTGTCCCATAGCGGCGGCTTTTCTTTTGCGGACGCCCTGTGGCAAGCCGCGCCGCCAGGCCGGCAGCTTTTGCGCCTGGCCTTGCTCATGGCCCTGCTGCTCCTGGGTTTTATCAGCAGCCTGATGGCCAATTGGCGGCTGGAAGCCTATAAGCGCCTGCCCCCGGCCCGCCGCTGCCAGCTTTACGGCTCGCCGGAAAGCCCGGTCATCGGCGACCGGCTGCATTATCATGCTTTCCGCCTGGCCCTGCTGCTGGGGCTGGGCAGCCGGGAACGGGAAAATCTGCGCCTGCTCTGCTATTGCCATGATCTGGGGCTGATCGGCGTGCCCGGCCATTTGCAGGATCAGACCCTGGGCTTTGGCCTGAATCTGGCGCCCCCGCCGGGGGCCTTCAGCTTCAGCCAGGCGGAGCAGAAGCTCTATGATCGTCATGTGGATCTGGGCGCGGAAATCGCCGCCGCCATCCCTAAGCTGAACCGGGCCGCCCGGCTGATCTGCTGCCATGAGGAGCATTATGACGGCGGCGGGCCCAAATCCCTTTACGGCAAGAGCATCCCCTTGGCTTGCCGGATTTTTGCCGTAGCGCGGATGTATGATTTTTTCGTCAACCCCCATCGGGGCGGGCGGGTGCTGGAGCTGCCCCAGGCCCTGGATGAGCTGGATTTATACGCCGGGACCCTGCTGGATCCGGATGTGGTGGCGGCTTTCCGCCAATTGATGACGGACCGGCGTTTAGCCGCCGTTGCCGTGCAGGAGATTTATGCTTCCCAATAAAACCCCGCCAAAGGCTATCCGGACAAATATTGACATCATCCCTGAAAACCCCTATAATTACTAAATAGCCTACAGAGGGGATGAACCGTCTTGACCAGCTTTTATGCTTATTTGTCGCGGATGAAGCTGATCCGCCGCTGGAGCCTGATGCGCGCCGTGCAGCCGGAAAACATTCAGGAACACAGCCACCAGGTGGCTGTGATCGCCCATGCCCTGGCGGAAATCGACAACCGCTACTGCAATGGCAGCAGCGACCCTGGATTAGCGGTATTGCTGGCGCTTTATCATGACGTGGGCGAGGTGATCATCGGCGATCTGCCCACGCCGGTGAAGTATTTCAATCCGGAAATCAATAAGAGCTATGGTCAGATCGAGGATGTGGCCAGGGAAAAGCTGCTGTCCCTGTTGCCCGGGGACTTGCTGCCCGCCTACCGGCCTTTGTTTTTCCCGGATCAGGATTTGCCGGAATACCGGCTGGTCAAGGCGGCGGATAAATTATCCGCTTATATTAAATGCCTGGAAGAGGCCGGGGCTGGTAACGGCGAATTTGCCCGGGCGGAAAAAAGCATCGAAAAAGAGCTGGCCAAATACGGCGATTTGCCCGCGGTGGGCTGGTTCAAGGCGCATTGCCTGGCGGATTATGCCAAGACCCTGGACGAGCTGGGCTGACCTTTTACCGCCCTCAGCCGCTGGCCGTCAGCAGTTTCACGATATACAGGATGGGGATATGCAGGCAATAGAAGGCATAGAAAAACCAGCGCCAGCCCGGGCCCTTTTTACCGTTGTAGGCGGCGATCAGGGGCAGGGACAGCAGGGACAGGCTCTGGATCGGCCCCAGCCCGGCCCAGCCGGTGAAGGACAGCCCGTTAACGGCCAGCCAGGCCCCTGCCAGGGGCAGGGGCTGCCGGTAAAACATTTTGGCCGTGACGATCAGCGCCACGCCGTAGAAGCCGTAGTCTGTGTTCAGGATCTGGGCGGCCAGGGCGATGGGCAAGACGGCCAGGCAGCCCAGGATCAGGCCGATCGGGCCTTTGATGGCGGCAGCCAGCTGATCCTGGGCCAGGATCGCCAGCAGCCCCAGGAACAGGGTGGCAAAAATATTCAGCCTGCTGGTGGCCATACACAGGCTGTAGATGGGCTGGAAGAAGATGGCGAACAGGGCCAGGCGCAGCAGGTACCGGCTGACGCTCCGGGTATGGCAATAACTGTTGGCCGCCATAAAAGCGAACAGAGGAAAGCTAAGCCTGCCCAGGGCCCGGAGCATGGTCAGCTCCGGCAGCAGCAGGTAGCCGATATGGTCAGCCAGCATCAGTGCGGCGGCCAGCAGTTTCAGTTGGAAAGCGTTTAAAGCGCAGTCACGGTGCATACTTCATATTATAACTTTTTTAGCCGTTTCATGAAAGCGCGAAACCGCAAATTTTATTATTTTTCCGGGAATTGGTGTCATGCTTTTTCTGGGGCAGCGCGCATTTGGCGTTGCGTTTTTATGCTTAGGGCGGGTAAATAAAGGACGGCGGATGAAGGGATTAGGATGCGGGACAAGCTGTTGATTTTGGATATGGATAATACGGTGCTCCGCTCAGGCATTGATTTCCGCCGGATGTGCGCGGTTGTGCATGAAATTTTCGACCAGGAAGGCCTTGGCCGCTATAAGCAGCGCACCACCGCCCGCTCCATGGTGGCTTATGAACAGAGCCCGGATTATGATCCGGCCCTGGCGGCCCGGCTCTGGCAGGCCATTGAGGCGGTGGAGGCGGAGGGGCTGCGGCGGGCCGTGGCTGAGCCGGGAGCGGCGGCGGCCTTGGCTTATCTTTCCCAACAGGCCGTGGTCACCATCCTGACCAATAATACGGACCAGGCCGCTCAGGAAAATATGGAGCGCCTGGGTATGGCCGGGCATTGCGATCTGATCGTGGGCCGGGATTCCGTACCCTTTTTGAAGCCGGCCCCGGAAGGCTTTCTCCAGATCATGGCGGCTTATCCGGAGATCAGGCCCAGCCATACCCTGGCAGTGGGGGACGCGGCCAATGACGCCCATGGGGCCCAGGCCGCGGCGATCGGCTTTGCCGCGTACAATAACAGCCGGGACGAAGATTGGGAAGGCTGGGGCATCCGCCCCCTGCTGCGCCTGACCGCCTGGAACCGGCAGTCCTGCGACGCTTTGCTTCAGGGCCTGCCCTGGCGGGCGGCAGGGGAATCAAGAGGGCGGGAAAATGGCTAGATACAGGATCAAGCAGGATGAAGGCCGGGACGGGGAAGGCCTGTCGCCGTCCCCCTATCCCCCGGAGGAATACTGGCGGGAAACCAAGCCGGAGCATGCCCGGGATCTGGATCTGGCGGAGATCGCCCGCTTGAACCAGGAAGCTGAGGCTGAGGAATCCCAGCTTGAGGCGGATGACGCGTCCGCGCCGATCCGCTCTTTCCGGCACCCCCGGCTGCAAGCTCTGATCAGCCTCTTGCTGATCCTGGCCTTCCTTTTTTGGATCACCGGGGATCTGTTCCTTGGCCAGATTGATTTCGGCTTTATCAAAAACAGCGCCAGGCTGGCGGAGGACCAGGCCCTGGCTTCTCTCCGGGAAGCTGTGGTCACGGTATCCTGCAGCGGCGGCAGCGGTTCCGGCTTCAATATCCGGGAAGACGGGCTGATCGTCACCAACCGCCATGTGGTGGAAAAGGGCGGCATCATCACCGTGACCCTGGCGGACGGCAGCGCCTATACCAGCCGGGATTATCTGGCTGTGGACGGGGTGGATCTGGCCCTGATCGAGATCAACGGCGCAGGCCTGCCCACGGTGGCCTTGAGCGAAAGCCTGCCGGAGCAGGGGGACAGCCTGATCTTCATCGGCAATCCCCTGGGCATTGACTGGACCATCTCCCAGGGCATTGCCCAGGGCCTGGTGCGGCTGGACAGCAATAGCCTGGCTGCCCCGGTGATTTATTTTAGCGGGCCGGTGCGCCCCGGCAGCAGCGGTTCGCCCCTGTTCAATGCCGAGAGCCAGGTGATCGGCGTGGTCTTCGCCAGTCTGGCGGATGAAAAGGACAGCGGCCTGGCCATTCCGGTTTCGTATTTAATTTCATTTTTGGAGGAACAAACATGAGCTGTAAGAGCCTACCCCTTTCCAGCCAGCGCCTGCGGGAACTGGCTGGGGAATTCGGCACCCCCTTCCACCTTTATGACGAGGCCGCCATCCGCGCCAATGTGCGGCAGCTGCTTAAAGCCTTTGACTGGGCCCCGGGCTTTAAAGAATATTTCGCGGTCAAAGCCCTGCCCAATCCCTATATTATGGCCATCCTGAAAGAGGAGGGCTGCGGGGCGGATTGCAGCTCCCTGACGGAATTGCTGCTGGCCAAAGCCGTGGGCCTCTCCGGCCGGGAGATCTGCTTTTCTTCCAATGATACGCCTCTGGAGGACTATGTCCAGGCTCTGGACCTGGGGGCGATCATCAATCTGGATGATATCAGCCATGTGGCTTATCTGGCCCAGGCCGGGCCTTTGCCGGAGCTGCTCTGCTTCCGCTATAATCCCGGCCCTTTGCGCCAGGGGGGCAATGAGATCATCGGCTATCCGGAGCAGGCCAAATACGGCATGACCCTGGCTCAGATTCTGGAAGCCCTGGTGCTTTGCCGCGACCGGGGCGTAAAGCGTTTCGGCCTCCATACCATGGTGGTCAGCAATGAGCTGAACGGGGATTATCTGCTGGAAACCGCGGTCATGATGTTCCGCCTGGCTGTGCAGGTGAAAAATATTCTCGGCATCTCCGTGGAATTCATCAATTTCGGCGGCGGCATCGGCATCCCTTATCACCCGGAGCAGCAGCCGGTGGATATAGCGGCCCTGGGCCAACGGATCCGTGAGGCTTATGAGGCGATCATGGCGCCGGCCGGGCTGGACAAGGTTTGGCTGGCCCTGGAAAGCGGGCGGCTGATCACCGGCCCTTATGGCTGGCTGTTTTCCCGGGTGCTGCATTTAAAAGACACCTATAAGCGCTATGCGGGCCTGGACGCCTGCATGGCGGATCTGATGCGCCCGGCTCTTTACGGCGCTTATCATCATATCACGGCGGTGGGGAAGGAGGACGCGCCCCGGACCAAGGTCTACGACGTCACCGGCTCCCTTTGCGAGAACAATGACAAATTCGCCATTGACCGGGAATTGCCGGAAATCCAGCCCGGCGACTTGCTGGCCATCCATGATACCGGCGCCCACGGCCATGCCATGGGCTTCAACTATAACGGCAAGCTGCGCTCCCAGGAACTGCTGCTGAAGCCCGACGGCAGCGTGGCCCGGATCCGCCGGGCCGAGACGGCGGCGGATTATTTCGCCACCCTGGATTATCCGGGATTAAAGTAAAATCAAGCAAGTACCGCCGCTGTTCCCCGGAACAGCGGCGTTTTTTTTCAGGGCGCCGACCAGGGCCAAGCTTTGGCCGGAACTTATGGGCTGCCGTTTCGTCTATACAAGCAACGCGCGTGAGATAATTTTTGCTTGTTTAGAGCGGAAAGGAGCAGGATGATGAAAAAATATTTGCCAGCTTTGGGGCTGGCCTTGATGCTTGCCGCTATCTTGGCCCTGGGGGGCTGCGGGGAAAAGGCGGTCGTCTCGGCAAAGGATTTGATGTCCGGCGTACAGGGGGAGGCCGTGGCGGCTGACGTGGATCTACAGGGGCCGGCAGCGGCGCGCCTGGCGGATTTTGCCGTGAAGCTGGGCCAGCTCAGCCTGGCCGGGGAGAAGAATCCCCTGGTTTCCCCCTTGTCTGTGCTGAACGCCCTGGCCATGACCGCCAATGGAGCCCAGGCTGAGACCTTAAGCCAAATGGAGGCGGTTTTCGGCCTCAGCCTGGCGGAATTAAACGATTACCTGCATGCTTATGGCAAAGCCTTGCCTGCCGGGGAAAAATACCGGGTCAACCTGGCCAATTCCATTTGGTTCCGGGAGGGCGGCTTCACCCCGGATCAGGATTTCCTGGAAACCAATGGGGCTTATTACCACGCCGACCTTTACCAGGCCCCTTTTGATGAATCCACGCTGGAGGATATCAATAACTGGGTCAAAACGGAAACCCAGGGCCTGATCGGGAGCATCCTCAGCCAAATCCCCCCGGACGCGGTGATGTATCTGATCAATGCCCTGGCCTTTGACGCGGAATGGCAGCAGATTTACCGGGAGGACCAGGTGCGTGAGGGCGTTTTTACCACCGAAGCCGGGCAGCGGCGGCAGGTAAAACTGATGTCTTCCACCGAGGGCCGCTATTTGGAGGACGGCCTGGCCACCGGCTTCATTAAATATTACGCGGAGCGGAAATACGCTTTTGTGGCCCTGCTGCCCAATGACGGGGTGAAGCTGGACGATTACCTGGCTTCCCTCAGCGGGGCCCGGCTGCTGGCAACCCTGAACGACGCGGCGGCAGCCACGGTGGACGCGGACCTGCCCAAATTTGAGAGTGATTATAGCCTGGAAATGAGCGGGCTCCTGAAAGCGCTGGGCATCATGGACGCTTTTGACCCTGATCTTGCCGATTTTTCCGGCCTGGGGGCTGCCCAGGCGGGCAATCTCTATATCAGCCAAGTGCTGCATAAGACCTATATCGCCGTGGATGAACAAGGCACCAAGGCCGGGGCGGCCACGGCGGTGGAAGTGGAAACCACCAGCATGCCTATGGATGTGAAAACTGTGACCCTGGACCGGCCCTTCGTCTATTTGCTCATCGACTGCGCCACCAATCTGCCCCTGTTCATCGGCACAGTGACGGATATCGGCGCATAAACCCGCCGCTAAAACCGATTGCGATAAGGGAAAACCGCCTTTGCCCGGCCGGCAGGGCGGTTTTCCAGCCCGGGTTCTCCCGCCTGCTGGGAATCCTTGACAATTACCGGCGGTCAGGGGCAATTACCTCTTGCAATTTCCCGGCAGCCATGCTATGATGGAAACAATCTACCGGAAGGGAGCAGCCCCATGTTGACAGCCGGCCTTGGTAATTATTACCGCTTTTACGGCTTTACCTACTATTTTATGGGTAAGGCTTATTTGGGTTTGGCTGAAAAGATGTGACATGCAACCACTGGAAGAAGTTTCCGCATGTATTCCGCAGCCGAACCGGCTGCGGTTTTTTTAATTTGAACAGGGGGATGAACACATGATCGTCATCTTAAAACAAAATCCCGACCAGGCGCAGTTGGAGAGCCTGATCAACTGGCTGAAAGACAAAGGCCTGCAAATCCATACCAGCGTGGGCATGTCCCATTTGATTCTGGGTTTGGTGGGCGACACCTCCAAGCTGGATATGGACCTGATCGCCGCTTTGGACATCGTGGAGGATGTGAAGCGGGTGCAGGAGCCCTATAAGAACGCCAACCGCAAATTCCATCCTGAGGACACGGTGGTACAGGTGGGGGATGTAAAGATCGGCGGCGGCTCCCTGACCCTGATGGCCGGGCCCTGCTCGGTGGAAAGCGAAGCGCAGATCATCGCCGTGGCCAAGGCGGTGAAGGCCAGCGGCGCGGCCATGCTCCGAGGCGGCGCTTTCAAGCCCCGGACCTCCCCTTATGCTTTCCAGGGCTTAGGCGCGGAGGGCCTCAGGCTCTTAAAATTGGCCAAGGAGGAAACCGGCCTGCCCATTGTCTCGGAGCTGATGGACGCTTCCCAGCTGCCCCTGTTCAAGGATGTGGACGTCATCCAGGTGGGGGCCAGGAATATGCAGAACTTCAATCTGCTGAAGATTTTAGGCAGCCAGGAAAAGCCGGTGCTGATCAAGCGGGGCCTGTCCTCCACTTATGAGGAATGGCTGATGAGCGCGGAATATGTGATGTCTGAAGGCAATGAGAACGTGCTCCTCTGCGAGCGGGGCATCCGCACCTTTGAAACCTATACCCGCAATACCCTGGATATCGCGGCTGTGCCGGTGCTGAAACATCTGACCCATTTGCCGGTGATCGTGGATCCCAGCCATGCCACGGGCCGGGCTTACCTGATCCCGCCTTTGGCCCTGACCGCGGTGGCCGCCGGGGCGGACGGCCTGTTGATCGAGGTGCATAATGATCCGGCCAAGGCCCTCTGCGACGGGCCCCAATCCCTAAAACCGGATGTTTTCGAGCAGCTGGCCCGGCGCATGCTGGCCCTGCACGGCTTTTTGCAAAGCGGGGAGGCGGAGGCATGAAGATCGGCATCGTGGGCCTGGGGCTGATCGGCGGCTCCCTGGCCAAGAGCATTAAAAGCCGCACCGCCCATCTGGTCTTTGGCACGGATACGGATGAGGAGACCATGATCCTGGCCCGTTTAAGCGGCGCCATCGACGGCCCTCTGACCGACGCCAACCTGGGGGATTGCGATCTGCTGCTGGTGGCCGTCAGGCCCGGGGCGGCTGTGGCCTGGGTGGAAGCCCACGCCCCCCTGATCGGCAAGAAAGCGGCTGTGGTGGATCTTTGCGGCGTGAAGCGGCAGGTCTGGGCGGCCCTGGCTCCCCTGGCCCAGGCTTACGGCTTCGCCTATATCGGTGGCCATCCCATGGCCGGCCGGGAGCGGGGCGGCTTTGTCAATGCCAGCGCGGATCTGTTCCAGGGCGCCGCCATGATTCTCACCCCGGATGAACGTACCGGCATTGCCTTGCTAGAAGAGCTGAAGAATTTTTTTCTCGACATCGGCTTTGCCGGGCTGACCTTCACCGATCCGGAGGAGCATGACCGCATCATCGCCTATACCTCCCAGCTGGCCCATATCACCTCCAGCGCTTATGTGAAATCGCCGGAGGCCGCCCGCCGCCGGGGTTTCTCCGCCGGCAGCTACCGGGATATGACCCGGGTTGCCCTGCTGGATGAGGAGATGTGGACGGAGCTGTTCCTGGCGGACGCGGATTTCCTGATCCAGCAGCTGGAGATCTTGATCGGCAACTTGAACGATTACCTGGCCGCGCTGAAAGCCGGGGATGGGAACAAACTGCAGGCCCTGTTAAAAGAGGGGCGGGAGAAAAAGGCCGCTGCCGGCGGACATTAAAGAGAGGGAATTCAAGTGGAGATAAAAAATATCCCTATCCCCATCGGGGCAGGCTACCAGGTGAGCGTGGGCAGGGGCTTGCTGGATGATTGCGGCAGCCTGCTCCGGCAAAAGCTGGGGCCTTGCCGGGCGGCTGTGGTCACGGATACCAATGTGTCAAAGCTTTATCTGGCCCGTACCCTGGCCAGCCTGTCGGCAACGGGTTTCCAGCCCTGTTCCTGGGTTTTCCCAGCCGGGGAGCAGTCCAAGGCTATGACGACCCTGGCCGCGCTCCTGGAGTTCCTGGCGGATAACCGCCTGACCCGCCAGGATTGCCTGATCGCCCTGGGCGGCGGCGTCACCGGGGATCTGGTTGGTTTTGCCGCCGGCGTCTATCTGCGGGGCGTCCCTTTTGTGCAGCTGCCCACCACCCTGCTGGCCGCGGTGGATTCCTCCGTGGGCGGCAAAACAGCGGTGAACCTGCGGGCAGGCAAAAACCTGGCCGGCTTATTCAAGCAGCCGGCAGCGGTGCTTTGCGATACGGATTGCCTCCGCACCCTGTCCCGGTCAACCTTGGCGGACGGCTTGGCTGAAGCGGTTAAAACCGGCGTACTGGCCGGAGAAAGCCTGTTCTCCCTGGTGGCCCAGGGCTGGCAGGAAGAGCGGGAAAGCGCGGTCATCGCCGGCTGCGTGGTTTTCAAGGGCAGTATCGTCCGGGAGGATGAACAGGAGCTGGGCCGGCGCCGTTTGCTGAACCTGGGCCATACGGTAGGCCATGGGGTGGAGAAATGCAGCGACTATCGGATCAGCCATGGCCAGGCAGTGGCCATGGGCCTGGCCATGATCACCAGGGCCGCCAGGAAGCGGGGCTATTGCCCCCCGGCGGTTGCGGAGCGCATCATCGCCGCCCTGACGGCAGGGGGCTTGCCGATCCATGCGCCTTTTTCCCCGAAAGAATTGGCGGAAGCGGCCCTGGCGGATAAAAAGCGGGCCGGGGATACCATCACTTTGGTGCTGCCTCAGGCCATCGGCCACTGTGTCCTGGAGCAAATCAGCATAGCGGAACTGGAAGCCTGGATCCGCTCAGGGATGGAGGATTGAGCATGGAGATGCGCATTGAACCCCGGGTATTGCAAGGCCGCTTGGCTGCCATCCCGGCTAAATCCCATCTGCACCGTTTGCTGATCTGCGCCAGCCTGGCGGATCAGCCCACCGCGATCGAAGCGCCCCTGGCTTCCCAGGATATCGAAGCCACCAGCCGCTGCCTAAGGGCCCTGGGCGCGGGCGTCAGCCGCGTTGGCAGCCAGATCCGGGTGCGGCCCATTGCCGGGGCCCAGGAAAATCCGCTGCTGGATTGCGGTGAAAGCGGCTCCACCCTGCGCTTTCTGCTGCCGGTGGCCACGGCCTTGACCCGGCAGGCCCGCTTTGCCGGTTCCGGGCGCTTGCCGGAGCGGCCCATCAGCCATTTGCTGGCGGAATTGACCCGGCATGGGGTGGATTTCACGAATGAACGCCTGCCTTTGGCCTCCCGAGGCCAGCTCAGGGCCGGGGATTACCGCCTGCCCGGCAATATCAGCTCCCAGTATATCAGCGGCTTGCTGCTGGCTTTGCCCAAATGCCCGGGGCCCAGCACGATTCGCCTGATCACGGCTGTGGAATCCGCCGCCTATATCGACATCACCCTGGCTACCCTGGCGCAATTCGGCGTGTCCGTCAGCATCCTGCCCGGCGCTTACGGCATCCCGGTTGGGCAGCGCTTCCGTTCCCCCGGCCGGATCCGGGCGGAGGGGGATTGGTCCAATGCCGCCTTTTTCCTGGCAGCCGGGGCCTTGGCCGGGGAGGTGACCGTCAGCGGCCTGGATCAGGCTTCCCCTCAGGGGGATAAGCAGATCCTGGCTATCCTGAAAGATTTCGGCGCTGAGGTCCGGCTGGCCGGCGACAGCGTGACGGTGCGCCCCGGCCAATTGCGGGGCCGGGCAGTGGATATCAGCCAAGCGCCGGATCTGCTGCCGGTGCTGGCGGTGGTGGCTGCCGCGGCCCAGGGGGAGAGCCGCTTCCTCAAGGCGGGACGGCTCAGGCTGAAGGAAAGCGACCGTTTGGCCGCTTCCGCCGCTTTGGTGCGGGATTTGGGCGGGGCCGCCTATGTGCAAGAAGACTGCCTGGTGGTGGGCGGCGGCGGGCTCAAGGGCGGCCTGGCGGAAAGCAGCCGGGATCACCGGATGGCCATGGCCGCGGCCGTCGCCGCCATTTGCTGCCAGTCGCCGGTGCGGATCCGGCAGGCAGAGGCGGTGGAAAAATCCTATCCCAGCTTTTTTGAGGATTACAGAAGCATAGGAGGTCAGGCTGATGAGCTCTAGCTTTGGCAACTATTTACGGGTGACGGTTTTCGGCCAATCCCATGGCCAGGCCATCGGCGTGGTTTTGGACGGCCTGCCTGCCGGGGAAGCGGTGGATATGGCGGAGTTGCGCCGATTTATGCAGCGCCGCCGGCCTGGCGGCGCTTTGACCACAGCCCGGCAGGAAGCGGATGCGCCAATCATCCTCTCCGGCCTGCTGGCCGGCAAGACCTGCGGCAGCCCCCTGGCGGCGATCATCGAAAACACCGACGCCCGTTCCCAGGATTATGCGGGGCTGGCCTTTTTGCCCCGGCCCAGCCACGCGGATTATGCCGCCTATTGCAAATGGGGCGGGGCGGCGGATCTGCGGGGCGGCGGGCATTTTTCCGGCCGGCTGACCGCCCCTCTCTGCCTGGGCGGCGGCATTGCCAAGCAAATCCTGGCCCGCCGGGGTATCCTGGTCGGCGCGCATCTGGCCGAAGTGGCGGGGATCAGCGACAGCGTCCTGCCCCTGTTCCCGGATCAGGCCCTGCTGACAGCCTTGGCGGAACAGCCTTTCCCGGTGCTGGACGAAGCCCGGGGGGAGCGGATGCGCCAGGCCATTGCCCAGGCGGCCGGGGAACATGATTCCGTAGGCGGCGTGGTGGCCTGCGTGGCTATCGGCCTGCCTCCAGGCCTGGGTTCGCCGATGTTCGGCGGCCTGGAAAACCGGCTGGCGACAGCCCTGTTCGGCATCCCGGCCCTGAAAGGCCTGGAATTCGGTTCCGGCTTCAGCGGGGCCAAGAAGCGGGGCAGCGAAAACAACGACCCCTTCTGCCTGGATGGGCAGGGCCAGATCATCACAACAAAAAACGACAGCGGCGGCATCCTGGGGGGCATCAGCAACGGCATGCCTTTGGTGCTCAGGGCCGCGTTCAAACCCACCCCCTCCATTGGCCTGCCCCAGGCCACGGTGGATCTGCAGGCCAAAACAGCCGCGGAGATCACCATCCAGGGCCGGCATGATCCCTGCCTGGCCTTAAGGGCTGTGCCGGTAGTGGAGGCCATGGTTGCCCTGACGCTGCTGGACATCATATTGGAGGAAAATAGTTATGGAAATCACAGATATCCGGCTCAAGATCGATGAAATTGACGAACAAATGCTGGCGCTGTTCCTGGAGCGCATGGCTTTAAGCGAAGCGGCGGCAGCCTCAAAAAAAGCCCAGGGCCTGCCTTTGGTGAACAAGGAGCGGGAACGGCAGGTGCTGGCCAGGGTCGCGGAAAAATCCGGCCCCCTGGAGCAATATGCCCATTACCTCTTTGCCAGCCTGATCGAACTGTCCAAAGCCAGGCAGCGGGAAATTTATGCCGGCCCCAGCCCGGTGGCAGCCAGGATCGAGGCGGCTTTGAAATCCTGCGATGAAGTCTTTCCCAAGACCGGCCTGGTGGCCTGCCAGGGCACGGAAGGGGCCAATTCCCAGGCTGCCTGCGATAAGCTGCTGCCCAGGGGGCGGATCATGTATTTCAAAACCTTTGAGGCGGTTTTCGACGCGGTGGATTCCGGCCTTTGCCAATACGGGGTGCTGCCCATTGAAAACAGCTCCAACGGCTCGGTGCGGGCGGTTTACGAGCTGCTGCAGCGGAAGCGCTTCGCCATTGTCCGGGCCACCAATCTGTTCATCCGCCATGAATTGCTGGCCCGGCCCGGCGTTAAACTATCCCAGATCCGGGAAATCTACTCCCATGAACAGGCCCTGGGCCAATGCGGCAAATTCCTGGCTTCCCTGGGCCCCGGCGTCAAAATCATCCCCTGCGATAATACGGCCGTTGCCGCGAAGATCGTGGCGGAATCCGGCCAAGAGGATTGCGCAGCCATTGCCGCCCATGCCTGCGCCGGCCTTTATGGCTTGGAGGTTGTGGAAGATCAGATCCAGGACAGCGACAATAATTATACCCGCTTCATCTGCATTGCCCGGGAGCCGGCCATTTATGCCGGGGCCAACCGCATCAGCCTGATCATCTCCTGCGACAACAGCCCCGGCGCTTTATACGGCATCCTGGCCAAACTGGCTGTCCGGGGTGTCAATATGAGTAAATTGGAAAGCTACCCGGTGCTGGGGGGCAACTTTGAGTTCATGTTCTTCCTGGAGCTGGACGCTTCGGTGCGGGAACCCGGGGTTCTGTCCATGCTGGCCGAATTGGAGCAGGGCTGCGGGCTGTTCAATTTCCTGGGCAGCTATGCGTTGGTCTAGGCGATGGCGGACTTGATTTACGGCCTGATCGGCCAATCCTTGCGGCATAGCTATTCCCCCTTGCTCCATCAGGCCCTGGGCAATCAGGCCTATCGCCTGATCCAGCTGGAGCCGGGGGAACTGCCTGCTTTTCTCCGCAGGCCGGATCTGGGCGGCCTGAATGTAACCATTCCCTATAAGCAAACCGTAATGGCTTATTGTAGCCGCCTGTCCCCGGAAGCGGCGGCCATCGGCAGCGTCAATACCCTGGTGCGGGAGAAGGACGGTTCCCTGGTTGGCTATAATACCGACGCCTACGGCCTGCTCTACCTGATCAGCCGCAGCGGGCTCAGCTTTGCCGGGCGCAAGGTGCTGATTTTTGGCTCCGGCGGGGCCGCCCTTACGGCCCGGGCAGTGGCGGCGGAATTAGGGGCGGGCCAGGTGGTAACCATTTCCCGCCGGGGCGAAAACAATTATGAGAACCTGAGCCGCCATGAGGACGCGGAGCTGCTGATCAATGCCACGCCCTTGGGCATGTACCCCCATAATGGGCAGATGGCGGCGGATCCGGCCCTGTTCAAAGGCTGCCGGGGCGTGGTGGATTTGGTATACAACCCCCTGCGCACCGCTTTCCTGCTGCGGGCCGAGGCCTTGGGCCTGCCTTATGCCGGGGGCCTGGCCATGCTGGCCGCCCAGGCCAAGGCGGCGGCGGCGCTGTTTTTTGACCGGCCCCTGCCGGAGACCGAGAATGAGCGGCTGCTCAGGCTGCTGCGCCGGGAAACTGAAAATCTGGTGCTGATCGGCATGCCCGGCAGCGGCAAAAGCGCCGTGGGCCAAGCTTTGGCCAGGATCAGCAACCGCCGGGCCCTTGATATTGATGGAGCTGTGGCGCAAAAGACCGGAAAAACAGTTGAAGGAATATTCAAATCTGACGGCGAAGAAGAATTCCGCCGGTTGGAACGGGAAGCCATTGCCGCGGCCGGCGCTGAAAGCGGCGTCGTCATCATCACCGGCGGCGGCGCGGTGAAGGATGAGCGGAATTATGCCCCCCTGCATCAAAACGGGCGGATTTATCATATCGAAAGGGCGATCAGCCAATTGTCCCGGGAAGGGCGGCCCCTGTCGCTCAATGCTGATCTGGCGGCCCTGTATCAGGAACGGCTGCCGCTTTACCAAAAATTCCGCGACGCAGTGATCGTGAATGATAGCAGCCCGGAACTGGCGGCTGACTTAATTTGGAGGTGTTTTAATGAAAGTATTGGTGATTAACGGGCCCAATATCAATTTGCTGGGCATCCGGGAGCCGGAGATTTACGGCGATTCCTCTTATTGCCAACTGGTGTCCCTGGTGCAGGAGGAAGCGGAGCGGCTGGGCATTTGGGCGCAGTTCTTCCAATCCAATTGCGAGGGCGCGCTGGTGGACGCCGTTCAGCAGGCCCATGGTGTTTTCGACGGCCTGATCATCAACCCCGCCGCTTATACCCATACCAGCATCGCCCTGCTGGACGCGCTGAAGGCCGTGGGCCTGCCCGCGGTGGAGGTGCATATCTCCGACCCGGCGGCCCGGGATGAATTCCGCAAAACCTCTTATATTGCGCCCGCCTGCATCGCCACGGTGAAGGGCAAGGGCTTGGCCGGCTATGTGGAGGCCCTGCATCTGCTGGTGGAAAAGCTAAAGGCTGCCCCAGGCGAAAAAGCCTGACCATTACCCCGGCCCGGCAGCGTTAAACAGGCCTAGCTCCGCTGTAAAAAGCGGGGCTTTTTTATTTGTAAAATTTTGCGGCCTTTGCCGGCGTCTGCTCTTGACAAAGTCCCGGTTATTCGGTAAAATTATATCGATAAATAATTACCGTTTTAAATGGGTGTGAAGAAGAGGCGGACTATGAATGACCGGAGTGATTTAAACAGCATCTCCCAACAGACCTTACGGCGGCTGCCGTTTTATCTCAGTTATCTGCAGGGCCTGATCAATAAGGAAGAGGAGGCCATGATTTCCGCTGCCGCTATAGCCAGGGCCTTGGGCTTAAACGAGGTTCAGGTGCGCAAGGATTTGGCCTTGATCAGCACCAATGCCGGCCGGCCCAAAACCGGCTATCTGCAGGAAAGCCTGATCAGCGATATCGAAAGCTTTTTGGGCTATAAAAATATCAATGAGGCTGTCCTGGTGGGGGCCGGGCATTTGGGACAAGCCCTTCTTTCCTACCAGGGCTTTTCCAAATATGGGCTGAATATCCTGGCTGCCTTTGATGTGGATCCGGCCCTGGAAGGCCGGGAGCTGTACGGCAAAACCGTCTTCCCCATGTATAAGATCATCGACCTGACCCGGCGGCTTAAGGTGCGTATCGGCATCATTACCGTGCCGGGGGACGAGGCGCAGCAGGTCTGCGATATGCTGGTGGAAGCCGGTGTGCTGGCCATCTGGAACTTTGCCCCGGTCAAGCTGATGGTGCCGGAGCCGATCATGGTACAGAGCGAAAATATGGCCGCTTCTTTAGCTTTGCTGTCCCGGCATCTGGATGAGAAGTTCACCGAATAAATTTCCATAGACGGGGGTTATAACAGTGAATACACAGCATCTGAGATATGTGCTGGAAATTGAAAAAACCGGCTCGATTTCCCAGGCCGCCGCCAATTTATATATGAGCCAGCCCAATCTGAGCAAGGCCTTGCGGGAACTGGAGATCTCTTTGGGGCTGACTATTTTCCAGCGCAGCAGCAAGGGTGTTCAGCCCACCTTGAAGGGCCGGGAGTTCCTGTCCTATGCCCGGTCGGTGATGGATCAGGTGGAGGCCATGGAAGCCCTGAGCCGGCCGGACCATGCCCTGCTGGGCTTTCATGTGTCCGTACCCCACAGCGCTTACCTGTCCTTAGCTTTTTCCCGGTTTGTGCAGCAGTTGGACAGGGAAAAGCCCCTGGACGTCTCCTTCCGGGAAACGTCCTCAGCCAATGTGCTGGCCCGGGTGGAGGGGGGGCTGAACCGGATCGGCATTATCCGCTGCCTGGTCTCGGATCAGGCCGCGTTGGAGCGCCGCCTGGCCTGCCTCTGCCTGGAGATGCGGCCCATCTGGCGCTTCCGCCAACAGCTGCTGCTGTTTTCCACCCAGCCTTTGGTGCAGCTGGCGCAAATCCGCCCCGCTGATCTGGCCGGCTATACCTGCATCTATAATGAAACGTTATTGCATATGGAAAATGGCGGTGACGATAGCCGGCCCAGTGGCTCCCGGCTGTTCGTCCCGGACCGGGAGAGCCAATACCGGCTGCTGAAGCGCTTGCCTGAATGCTATATGTGGAGCACGCCGCTGCCCCAAAAGCTGCTGGACGAGGGCCAGCTGGTGCAGCGCCATTGCCCGGATTTCGCGCCCTATTGCCAGGATCTGCTCATTTATAGCCAGGGTTATACCTTAACCCCCCTGGATGAGGCTTTTCTTAATGCGGTTATGGCGGTTAAGGCGGAAATCACGGATCGGGCCGGTTATTGATCAGCAATAATCGATATCTACATATCGATAAAGATATACTGATATGCCGTTTTTATATTTCCAATCTCAGAGCGTATCCATGATAATAAGGTTGAGAATGGCAGTGCTGATCCGGAAGCTTGGACACATTCAACAAAAAAGAAGGGAGCGACCCACATGACGAGCAAAGCCAATCATTTTCCCCAGGATGTTTTAAAGCGTTTCCTCGTTTATCTGGAAGATTTTAAAGACGCCCAGCCTGGTCAGGAAATCACCGTGGCTGAGATGGTCCGGCGCTACGGCGTGGATGAACGCCAGATCCGGCGTGAGCTGGCGGCGCTGACCGGCAGCGGAGAATTGCGGGACAAATATCCGCTGGCCTTGCTGGTGAGCGAGATGGAATACTTCCTGGGCTATCATAATCTGGCTGACGCGGCTTTGGTCGGCTTTGGCAGAATCGGCCGGGCTTTGCTTAGGAACAGCGGTTTTGCCAAGAATGGGTTGACGATCAGCGCGGTTTTTGATCCTGAAGTTGAAGCGGATACGCCCAAGGAGGAAACCGGGGCGTTGCCCATGAGCAAGATCCCGGACCTGTTCGAGCGCCTGCACATCCATTTGGGCATCGTTGCCGTTCCGCCCGCTCATGCGCAAAGCGCCGCAGACGCCCTGGTACAGGCCGGAGCCCTGGCCATCTGGAATCTTTCCGGTACGCCGGTTGCGGTTCCGGACCGGGTTTTGGTGGAAAGCGAAACTTTCGGCGAGGACGAGGACGTAGCCGGCAACGAGCACGTGGCCCTGTCTCTGGTGGTGTTGTCCAAGCATCTGGCCAAACGCATGGGCTGGAAATAAATTCTCAAAGGAGATTTCCCATGGAAAACAGCAAATTTGATGCGGTGTGCGTCGTATTGGACAAATATCGGCATGATCCCAATAAGGTCATTCCCATTTTAAGAGAAATTCAGGATCAATACGGTTACCTGCCGGAAGACCTGATGATCTTTGTCTCCACGGCTTTAGGCGTCTCGCCGGCTTCTGTTTACGGCGTGGCCACCTTTTTCTCTCATTTCACCCTGGAGCCTAAAGGCCGCCATATCATCAAGGTTTGCGACGGCACTGCCTGCCATGTGCGGCGCTCTGAGGAAATTACCCAGGCTCTCCGCAAGGAATTGGGGCTGCAAGAAGGCCGCAATACCACGGAGGACATGATGTTCACGCTGGAGACCGTGGCCTGCCTGGGTGCTTGCTCCCTATCTCCCGCTGTGGTGGCCGACGGCATGGTGCATGGGTCCATGACGCCGGCCACCGCCCGGGCGCTGATTGAGGATATCAGGATGTCAGAGGAGGCTTGCCGCCATGAATATGAATAAGCAATCACTGGAACAGATCAAAATGGACTTTGACGCCCGCCTGGCCAGTTGCCGGGACCGGGTTCTGGTCTGCGCCGGCACCGGCTGCGTGGCCAACGGCTCCTTGAAGATCTATGATAAATTCAAGCAGATCATGGCGGACTGGGATTTGCCCTTTGAGGTGGTTTTAAAAGAAGAGCCGGCAGAGCATTTGCTGTCCACCAGCGGCTGCCAGGGCTTTTGCCAGATGAGCCCGCTGGTCACCATCCAGCCGGGGAATATCCTTTATGTGAAAGTAAAGGAAGCGGATGTGCCGGAAATTGTCAATCAGACCCTGCTGAAAGGGGAAATCGTGGAACGCTTGCTTTACCAGGCGCCGGCAGGCCCGGTGAAAACCCCGGACGATATCCCCTTTTATCAGTTACAGGAACGCCGTTCCCTGGCCATGTGCGGCGCCATCGATCCCCTGGATATGAACGAATACATTGCCGCCGGCGGTTATGAGCAGGCCCGCCGGGCCTTTGTGGAATTGCGGCCGGAAGATATCTGCGAGATCATGGACCGCTCCGGTTTGCGGGGGCGGGGCGGCGGCGGTTTCCCCACCGGCCGCAAATGGCGGATGGCTGCCCAACAGCCTGGCGATACCAAATACATCATCTGCAATGGCGACGAGGGCGATCCCGGCGCCTTTATGGACTGCTGCGTCATGGAAGGCACGCCCCATGCGGTGCTGGAGGGTATGATGATCGCCGCCGCCGCCATCGGCGCCAATCACGGCGTCATCTATGTGCGCACCGAATACCCCCTGGCCGTATCCCGTCTGGGCCGGGCCATTGCCGACGCGGAACAGGCCGGCATCCTGGGGGAAAACATCTTCGGCTCCGGCAAGGACTTCGATATCGAGATCATGGAGGGGGCCGGCGCTTTTGTCTGCGGCGAGGAAACCGCGCTGATCGCTTCGGTGGAAGGGAAAAGGGGCATGCCCATGCCCAAGCCGCCCTATCCTGCCCAAAGCGATCAGCG
>DAIMZM010000022.1:0-27437 GCA_036733985.1 Bacillota bacterium
GCTGCAGGACTAAGCCGGAAGCTTAGAAAAAGAACAGGGCGATGATGATGCCCAGCAGGGCGCCGGCCAATACCTGCAGGGGCGTATGACCCACCAGCTCTTTCAGGTACACATTGGCCAGGGGGCTGCTCTCATGATACTGCAGGCTGCGGATCAGCTCATTAAGGATTTTCGCCTGCCTGCCCGCTTCCAGCCGCACGCCCCTGGCGTCGTGGAGCACGATGACGGCCAGCACAAAACAGATGGCGAATTCAAAACTGCCCAGGCCGTATTGGACCAGGGTGCCCACGGCCAGATTGCAGACCAAGGCGGCGTGGGAACTGGGCATGCCCCCCGCGCCCACCAGTCTTTCCCAATTCCATTCCCGGTTCATGATCAAGTAGAGCAGGGTTTTCAACAGCTGGGCAATCAGCCAGGCTGTCCCGGCTGAGATCAGAAGCTTGCTTTCACATAATTGCTGCCAGTCAAAATGCATAGTATCCTTTCAGCCTTCCAGCGGCTTTGGCCATCTTTAACGCCAAATAATTCAATTTTTTCCCGGAAAAACCTGCCTTCGCTGGGAAAAGAGATTTTACAGAGAAATCGCGTTTATTTTACGTTTATTTTACGCCAAAATGTTATAATAAATCAAAGCAAAGGAAAGATACGCCCTAAGGAGGGTATATGACGGGAAAAAGCCCTGTGATCGGCGCTCAGAAGCATATCGCGCTGATCGCCCATGATAATCTGAAAGACGAACTTTGCCAGTGGTGCGCCAGCCATAAAGAGACTTTGGCCGGTCATTTCCTGTTCGGCACCGGCACCACGGCGTCGCGCATCATCAGCCATACCGGTTTGCCTGTGCAGCCCCTGATGAGCGGCCCCTTAGGCGGCGATGTGCAGATCGGCGCCATGATCGTCAATGGGGAAATCGACCTGGTGGTTTTCTTTTCCGATCCCCTGACGGCCCAGCCCCATGATCCGGATGTGAAGGCCCTGCTCCGCATTGCCCAGCTTTATGATATCCCCATTGCCAATAACCGGGCCACAGCGGATTTCATCATCTCCTCCGTTTATATGGAGACGGAATATGCCCGGCAAGGCCTCTGATTTCCGCAATAACCGCCGGCAGGACTTATGGCATAAAAAATACCGCGTGGGGTACGCGGTATTTTTATTGGGACAATTTAAGGCATGGCCCTTAGGCCCCGCCGGCGCTGGCGGCCACCAGTTCCGGATTCCTGGCGGCCAGCAGGGCTTCGTTAAAGGTATCCATATACCGGGTCACGCTGTTGGTCCAGTGGCTGCTGCCACCGCAATAGGTGCGGCAGATGGCCGGGATGGTGCAGCCTTTATAGAAAGCGCTGTCCGGGTTCAGGTAGCGCTCAGAGAGCACCTGGCCCAGATAATCAATGCAGGCGCTGTGGCTGTCGAAGCGGAGCCAGCCGCCGCTGCCGCCTAAGCCGGCCAAATTATGGTAATTCACAGCCAGATAGCTGTCCGCCCAGCCGGATTCCAAACGGCAGATGGCAATCAGCAGCAGGGCGTTGACGCCATAGGCGGCCTCAGCCGCGGCAAAATCCGCGCCAAAACCGCTGAGCCCCCCTTGCAGCAGGCTTTCCAGTTCCTCCGCGCTGTAGCCGCTTTTGGTGTGCATGTCCTGCTGGGCATTGAACACATAGCCATAATCCTGGGAAAGATCCAGCTCTCCTGTGGACACATACCAGGTGCGTTCCCCGGCCAGCACCATATGGTACAGGCCCCCCGCGGCCCAGGGCTGGATGATATAGCAGAGGCTGCCCGCAGGCAGATCCGCCTGCCACATGCAGCTTTCGGCATAGCCGGAGCGCAGGCGCAAAGCCTGGTCCGGGATGATGATTTCCGGCAGCTTGGCCTGGATCTCCTCCGGCAGGGGCGCTATGTAGAGCTGGGGCTGAGGCGGGGCAATTGGTTCAGCCGCGGCCAAGGCCGGGCCGGGCCGGGCCGGAAACAGCAGCGCCCAAGCCAAGAGCAGGGCAAATACCAGGGGTTTCCAGAGCCGGCGAATCTGTATCAGCGTATTCATGGCATTGATTATACCACTTTTGCCAGGGAAAGTAAACGCCGCCCAGGCTGGGCAAAAGGCCTTATCCCAGCCGGACGGGCCAGGCTAAAAGACAAATCGCAGCAGCAGCATATAGGCGGCCGTACCCAGGCCGATGCTGAGCAGGGCATTCCTGCGCCAAAGATGCAGAGCCGCCACGATGGCCACCCCCACCAGCTCCGGCAGGGGGCCCCGCCAGCCCCCCTGGAAGCTGCCTTTCAGGCAATAGATCAGCAGCACCCCCATGATGGCCGGAGTCAGCACCTGTCCCAAATAGCTGAGGAAAGCGGGCATCTTCCGCTGCCCGCCGAAGAGCAGGGAAGGCAAGGCCCGCATGGCATAAGTACAGACACCGGCAATAAGGATGGCTGCCGCGGCCTGGGCCGGGCTCATGCTTGGCCCTCCCCGGCAGCCTGCCTGTCCAGGGCCTTCCGGCCCAGGGAAAGGCTGCCCGCCACCGCCGCCAGGGTAGGCAGGAGGAAATGGGCCGGCCCCAGCAGCAAGAGAAAGACCAGGCCCAGGCCCAGGCCGATCAGGACGGGCAAGCGGCTTTCCGCCCGCTGCCATTGATCCAGCACAATGGTGGTGAACAGGGCTGTCATGCAGAATTCCACCCCCGCCAGCTCAAGGGGCAGGGCCTGGCCGATTAGCCCGCCCAGCAGGGAGCCGATTATCCAATAGAGGGCATTGCCGAAAATAACCAGGCACATCACCTGATCCCGGTCCACGTCTTCCGGCGGCGTCATGGTGGCCAGCAGGGCGAAGCTTTCATCCGTCAAACCATGGATCAGCAGAGGCCGCAGCCGGGGCAGCTTTTTGAAGCTATCCACTGTAGCCAAGCCGTAAAAGAGCATCCGGCTGCCGAGAAAAAGGGCGGTCAGGCCCACGGTGAGCAGGGACGCCCCGGCCACCAGCATCGGCGCCAGCACAAACTGGAAGGCCCCGCTGATAATCACGGCGCTGGAAAAAAGGGCCCAGGGCCAGCCATAGCCGGCCTGCTGCAGCACAAGGCCATAGGCAATGCCCACAAAAACATAGCTGAACAGGGTGGGCAGGGTGAGCAGCAGGGCATAACGCCAGGTGCGGCGGCTGATTTTTTTAGTTGGGGACATGGCCTGATCCTTTCCTAATTTTAGGCAAATATTTAAGGCCAAGGTTTTAGGCTAAATCCTGTTCCAGCCCGGCCAGGTAAGCGTCGATGGCCAGGCCGGCCGGGGTCACGGAAAGGCCCCCCAGGCCGGTGCAGCGCAGTTCCCGGGGGAGGGCTTTGCCCACCTGATCCAGGGCTGTCACGGTTTCATCCAAGGGAATGACCTCCGCAAAGCCGGCGGCGGCCATATTGGCGCTGGCAATGGCATTGAAAGCGCCCATCATATTCTTGCCCAGGCAGGGTACCTCCACCTTCCGCCCCACCGGGTCGCAGACCATACCGGCCACATTCTGCAGGGCCAGGGAAGCGGCGGCTAAGCCCTGCTCCGCGCTAAGACCCATGATCTCGGCGCAGGCCGCGGCGGCCATGCCGGAACCGGCCCCGCATTCCGCCTGGCAGCCGCAAACCTCCGCGGCAAAAGTGCTGAGCCGGGCGATCACCACCCCCACCAGCCCGGCGGCCAGCAAAGCCCCGGCCAGGGCCGTCTCATCCAGCTTTAGCAGTTCCCCCAGGGCGAAAACGGTTCCCGGCAGGCAGGCGCAGGCCCCGGCAGTGGGCGCGGCCACGATTACTCCCAGGGAAGTCTTAATATCCATGAAGCGGGTCACATAATGGATGACGCTCTGAGAAAAATCTCCGCCCAGCAGGGCTTGGCCCTGAATCAGCCGGGCCTGGTTGGGCAGGATCCGGGGGGCCGGGCCCGCTGTGGCCGGGGCGTTCAGGGAGGCCCGGAGCAGGGCCACGATCTCCAGCATTTTGGCCAGCACCGCTTCTTCCCGAAGGCCGCTGCGGGCGGATTCATAGATCAGGGCCAGCCGGCTCAGGCTCAAATCCTGGCTCTGGGCATAGGCTTTGATCTCCGCCGCCAGCACAAAGGGGACCTGGGGCCGCAGTTGGGCGCCGATGGGCAGCACCGGTTCAGCCAGGCGGAAGCCTGCTGCTCCGGCCCATTCCCCCCAATCCGGCTTGGTTTCCGTAAACACCCGGATCAGGACTTGTCCCCCTTGCGCCACCGCTTCCAGGCCATAGGGGATATTCAGCCGCGCCGCCACCCGCTGTTGCCAGGCCAAGCTTCCTTCCTCAGGGCAGATCAGCAGGGATTCGTAAAAGCCGCCGTCGATCATTATTGGGAAGCCCTGGTATTCAATGATCTGGAACATGCCCCCGCCAACGGAAAGGGCCACCAGGCTGAAGTCCTGGCCTTGCTGATCCCGGCAGTCCAGGTAATAGGTATTGGGATGCCCGGGCCCATGAGGCTCCACGCTGAAGCCATAGTCCAGGCCCGCTTCCCGGGCCAGGCGGAAAGCGTCCAGCAGGGCGGCGTCATAGGCGCTATAGCCCAGCAGCCCGGCCAGCAGGGCCCGGTCCGACATCTGGGTATGATAGGTAGCGGCGAGGGACCCCGCCGGGTCGGCGGACATGCGGAAGCGGCGCAGGGTTTTGCCCCCGGCCAGGCTGCGGATGAAAGCGCCGATCCGCTGAGAGGCGGCTGTATGGGAGCTGGAGGGGCCGATCATCACCGGGCCGATCACATCATTGAAAATGCTGGGATATTGCTGCATATTATCCTCCTGCTGCATTAGGTTTGCGTTGCTGTGCCAATGGCATGAACCGTCAAATTTCGGCTTGTAGCGCTATTATACCATGGCCGCAAGCGGCCATGCCTCCGTTGCTTCGCAACAGTCGGGTATAAAATAGGCGCTCAAGTCCGAAATCAGAGATTCCGGCTTGTGCAGCTATTATACCATAGTTATGGCCCTGAAAGCACGGCCCGGGTGAAATTATCAGATCCACCCCGCTATCAGCCCAAATCCCGAATGAGGCTGTTGACAGCAGCCGGATTCGGGATTATGATATAATGATGGTGATCGATACCAAGTGATGAGCTTGGAGAATTTTTGGGGAACAGGCAGGTTCAGCATGTTGCATAAAGCAGAGGATTACGGGCGGAGCAGGTGGGTGGTTTTGGCCATCACCGTGGTGATGGCTTTCATGGCCTCTTTGGACAGCAGCATTGTCAATGTGGCGCTGCCCCATATGGCGGAGGAGCTGGGGGTGGCAACCGGCGAGATCGCCTGGGTGGTCAGTTCTTATCTGATCGTCATCACAGTCTGTATTTTAGCCTTCGGCAGACTGGGGGATTTAAAAGGCCAAAGCCGGATTTTCCGCTACGGTTTGCTGATCTTCACCCTGGGCTCCCTGCTCTGCGGCCTCACCCATACCCTGCCGCTGCTGATCGGGGCCCGGGTGGTCCAGGCGGTGGGCGCGGCGGCGGGCATGGCCAACAGCCAGGGCATCATCACCCGCACCTTTCCCCCGGAAGAACGGGGCCGGGCCCTGGGCATCAACGCCACTGCCGTGGCCCTGGGATCCCTGACCGGCCCGGCCCTGGGCGGCCTGTTGATCTCCGTGGCCGGCTGGGAGTACTTGTTCTGGCTCAATGTACCGGTGGGCCTGGCCGCGTATTTTGCCAATCTGAAATTTCCCGGCCAGCCCCATGGGCCCAGCCTGGAAAAGCTGGATCTGCGGGGCGCGGGCCTGTTTATGCTGTTCATCGCGCCGCTGTTCATCGCCTTGGAATACGGCCAGTTCATCGGCTATGGCCGGAGCCTGATTTTAGCCATGTTCGGCCTTTCCCTGGTGGCCGGGACTGCTTTTTTCCTCATGGAATATAAGACGCCCGCGCCCATGCTGGATCTGCGTATTTTTAAAAACAAGTGGTATTCCATCAGCATTTTCTGCGCTTTTGCCTCTTATGTGACCATTTCCTGTTCCAATATTGTGCTGCCTTTTTATCTGCAGAATGTGCTGGGCCTGCCGCCGGAGCGGGCCGGTCTCTATATGACCATTTATCCCCTGGTGCTGGCCTTGGTAGCGCCGGTCAGCGGTTATCTTTCCGATAAATTCGGTTCCGAGGTCCTGACCTTGATCGGCCTGTCCCTGGCCAGCGGCGGTTTATTCCTCATGGGTACCTTAGGCGAGCAGCCCCAATACCTGATCATGGGCATATATATCGGCCTGATGTCCCTGGGCAACGGGCTGTTTCAATCCCCCAACACCTCTTTGCTCATGTCCCTGGTGCCCCGGGACAAGCTGGGTATCGGCGGCAGCGTGAACGCCCTGGTGCGCAATATGGGCTTCACTCTGGGCATTGCCCTTTCCACAGCTATCCTTTACGGCGGGATCAGCGCCAAGCTGGGCTACCGGGTCTCCGATTATGTGCCTGGCCGGAACGACGCCTTTGTCTTTGGCATGCGCCTCACCTATATCACCGCGGCTGCCATCGGCCTGGCCGGGGTTTTGGTCACCGCTTTCCGGCTGTACCAGCGGCGGCGGGAGAAATCAGCGGCCGGAGCAGGATTTTCCGCCCATAAAAGCTAATTATTGCGGCAATAAAGCTAATCGCCGTCAGCCAGACTAAAACGATACCTGCTCAGGCAGGCCTGGGCAGGGAGCCGGAAGGAGCAGCCAGATGAAATATGTATATTATTATGACACGGCCTTAGGCCGCCTGGGCATTGCCGAAGAGGACGGGGCCCTGACCGATCTGTTCTTTGCCTGGGAAAAGAACCAGCCCCAGGCTACTGAGGAAAAGGAAACAACCCTGCTCCGGGAGGCGGCCCGGCAAATAGCGGAATACCTGGCCGGGGAGCGGCGGGAATTTGATTTGCCCCTGAAGCCCCAGGGCACGGATTTTCAGCAGCGGGACTGGCAGGCCCTGCTGACCATCCCTTACGGCGAGACCCGCAGCTATGGGCAAATCGCCGCCCAGCTGGGGAATGCCAAGGCCTGCCGGGCTGTGGGCCTGGCCAATAACCGGAACCCCATCGCCATCATCATCCCCTGCCACCGGGTGGTGGGCGCCGACGGCAAGCTGGTGGGTTATGGCGGCGGCCTGGAGATTAAGGAAAAGCTGCTGAAACTGGAAGCGGCTATCGCCCGGGTCTGAATTTGCCAACAAGATAAAAAGGGCCGCAAAAGCGGCCCTTTTTCTTCGCGTAAAGAAGCTAGTCATGGGTGTTCAGCCACTGGCGGAGTAAGGCCACATATTTGTGGTTTTCCTCCACAAAGGCCATGTGGCGGCTGTGCTCGAACAGCTCCCAGCGGGAACCGGGGATGGCGTCCTGCATGGTCTTGGCCACCAGGGGCGTGGAAAGATCCATCAGCCCGGAGATGATCAGGGTGGGGGCCTGGATCTGAGGCAGCTTGTCCAGGTATTCCCAATCCTTCAGGGTACCGGCGGGGGTGAACTCATTGGGGCCCCAGGCCGTGACATAGCATTCCCTGAGCTGTTGCTTGGGACGGCGGACGCATTCCGGCTGCTGCTCCTCAGGCATATCGAAGCAATGCCGCCGCATGTATTCAGCCTCCGCCGCCTGATAAGCCGGGTCGTCATAGTCCCCGCTGGCTACGGCCCGGGCAATGGCCGCCTGCATGGCTTCGGGCAGATTGGCCACCTGCCTTTGGCCTTCCCGCTGCCAGAGCTGCACCGAGGGCAGGGTGGAGGAGAGGATCAGGCTGCTGATGCCGGCGGGCCGCTCATCGCAGAGATACTGGATGGCCAGCATGCCGCCCCAGGATTGGCCCAGCAGATGCAGGGTTTCCAGGGCTAAATGGCGGCGCAGGGCCTTCAGCTCTTCCAGCCAGGTTTGGGCATGCCAGAGATCAGGCCGGGAGGGGGTGATGGATGCACCGCAGCCCAGCTGGTCATACATGATAACGGCCCGGCCGTCCTCAGCCAGCTGATCCAGGACTTCGAAATAATTATGGGTAGAGCCGGGGCCGCCATGAAGCAAGAGCAGGGGCTGCTTGCCCGGGGCGTTTTCCCCCACGATACGGTAATACGTCCGGTATTCCAGATAAGGCATGTAACCTTCACGGATCTTCACAATAGTTGACATCTCCTTTAGGCCGGCGCTGGGCTTATTTTTTAATGACCGGCATTACCACTTTAGTCAGCAGCGCGCTTTCCGGCGTGCCGGGCCCGTTGAAATAATATTCATAGGCCGGGCCGGCCGGGATCAGGCCGTTGGCTTCGATCCAGGCGGCCATCTCTTGGTACAGGGGGCCCATCTCGGCATAAGGGCCCTGGTGCAGGCCGGCCACCGCGTAGCCGGCGGGATGCAGGCCGGCCTGGATATCGCCCCGGCCGGTTAGCGGCAGGGCCAGGGGAAAGCCGATCTCCACATCCAGATCAGCCATGTCCAGATTGTGGTAGCCTACAAAGGGCATATCCGCCATGGTTTCGCCCAACTCCTGCAGGTACTGGGAAATCTTTCCGTAACTTTGGCCGATCAGGGCAGGCAGGCCCTCCACCGGGGTTCTGGCGCGGATAGCCAGGGTGGGCTGCTCCGCCAGGTGCAGCAGGGCGATATCGGCGATCCGGGGCATGGCGCACACTCCTTTTACTTCGTTTACCTGCATATCACAGGCATATCCAATATACCATAACCAGGGGTGAAAAGTCGAGAAAATTTACGCTTAGCCCGGCTAAATTCCCGGTCAAAACAGGGTTCCGGGCCCAGGCTTAGAATAATTAAAATAAATAGCTGAACCAGACAGCTTCAGGAGGCGGCCATGACAGGACAAAACCAGGGGGCCAGGGAAGAACAAGTGGTCTTGGTGGATATCTTCGACCAGGCGCTGGGCAGCGCGGAAAAGCTGGCCGCCCATAACCAGGGCCTGCTGCACCGGGCTTTCTCAATTTTTCTCCATGACGGGGAGCGGCTGCTGCTGCAGCAGCGGGCCCCGGATAAATACCATAGCGGCGGCTTATGGGCCAATACCTGCTGTTCCCATCCCCGGCCGGGGGAAGGACTGGCAGAGGCGGCCGGGCGGCGGCTCAGGGAGGAAACCGGCATTGATTGTCCGCTGCAGCCGGCCTTCTCCTTCATTTACCGCCATGTTTTCCAGAGCGGCCTGATTGAATATGAGCTGGATCATGTGCTGCTGGGCCGCTATGGCGGCGCTTTCAGCCCTGACCCGGCTGAGATCCAGGCCATGGCCTATCTTCCCGGCCAGGATCTGGCCAGGCAGCTGCTAAGCCAGCCGGGGCGTTTCGCGCCCTGGTTTATCTGCGCCGCCCCCAGGGTCCTGGCCTTGCTGGGCCTGGGGCGCTAAGCTTTGCCGAGAAGAACAGGGGCGTGAGAAGCCCCAAAGGAGGCGGGATATGAGTTATCCCTGTTTATGCCAGCTCCGCCCCGGCGGGCCGGAGTTAACCGCTAAGCTGCTGGCCAATTGCAGCCTGACCAAGGATAGCCGGGTGCTGGATATCGGCTGCGGCCGGGGGGAAACCGTCCGGCTGATCCGGGACGCCTATACCCCCCATGTTCTGGGGGTGGATACGGATCCGCGGCTGCTGGCGGCAGCCAGGACCGCCTACCCTGAGCTGGAATTTTGCTCAGGCCAGGCGGAAGCCCTGGAGTGGGGGGACGCCAGCTTTGATTTGGTGCTGGCGGAATGCAGCCTGTCCCTGGCCGATACCCCGGCTGCCTTACGGGAGATTGTCCGGGTGCTGAAGCCCGGCGGCAGGCTGGCTCTAAGCGATGTTTACGCCAGGGGGGAAGGGGCGGATCTGGGCGAACCAGGCCTGCTGCTGCGGCAGCTCCCTACCTGGGGTCAGTGGCTGGCCTTGCTGGACCGGGCGGGGCTGGCCTTTCACAGCTGGCAGGATGAAAGCGGGGCCTTAAGCCAGATGCTGGGGCAATTGATCATGGAGCAAGGCCGGGAAGCAGCCTATGGCCTGCTGGGCCTGGACAGCTGCGCCTTGGCCCGCATCCGCCCCGGCTATTTGCTGCTTTGGGGAGATAAGCCATGAGCCGCGGCTTGCTGGAACCTTGGCTGGAGCGGAAAACCGGCCTGGGCCCGGAGCTGGAACCAAAGGCTGTTGAAGCCTGGCAAATGGCCCGCTTCCGGCAATTGCTGGCCTATGTCCGGGCCCATAGCCCCTTTTACCGCCGCTTGTATCAGGATGTGGACGGCAGCCGGCTCCGCCGCTATGGGGATCTGGCGCCTTTGCCCCTGCTTTGCGCGGAGGATTTGCGCCAACAGGGCGGGGAAATGCTCTGCGTGCCCCAAACCGAGATCCAACGCATCGTCACCCTGAGCACTTCCGGCAGCAGCGGCCCGCCGAAACGGGTCTGCTTTTCCGCCGCCGATCTGGAATTGACCGTGGATTTCTTCAGCTACGGCATGTCCACCATGACCGGCCCGGACAAGCGGGTGATGATTTTCCTGCCCGGCAATAATCCGGACGGCCTTTGCGATCTGCTGACCCGGGGCTTGCGGCGTATCCAGGCCCAGCCTTTGGTCTATGGCCTGGTCAAGGATTTGCCTGACGCCGCCGCTGCCCTCAGGGCCTTCCAGCCCCATTGCCTGGTGGGCATGCCCCGGCAAATGCTGTCCCTGGCCCAGGCCTGCCCGGAACTAAGGCCGGAGGTGGTGCTGTTCTCCGCGGAGAATGTCCACGAACCCATGCGCCAGGCCCTGGCCCAGCTTTGGCCAGCCCGGGTGCTGGCCAATTGGGCCATGACGGAAACCGGCTATGGGGCCGGTCTGGAATGCCGGCCCGCCGGCGGCTATCATCTGCGCCATGGGGATTTGCTGGTGGAAATTATTGATCCGGAAAGCGGCAGGCCCCTGCCCCCGGGCCAACAGGGCGAAATCGTTTTCACCACCCTGACCAGGGAAGCCATGCCCCTGCTCCGCTATCGCAGCGGGGACTTTGCCCGGATGATCGCGGAGCCCTGCCCCTGCGGCAGCGCCCTGTTCCGGCTGGGGCCGGTGCTGGGCCATGATAAATACTAGGAATTGGGCAACAGCCCGGCGATATTTCGAGAATTTTGCTGCATTTTCAGGCCGGATATGCTAGAATAGAATAGGCTTGCTAATCTGGGGTAGCCCGGCTCCGGCAGGCTGAAGACGCTATTTTGGCCATGACGGTTTCTAAAGGCTTTGGCCGGTTTTGCCGGGGCAGCCGTCTGCCTTAAGGAGTTTCATTATGTCAAAAAAGAACAAACAGCTCTATAGTATTGGCGAAATGGCCCGTCTCTGCGACGTCAGTCCCAAGCAGCTGCGTTATTATGATGAAAACCATATTCTCTCCCCAGCCTACCGGGATTCCGACACCGCTTACCGCTATTATACCCAAAGCCAGGTAGGGGATATGATGCAGATCAAGGAGCTGCGTTCCTTGGGTTTCTCCCTGGAAAGCATCGCCGGCCTGCTGAATAACCGGGATTTGGCCAATCTGAAAGCTGAGCTGGAGAAAAGCGTACATAATGCCAGGGAAGCCCTGAAGGAGTCCCAGTATAAATATGACCAGACCGTGGACGCCCTGCTCCGGGTGACCCAAGCCATTGAATGCGCCTATAAGCCGCCGGCTTCCCTCCATGATGAAAATATTCAGCTGGTGCAGTTCAAGTCCCGCCCGGTGCTCTATGTCTGCTGCCAGGACCGGCGTCATGACCAGTTCCTGTCCGCCGAAGACCGGGAAAAGCTCTTTAATCTGGCCGTACGCTATGGGCTGACCATTGCCGGGCCTAATCTGGCCCTGTTCCGGGGCGATCCCGTTGATCCGGGGCAGGGGAACGCCCCGGCTTCCCAGTGCGAAATGGAGATCTGCCTGGCTATCAGCGACAGCGGCGAGCATTGCCCCCATGTGCGCGTCCTGAACAGCTTCACCGCGGTTTCCTCGGTGTTTGTGGGGCAATACCAGCATATGGCTCCCCGCTACTTTGCCATGGATCAATGGGCCAGAGAGCGGGGCTACCGCCTGGCCGGGGACCGTTTGGAGGAATACATAGCCGGGGCGGCGGTGACCAGCCGGGAGGAGAATTATGTGACCAGGCTGTATCTGCCTTTAGAGGGCTTTCTGCCCTGATCCGGCCAGGGGCTGTTATCAAGAATAAAGATAAATAAAAAGGAGCCCCTTGGGGCTCCTTTTTATGCCGTTGAGAATAGGGTTTAGACCATACCGGGGATCAGCATGCCGCCGATGAAGACGATGATGGTAATGACAACAAAGATATAACGCCCAGTGGGCACGAACCAGCCGCCCACGGTCTTTTCCCGGCCGATCTGCACTTGCTCCCGGCCGAATTCCTTGCCCATGAACCAGAAGAACAGCACGGCGGAGAAGATGGCGCCGATGGGAACCACATAGATGGAAACCAGATCCATCCAGGCGCCCACGATATCGCCGCTTTCCATGAACAGGCCGGCCACGGTGGCAACGCCCACCACGACGGCGCTGGCCTTTTTCCGGCTCAGTTTGAAGTGCTGCTGCACCGCCTCGATGGGGGTCTCGAACAGGTTGACAATGGCGGGGACAGCCGCAAACACCAGGGTGAGGAAGAAGATGGCGGAGAAGATGCGGCCGCCCACCATGCCGCCGAAGATCTGGGGCAGGACGATGAAGACCAGGGGCGGGCCGGAGATCTCGGGGTTCATGTTGAACGCGAACATGGCGGGGATGATGATCAGGGTCGCCATGATGGCGGAAATGGTATCCAGGAAGACGATCCAGAAGGAGCTCTGGAAGCAGTTCTCTTTGGGGGTGGTATAGGAACCGAACACCACGGTGCCGGAACCGGCCAACGACAGGGAGAAGAAGCACTGGCCCAGAGCAAAAGCCCAGATCTTGGGATTCGCCATGGCGCTCCAATCCGGGATCAGCAGGAAACGGTAGCCTTCGCCCACGCCGTCCAGGAAAGCCACGCGGATCACCATGTAAATGAGGAGAACGAAGAACAGGGGCATCATGATCTTGTTGATGCGTTCAATGCCGTCCACCACGCCGGCCATCATGATGGCCACGGAGATGGCCAGCGCCAGCAAATGCCAGCCTACGCTGCCGAAATTGCCGGTGATGGCGCCGAAATAGGCGCCGGTATCAGCCGCTGTGAACAGGCTGCCGGTGATGGAGGTCCACAGATAGCGCAGGACCCAGCCCACGACGATGGCATAGCCGGTGGCGATAGCCAGAGAGCCGAGTACGGGAATGACGCCCAGACCGGTGCCGATCTTGCCGTTTTTGCCCTTGGATTCCAGGGCTTTGCGGAAGGTGCCCATGGGGCCGGCTTTACCCCAGCGGCCAAAAGCGATCTCAGCCGCCACGCCGATCAGCCCTAAGAGAATGGCGCAAATCAGATAGGGGATGACATAGCCGGCGCCGCCGAACTGAGCTACGCGGTAGGGGAAGGCCCAGACATTGGCCAAGCCCACCGCGGAACCCACGCAGGCCAGAATGAAACCCCATTGGCTGGTAAAGTGTTCGCGCTCGCCTGCGGCCGGGATGACATTGGGTTTTTTGTCCGCCATAAATCTACACCTCGACTTTCTTAAGTAATAATGAATGGATAAGTGCAACAAGGAACAAATGAACAGTTCCCGCCCAACGGCAAGACGGGATGAATTTATCTATGCCCCGAAGGGCCGGTTTTGCCGGCCTCCGGGGCATGGATGCCAAGGAGACTATTAGCCTTCCACAGGGGTAAGCTCGGCCTGGAAATGGCGGAGGATCGGCGGCTCCCAGAGGATGCGGTAACCGTGCCGGATCGTTTCCCGCCTGCGCCAGACATTGTCAATAGCCTCGATCACCAGGTCATAGTGGGATTGGGTATAAACCCGGCGGGGGATGGCCATGCGGGTGAATTCATTCAGGCTCTTCAGCTGTTTGCCCGTATCCGGGTCATTGCCGATCATATAAGAACCGATATCGCAGGAGCGGAGGCCGCATTCCTTGTAAAGCTCAACGGCCAGCACCTGGCCGGGGAATTCATAATAGGGCAGCTGGGGATAGAATTTGGCCGCGTCCAGGAAAATGCCGTGGCCGCCGGGAGGCGCCTGATAGGGGATGCCCAGATCATCCAGGTTGGAGCCGATATAATCCATGGTGCCGATGCGGTAACGGAGATAATCCTCGTTCATACCCTCATACAGGCCCACGGCCATGGCGTCCAAATCCCGGCCGTTCAGGCCGCCGTAAGTATAGAAGCCTTCGAAGGAGATGCAGTTGGCTTTGATGGCCAGGATCAGGGGGGAGTCCCCATCCTTCACGCCGATGATGCCGCCCATATTGACAATGGCGTCCTTTTTGGCGGAGAGGGTGAACAGATCCGCGCAGGCAAAGGTCTCGCGGATGATCTCCTTGATGGACATGTTCCGGCACTGTTCCTCATCCCGTTTGCAGAAATAGGCGTTTTCGGCAAAGCGGGCGGCGTCAATGTTCAGCGGGATGCCGTACTTTTTGCAGATTGCGGCAACATCCCGCATATTCTGGAGGGATACCGGCTGGCCGCCGGCGGAATTATTGGTGATGGTCATCACCACCAGGCCGATATTTTCCGCGCCCTTTTCCTGAATGGTCGCTTCCAGCTTGGCCACATCCATATTGCCCTTGAAAGGAACCCGGAGCGCGGTATCGCCGGCTTCCGGCACCACGCATTCCAGGCAGCGGGCGCCGGCAATTTCCACATGGGCCCGGGTGGTGTCGAAGAAGAGGTTGGCAATGGCCAGTTTGCCTGGGCCCAGCAGGGTGGGGAAGAGCACCTTCTCAGCGGCGCGGCCCTGGTGTACAGGCTGGTAATAGCCGTAGCCGAAAATATCGTTGCAAGCTTCCATCAGATGGAAATAGGAAGAAGCTCCCGCGTATGCTTCATCCCCCTTCATGATGGCGGCCCACTGGTCCGCGCTCATGGCATTGGTGCCGGAATCGGTGAGGGTGTCCACATACACATCCGCGCCCTTAAGGCGGAAGACATTATAAGCGGCCGCCTTGATCTTTTGCTCGCGCTCCTCGCGAGTGGTCATTTTGATGTTTTCCACCATCTTGATGCGGAACGGTTCTGGTACATACTTGATTGCCAATGGAAAGACCTCCATTCATTAAGTTTTATACCCCGGTCATCGCGTTACCGACTGGCGGACAGTATGGGAGAGCGCCGCTCTCTTTAAAACTATTTTATCATTGGGATAATTTTTTGTCAATACGCCCCGGGATGTTTTTCTCCCGGTCTAGGGTATGAAACAGACAAAAATGCATATAATATGCCAGCTTAAACAGGTTTTCGTATCAAGGTGTGCCAAAAAAGCGCGGATTATGCCAGTGTCGGGGGCTGGCGATAAATCATAGAATATGTGATAAAAGTGTATCTCAGGGAAAAAGACGTTACAATAATAAGCTGGGGGGTAAATCCCCGGATTAGCCAGTTGACAGGCTGCCGGGTCATTGCTTATAATGGAGCCAGTGCCAATTTTGGCCATAAGCTGGGGAAAAGAGCGTACAAAGTGAATACCGCAACCATTCATCAATTTATCCGTTTGACCAAATTTCTTGGCGATATCCTGGGCCCGGATTATGAAATTGTCCTCCACGATCTTTCCGATAAGGATAATTCCATCGTGGCCATTGCCAACGGCCATATTTCCGGACGCACCATCGGTGCGCCCCTGACCACCTTTATGCTGGCGGATCTGAAAAAGAAGGCTTATGAAAACATGGACGCCCGCATGAATTACAGCGGCGTTTCCGCCAGCGGCAAAATGCTGCGTTCCTCCACTTTTTTTATCAAGGACGAAAGCGGCGAACCCGTGGGCCTGCTCTGTATCAATTTTGACGACAGCCGGTACCAGAATCTCAGCGATCAGCTGCTGAAGCTGCGGCATCCGGATGAATTCGTCCACACCAATTTCATTTATAACCAGGCCCTGGACCGCTTTGAGGAAAAGGCCAAGCCGGCCAGCGAAACTTTTTATAACTCCATGTCCGAAACCATCAGCGACACACTGACCAACGTAATTTCGGAAACCGGCGTTTCCGCGGAACGGCTGAACCTGGAGGAAAAACTGGCCGTCATCGGCGCGCTGGAGGAAAAAGGCGTCTTCATGCTGAAAGGCGCGGTGAAAGAAGTGGCCAAGATGCTGAACTGCTCCACGGTGAGCATTTACCGCTATCTGGCGAAAATCCGCAATGGCAGTCATCCTGGGGAAAGCGGCCCGGAAGCTTAAGCAAGCTTAAGCAAAGGCCTTGCCTTACCCTGATTGTAGCCCTGGGAAAGCGGCTGGTCAAGGAAAAAATTTCTAAACCCCGTTCCAGCCTATTGGTCAGGGGAGCGCCCCTGGCCAGGGAAAACCCACCCGCGAAGAAAAAGCCGGGGCAATTGCCCCGGCTTTCAGAGTTTTCCCGGCATTAGGACCGGGCGCTTTGGTCTGATTTATTGGCGATGGCCTCGGCAATGGCGGTAAAAGCGCCGAAAAGGACGCCGGTGATGGGGAAAATGACCCAGCCCGGATGCCACAGGCCCCAGATAAAGCCTAAGAGCAGAAAGATGGCCGTGGCCAGGGGCCAGACCACGCCGGCCACGGTATTCACCAGTTCATTGCTGCCCTTCCGCTTGACGCGGCAGCTGTATTCCGCCACCTGGAGCAGCTGCTTATAAATATCCCCCGTCATGCCGCCCCGGATCAGCAGATAGACCCCCGCCGCCACGATGGCCAGCAGGGCAACCACGCTTAAGATCAGCAGGCTTTCGTCTTCGCTGACCATGGCGGTGATGAAGATGGCCACCGGCGAAAGGACGCAGAGCGCCACGCCGGCGGTGATGGCGTTCCGGCTATAGGGAGCGTATTGATCCCGCACCCTGGCGGCTTCTTCCTGGGCGTCTTTTTCCAGGACAAAGCATTCCTTTTCCAGATATTCATGGGGATCGGTCAAAAAGCCGCTTTTCACGAACATGATCACCGCCGGCACCACGCAGAGGAATAAGGCCAGCAAGCCCACATAGGCGGAGAAATCTTCCCCCCGGCCCGCAAAGAGCTGGAGACTGTCTCCCAGGGCGCCGAAGAGGATCAGCAGGGCCGCGCCGATGATGCACAGCACCACGCCCCTGGCTACCAGCAGGGAGGCCTGCCGGGTATCCTCGGCAAAGGCCTTCACCTCATCCAGGCTGACCCGGCGGACATCGGCGCCGGCGGCGGCAGGGGCGGCTTCCAGGCCCAGGGCCTGAATGAGCTCGCGAATATTGCCAAATTCGGAGATCACCATGCCGGCAGCCTCATTCCCGCTATGGCCCTGGCCTAAAAGCTCCCGGTAGCGGTCCTCCATATTGGCCAGCATTTCAGCCTTGATCTCCGCCAGGCGGGCTGTGGCAGGCAGGGAAGCGAAAATATTATCCAAATACATGTGTAAAATATCCATAAGCCATCTCCTTCATCATATCTTTCATCAACGCCGGAGCTGTTGCCAGCTCAGGCCAGAGGGTCCTTTACCTTACGGGCCAAGGCCCTCAGGTATCCCGGATAAAAAGATTGATCACTTCCTCCGTCACCCGCCATTCCCGGCATTTTTCCCAATAATAGTCCAGGCCCGCCTGGGTGATGCGGTAATAGGTGCGGCGGCGGCCCATGGTTTCCGCTCCGGGAAAGGATTGGATATAACCCCCGGCTTCCAGGCGGCTGAAGGCGGAATAGAGGGTGGTCTCTTTCATCACATACCGCTCGCCGCTGATCTGGCGGATCCTTTTGGAAATCTCGTAACCATAGGAATCGCCGGAGAGCAGCAAAGAGAGGATGATGGTGTCGTTATAGCCCCTGACCACGTCGCCGCTGATCATAAAAGTTTCACCTGCCTGGGTTGAGAAAATCGCCGGCCATTACTTCATCTGTCGTAGTAATTGTAGCAGAATTACTACGACAGGTCAAGTAATTTTTTTAAAAAAATCCGGCCCCTGGATGATGGGGCCGGATGGCTTTAAGCGGTTTTGTTTCGGCCGGGCAGGGCCCGGCTTTTGACTGCGTCCTGGCGGGCCTTAATCCTCCAGGCGGATTTCAACTTCCGCCTCCAGGCTGACGCCGCCGCCCCCGGCGTCCAAATCCTCATTGGCCGATTCCGCGTCCAGCTTGCATTTGCCAACTTCCTGGCGTAAGGTGGCGGCCTGGGCCGACATTTCCTGGCTGGTGGCGGAGTTTTCTTCCGCGGTAGCCGCGTTGTTCTGCACCACGGCGGAGACCTGGAACAGCCCCTGCCGGATTTGCTGGATCGCGCCCGCCTGTTCAGCGGAGGACTGCTCGATCTTTTTAAAGCTTTCGGTGATCTCGGCCGCTTTGACGCCCACCTCCTGCAGGATCTGGGCGGTTTCGGCAGCCATTTCCGTGCCTTTTGCCACAGTGGCGGCGGCGGCTTCGATCAATACGGCGGTCTGCTTAGCGGCTTCCGCTGATTTTGCGGCCAGGTTCCGCACTTCATCCGCCACCACGGCGAAACCTTTGCCGGCCGCGCCGGCGCTGACCGCTTCAATGGCGGCGTTCAAAGCCAGGATATTGGTTTGGAAGGCGATATCCTCGATGACCTTGGTAATGCCGGCGATCTGCTTGGAGGAGGCCCCGATATCCGCCATGGCCCCAGTCAGCTGCCGCATATGGGTATTGCCCGCGTTGACTCCTGAGACGGCCTGTTCAATGTATCCGGCCGCCGCGTTCACATGGGTCAGGTTCTCCGCCACCTGTTCGGAGATCCTTTCCGAAAAGGCGCTGAGCGCCTCCACGGAGGCGGCCTGCTGGCTGGAGCCTGCCGCCAGGGCCTGGGCGCCGCTGGCCACTTGGGAAGCGCCGATGCTGACCTGCTCGGCGGCGTTATCGATCAGGAGCAGGGTCTGGTTCAGAGAAGTGGAAATCCCGGACAAAGACGAACCGATGGTCACAAAATCCCCCACGTATGCCACAGAGCTTCTCACGGTAAAATCATTGTCCGACATGGCGGAAAGCACCCTGGTGATATCGGAAATATAGGCTCTGAGCCGGGACACCATTTCAGCCATGGCCTGGGTCAGGATGGCGATCTCATCCTTTTTCGCGGCATTGGCATTGCTGACCGCCACATCCAGGCGGCCCTCCGCCAGCATATTGGATACCTGGGTCAAACCGCTGAGCGGCTGTTTGATGCTCTTATTGGTAAACCTTAGTAAAATCAGCGTGAAGAGGATGATGATCAACAGGGCGGCGATGGCCATATGCAGGATGGTATCCGTGGTCGCTTTCATGGCGTCCTCCCGGGACAGCCCCACGAAAATAGCGCCGACCACCTGGCCTTCGGCGTCCAGCAGCGGGTCGTATTCAGTAATATAGGGAGTGCCGAACAGATCCGCATTGCCGGAATAGGGCTGGCCCTCCTCTAAAACAGTTTTGGCGATCTGCTCGTCAAGCAGCATGCTCAGCATCCGCTCGCCATTCTGCATGATCGTGGTGGAAATCGCCTCATTGCCCGCGTAAATCGTCAGCTCGGTATTATGCAGGGCCTTCAATTCGTCCAGAACCGCCGGATTTTCAAAGGTATAGCCGGTGACCACGGTGCCGATGATACCGCCGCTGCCGTCGCGGATCGGTGCGCCGGTACGGCAGGACAGCCTGACCAGGGCGCCGGGCTCCATGGTGGTTAAAACCTCTCCCTGCAACGCTTTTTGCACATTGGACTGCTTGAGGATATTGTCCCCCAGCTTGTCCGGCTGATGCTGGCGGATCAGGACGTCGCCCCTGGTATCCGTAATGCTGATGGTGTCTGCTTTTAAGTAGTTGTTCAGCCCGTCCAGGGCGGCCTTCATCTCATCAAAATCGTCATTTTCCATGGCGCTGATCAAGCCGTAATTTTGGGAGATAGCGATGGCGTTTTGCTGGGAGCGCTCCAGCATCTGCTGAACGCGTTTTGTCAGATCATTGGCTGCGGAATAGACCCGCTCATTCCCGACCTTTTCGTTATAGACGGCATTTTCCGCGATGCTCAGGCCGGCAATGATCAGTACGGCAATGATGACCATGGCGATGGTGAAGGCCGGAATTTTGACGCTCAGTTTCATGCCCCCGCCCTTCCCGGTTGCAGGAGGTTTCTTGCCTTGTGGTTGTACAGCCGCTTTTTCCATGTAGTTCTTGCCTCCAAATCATTTTTTAAGGGAAACCGAATGAATTTTAACAGTAATAGGTCTCATATATAGTTTATCGTATCAATTAAGAAAGCCCTTAGCCTCTTTTGGCGTTCAGCAGGTTTTTCCAAAAGGAAAAGTTAGCTGAATCCAAAAAAGACAAGGGCTTTGATCGCAACAGCGAAGGAAGGGGTTATTTATTGGGGCGGCCCAGGCGGCTCGTCCGCCGGCCCTGCCGCCAGGAATTGCTCGGCCCGGGCCAGCAGTTCCTCCCGGCCCTCCCGGCTGACGGCGGAAAAGACCAGCAGATCCCGGGGGGGCGGGTCCAGGCTGTCCCTAATGGTTTTCAGGGATTTGGCCCGGGCGCTGCGGCTGATCTTGTCCGCTTTATTGGCAATGGTCAGCAGGGGAAAGCCCGCCTCCGTCAGGGCCCGGTGCATCAGCTTGTCTTCCCGGCTGGGCTCGTGGCGGATATCCAGCAGCTGCCAGCAGTAAAGGGGCCTGTTGCTTTGCAGCAGCTCCTCCATCTGCTCCAGCCAATGCTGCCGCTCGCCCTTGCCCACCTTGGCATAGCCGTAGCCGGGCAAATCCACGAAGAACCAGCTGAAGCCGGCGCCTTCGCGGCTTTGCCCAGCGACCCGGTAGAAGTTGAGCAGCCGGGTTTTGCCCGGGGCGGAACTGGTGCGGGCCAGGCCTTTCCGGTTGACCAGCACATTGATCAGGCTGCTTTTGCCCGCGTTGGAACGGCCGAACAAAGCGATCAGCGGCAGATCTTCCTCCGGATATTGGCTTTTCTTCACCGCTGAAAGGGGCGGTTCCGCGTTTCTGATCAGCATGATTTCAAGGCTAACCTCAGGACTTCATCCATATGCTCCACCAGGTGGAAAGTCATTTTGTCGCGGATAGATTCCGGTAATTCCTGCAAATCCCTGGCATTGGGCTTGGGCAGGATGATTTCCAGGATATTGTTCCGGTAAGCCGCCAGCAGCTTTTCCTTGATGCCGCCCACCGGCAGCACCCGGCCATGGAGGGTGATCTCGCCGGTCATGGCGATATCGCCCCGCACCGGCCTGGCCGTCAGCTGGGAGACCATGGCGGTGGCAATGGTGATGCCGGCGCTGGGGCCGTCTTTTTCCACCGCGCCTTCCGGTACATGAACATGGAAATCCGTGGTGTCTTCAATGTTGGCGGGGATAGCCAAAGCCTCGCCCTGGGCCCGGAGCCAGGTATAGCCGGCCTGCACGCTTTCTTTCATCACATCCCCCAGCTTGCCGGTGATGGTGAATTTGCCCTTGCCCGGGATGGTCTGCACCTCCACCTGGAGCAGCTCGCCGCCTACCTCGGTCCAGGCCAGGCCCACGGCCACGCCGATTTCCGGCTTCCGGCTGAACTTATCGTCGATATAGCGGCGGACGCCCAGATAATGCTCCAGATTGTTCTTATCGATCTTGAAAGGGCCCGGCTCGCCGGCTACGATGTCCCGGCCGGCCTTGCGGCAGATTTTGGCCACCCGCCGCTCCAGTTCCCGGACCCCCGCTTCCCGGGTGTAGTTGCGGATAATGGCTTTTACTGCCGGAGTGGTGAAGCGGAGCTGGCCTTTATCAATGCCATGCTCGGCGATTTGCTTGGGAATCAGATGCCGCTCAGCGATATGCAGCTTCTCGTCCTCGGTATAGCTGGCGATATCAATGATCTCCATCCTATCCTGCAAGGGCGCGGGGATATTGGCCCGGTAATTGGCGGTGGTGATGAACATCACCTTGGACAGGTCATAGGGAATTTCCAGATAATGGTCGGAAAAGGTGCTGTTCTGCTCCGGATCCAGGGCTTCCAGCAGGGCGCTGGTGGGGTCGCCCCGCCAGTCGTTGCCTAATTTGTCCACTTCGTCCAGAAGGAACAGGGGATTGCTCACGCCAACGTCCTTGATGTTTTGCAGCAGGCGGCCGGGCATGGAGCCGATATAGGTGCGGCGGTGTCCCCGGATTTCCGCCTCGTCCTTCACGCCCCCTAAGGACATGCGGACAAATTGGCGGCCCGTGGCCCGGGCAATGGAACGGGCCAGGGAGGTTTTACCCACGCCGGGGGGACCCACCAGACAGATGATAGGGCCTTTTAAGTTGTCTTTCAGCTGGCAGCTGGCCAGGTATTCGATGATGCGTTCCTTGGGCTTTTCCAGGCCGTAATGATCCGCGGCCAGGATCTTCTCCGCTTTTTTGATATCCAGGTTCTCCGGGGAACACTTATCCCAGGGTAGGGAAAGCATTAGATCCAGATAATTGGTGATGACCATGGATTCGGCGATTTGGGGCGGGGTCTTTTCCAGCCGCTTCAATTCGCTTTCAAAGCGGTCCCGGGCGCTTTTGGGCAAGCCGATCTGTTCGGCTTTGGCCCGGTATTCCGCCACCTCGGCGGAGCGTTCTTCTTTCTCTCCCAGCTCCACTTGGATGGCCTTCATCTGTTCCCGAAGATAGTATTCCTTCTGGCTTTTCTCCATTTGCTGGCGCACCCGGTTGGCAATGGTGCGCTCCAGCTCCACGATTTCCGATTCCCGGTCGATCAGGGAGAGGATGGTCTCGATGCGCTGGGGCACGGAGAGCTGCTCCAGCAGCTGCTGCCTTTCCTCGCTTTTAATATTCAGCTGGCCGGCCACCAAGTCCGCCAGTTCCCCGGCGTCTTCCACATTGGCCAGGGTGAGCAGGGTTTCCGGGCTGACCCGCTTGGAGCTTTTGGCATAATCCTCAAAGCGGTGCTGCAGGATGCGCAGATAAGCCTCTAATTCCTGGGAGCGCAGGCCGTATTCCTCATCCAGGGTCAGCACCTCCGCCAGGATAAAGGGGCTTTCCTGCACGCAGCCCATCATTTTGGCCCGGCTGACCCCTTCCACCAGCAGGCGCACCGTGCCTCCGGGCAGCTTCAGCAGCTGGCGGATGGCGCAGATGGCCCCTATCTCATAAATATCGCCCAATTCCGGTTCGTCTATACCCGGGTCTTTCTGCATGGTCAGGAAGATCAGGTTTTTATCGTCAGACATGGCTTCTTCAATGGCATTGATGGAGCGGTCCCGTCCCACGTCCAGATGGGTCATCATATGGGGGAACACCACCATGCCCCGGAGCGGCATGGCCGGCATGGTGCGCCAGTCATTATGTACCGCGTAAGCGCGGCTTTCCTTGATGCGTTCCATTTTGCTTTCGATCATATCATCTACCTCGTTTCCGGGGGGATTTCCGGTTTTGCCGGCCGGCAACGGCCTTTCTTTAAGGATCCGGTATTTGATGGCGTATTATACCACATCCCGAGGGGAAAAGCCATAGCATTACAGAATATGTCAAATTCCGGCCGGCGTTACGCCCGGGGCGGCGCAAAAAAGGGAGCCGGTTCCAAGACCGGCTCCCTGGGTTTTATGCGCTTTCATCGTCCCATTTGCCCCGGTCGGTCTTACCAGGGGAAATGGATTGGTTCTGAGTCAGCAGCAGCGGTTTTTCCTTATGGGCCACCGCCCCTTCGGTGATGACGCATTTATAAACATCTTCCCGGCCCGGCGTTTCGAACATCACATCCAGGAGCAGGGTCTCTAAAATAGCCCTGAGCCCCCGGGCGCCGGTTTTCCGGGTGATGGCCTCCTTGGCAATAGCCCGGATGGCGGTATCGGTGAACTCCAGCTGGGTGTCGTCCATCTCAAACAGCTTCTGATACTGCTTGACCAGGGCATTCTTCGGCTCGGTCAGCACCCGTACCAGGGCGTTCTCATCCAGAGCCTCCAGGGTGACGATGATGGGCAGGCGGCCGACGAATTCCGGGATCAGCCCGAATTTCAGCAAATCCTCCGGCAGCACCTGGCGGATCAGGTCGCCGCTTTGATTATTGGCCAGGCTGCGCACTTCCGAGCCGAAGCCCATCACGTTTTTGCCCAGCCGGGTGGCGACAATGTTCTCAATGCCGTTAAAAGCGCCGCCGCAGATGAAAAGGATATTGGTGGTATCGATCTGCAGAAATTCCTGATGGGGATGCTTGCGCCCGCCCTGAGGCGGCACCGAAGCCACGGTGCCTTCCAGGATCTTCAGCAGGGTCTGCTGCACGCCCTCGCCGGAAACATCCCGGGTGATGCTGGGGTTTTCCGATTTACGGGCGATCTTATCAATCTCGTCAATATAGACGATGCCGGTCTGGGCCCGCTCAATATCATAATCCGCGGCTTGGATCAGCTTTAAGAGGATATTTTCCACATCCTCGCCCACGTAGCCGGCCTCGGTCAGGCTGGTGGCGTCGGCCACGGCAAAGGGCACTTGTAAAATCCGAGCCAGGGTTTCCGCCAGCAGGGTTTTCCCGCAGCCGGTGGGGCCCAGCATCACGATATTGCTTTTCTGCAGCTCCACATCGTCGCCGGTATCAGCCCCCCGGGTGATCCGCTTATAGTGATTGTACACCGCCACGGACAGGTTCTTTTTCGCCTGCTCCTGACCGATCACATACTGGTCCAGCACCGCCTTGATCTGGCTGGGCTTGGGGATCTCGGTCAGGGCCGGGGCTTCGCTGGTTTCGGTCAGCGTATCCTCGTCTTCGATGATTTCCAGGCACAGCTCAATGCATTCATTGCAGATAAAAGCATTGGGGCCGGCAATCAGCTTTCCCACCTGGCTTTGGCTTTTGCCACAAAAGGAACAACGGGGCGTATTGTCATCGGTTTTGGTCATATTGTCTCCTTATCCTAATTTGGAAAACAGCGGGAAAAGAAGGCGGAGCCTTTTACTTCTTCCGGGGACGGGCGGCGATCACAGTATCCACCAGGCCATAAGCCTGGGCTTCCTCAGCGCTCATGAAATGATCCCGCTCCGTATCCTGCTCAATGCGGGTCAGGGGCTGGCCGGTGCGCTCGGAGAGGATCTGGTTCAGCCGCTCCCGGATTTTCAGGATCTGCCGGGCATGGATATCGATGTCCGTGGCCTGCCCCCGGGCGCCGCCCATGGGCTGGTGGATCAGGATTTCGCTGTTGGGCAGGGCCAGGCGCTTGCCCTTGGCCCCCGCGGCCAGCAGGAACGCGCCCATACTGGCTGCCAGGCCTACGCACATGGTGGACACATCGCAGCAGATATACTGCATGGTATCATAGATAGCCAGGCCGGCGCTGACAGAACCCCCAGGGCTGTTGATATAAAGCTGGATATCCTTATCCGGATCCTCCGCTTCCAGGAACAGCAGCTGGGCGATGACCAGATTAGCCACCTGGTCGTTGATCTCGCTGCCCAGGAAGACCACCCGGTCCTTCAGCAGCCGGGAATAGATGTCATAAGAGCGCTCGCCCCGATTGGTTTGTTCGACTACCATTGGTACTAATAGACTCATCATTCTACCTCCTTCGGTCCGTCATCTGTTCATTTATACCACCGCTCAGGGGCAAATATTCCCCCGCACATGGTTTCGACGAAATAAGAGCGATTATTGTTCGCAAAAAGAAAAGAAAAGGGTAAAAAGTTTTAAGCTTGGGCCTCCGTCTCCGGGGCTTCCCCGTCCGCTTCCGGCATGGCCAGGGCTGCTTCGTCGTCCACTTGGGCAGCGGCCTGGGCGGCGGCTTTGGCAGCGGCTTCCTGCATCATCTGCTCACGGTCCACGATCTCGTCAGTGACAACCGCATTGGCATAGATAAAGTCCGCGGCTTTCTGCATGCGCACACTGTAAGCCAGGTCTTCCAGTCGGCCGTTTTGTTCCAGGGTCTCCCGGATCTTCTCCGGCGTCTGCCAATAATTCTTGGCCAGGTTCCCGATCTCGGCGTCGATATCCGCCGCTTCCGCCTGAAGCTGCTCCTTCTCAGCCACGGCTTCCACCACCAGGTCCCGCTTGACCATGAATTCAGCCTGCTTTTGATAGGTTTCCCTGATCTGCTCCATGGTCTGGCCGGTGTATTGGAGGAAGGCGTCGAAGCTCAGGCCCTGGGACTGCAGGCGCTGATTGGTTTCGGCCACGATCTGGTCGATCTGCTGCTCGATCATCACCGGGGGGATATCGGCCTCCGCTTTTTCCACAGCCTGGGCAATGGCCTCGACCCGGCTATTGTCATCAGCGGCCCGCTTGCTTTCTTCTTCCAGGTATTTGCGCACATCAGCCCGGAGCTGCTCCATGGTCTCGGCAGTCTCGCTGACTTCCTGTACAAAAGCGTCGTCCAGCTCAGGCAGCTGCCGCACCTTGATCTCTTTCACTTTGACCTCAAAGACCACGTCCTGGCCGGCCAGGCTCTTTTCCTGATATTCCGCAGGGAAAGTCACTTCCAGGCTGCGTTCCTCATCTTGCTTAGCGCCCAGGAGCTGATCCTCAAAGCCGGGGATAAAGCTGTTGCTGCCCAGCACCAGGGGATAATTCTCCGCGGTGCCGCCGTCGAAGGCTACCCCGTCTTTCAGGCCCTTGAAATCAATGGTAACGGTATCGCCGGACTTGGCTTCCGCGCCTTCCGGGGCGTCCACCAGCTTAGACAGGCGCTGCTGCTGCTTGGCGATATCCTGGTCGATATCGGCTTCGCTGACCTGGATGATGCGGCGGGTCACCGGCAGTTCTTTATACTGGCCCAGGGTGATTCCCGGTTTAACCGTGATAATGGCGGTGAATTTCATGGGCTGCCCGGCTGCCAGCTGGGTGACTTCCACCTCCGGCTTGGCCACAGGCTCCAAGCCCGTCTCTTTCAGGCCTGCCACATAAGCCTGGCCCAGCATATCGTCGGCGGCCTCTTCCAGAATGGCCTGGATACCGATAAAGTTTTCCAATACGGAGCGGGGGGCCTTGCCTTTACGGAAGCCGGGGATGTTCACCTTTTCCGCCAGGCGTTTGCAGGCCAGTTTGATCGGCAGATCCATCTCCTCGGCGCTGATTTCCGCTTCCATGACCTTCTGGTATTTTTCACCGTCGCTGACTTGGAATTTCATTAATAATCCTCCTACAAAACATTTATCATAAATTTTTGGAAAGTGTAACCAATTTCAGGCACCAGGGGACAGCAAAAAATGGCTATACAGCCAAACTTATTTATTCCACGCAAACACCTTTTCTCCTGCCAAAGACGAACAATTATTTATAAGGCTTGATTCTTTGCCGCCGGCTGATTATAATTTAAAGTTGGGAGAAAGGCTATGCAGGCCGGCCGGGTTTTGCATTGCTTTTGAATTCAACCTGTGTTACAATTTATCCTGCCGCGCGGGTGTGGCGGAACGGCAGACGCGCCAGACTTAGGATCTGGTGCCGCAAGGCGTGCAGGTTCGATCCCTGTCACCCGCACCAAAGAAAGACGTTAATATTGATACAATGTTGACGCAAGAAAAGGCCCGGTATA
>DAIMZM010000023.1:0-27111 GCA_036733985.1 Bacillota bacterium
CGGTTGGCTGAGAAACGGGCGGACATGCATGCCAAAGTTTTAAAAGCCGACGCCGAGCTTCAGGCAAAATTATCAAGCTGATATTTTAAGGAGGATACGGTCATGGAGAAAAAGGAGCAGCTCTACGAAGGCAAGGCCAAGAAAGTTTTTGCCACCGACGACCCCGGGCTCTGCATCGTGGCTTATAAGGACGACGCCACCGCTTTTAACGGCGCGAAGAAGGGCACCATTGAGGGCAAAGGCCTGATCAATAATCTGGTGACCAACCATTTGATGCAGCTGCTGGAAAGCAAGGGCCTGCCCACTCATTTTGTGGAGACCCTTTCCGACCGGGAAACTTTGGTCAAACGGGTGGAAATCATCCCCCTGGAAGTGATTGTCCGCAATATTGCCGCCGGCAGCCTGGCCAAGCGCTTGGGGTTGGAAGAAGGTTATAAAATGCCCCGCACCGTGCTGGAATTCTGCTATAAATGCGATGAATTGGACGATCCCATGGTCAATGAGTACCATATCCTGGCCATGAATTATGCCAGCGAGGAGGATTTGGCGCTCATTTCCGAATATGCCCTGAAAGTGAACGAGATCCTTTCCGCTTACCTGAAAGACCTGAATATTGAGCTGATCGATTTCAAGCTGGAATTCGGCAAAACCGCTGCCGGGGAACTGGTCCTGGCGGATGAGATTTCTCCCGATACCTGCCGCTTCTGGGACAGCGTGACCAAGCAGAAGCTGGATAAAGACCGCTTCCGCCGGGATCTGGGCGGGGTGGAAGACGCGTATCAGGAAATCATGCGGCGGCTGCTGGGGAAATAAAACCCAACGGAGGAGATGATGACTGAAATCACTACCGGCCTGCATGAGGAATGCGGCGTCTTCGGTATCTACAGCAATAGCCAGGAAGATGTGGCTGCCGTCTGTTATTACGCCCTGTTTGCCCTGCAGCACCGGGGCCAGGAAAGCTGCGGCATCGTGGTGAACGACCGGGGCGTGATGACCGGCTATAAGGACAACGGCTTAGTCAATGATGTTTTTACCCCCAGGGTCATGCAGGATCTGGGCTTGGGCAATATTGCCGTGGGCCATGTGCGCTATTCCACCACCGGCAGCAATACCCGGGCCAATGCCCAACCCCTGATCATCAATCATATCAAGGGGGCCATGGCCCTGGGCTATAACGGCAACCTGATCAATTCCGCCAGGCTTAGGGAAGAACTGGAGCTGACCGGCTCCATTTTCCATACCACCAGCGATACCGAGGTCATTGCCTATGAGCTGACCAAGGAGCGGCTGACCTCCACCTCCATTGAAGACGCCATCAGCGGGGCCATGAAGCGGCTGATGGGCGCTTATTCCGTGGTAATGATGTCGCCGAAGAAGCTGATCGGCTTCCGGGATCCTTTAGGCTTCCGGCCCCTGGTCATCGGCACCTTGGCAAACGGCTATGCCCTGGCTTCCGAAACCTGCGCCCTGGACGCGGCGGGGGCCAAGTATCTGCGGGATGTGGCCCCTGGGGAAATCGTGATCATTGATGAGAGCGGCGTCCGCTCCATTACGGAGAACTGCCCTGCGGGGAAAAAGGCCCTTTGTGTTTTTGAGTACATTTATTTTTCCCGCCCGGATTCGGTGATCGAGGGCAGCCCGGTCCATACCGCCCGGATGCGGGCCGGCTCCATGCTGGCGCTGCAGCATCCGGTCCACGCGGACGTGGTGATCGGCGTGCCGGATTCCGGCATGTACGCGGCACTGGGCTATTCCATACAAAGCGGCATCCCTTATGCCCTGGGCTTCATCAAGAACAAATACATCGGCCGCACCTTTATCCAGCCGGAGCAAAACCAGCGGGAAAACCTGGTGCGCATCAAACTGAATGTGGTGACTGAGACGGTCCGGGACAAACGGGTGATCCTGATCGACGATTCCATTGTCCGGGGCACCACCGGCGCCCGCATTGTGCGCCTGCTGCGGGAAGCCGGGGCCAAGGAAGTGCATATGCGGGTTTCCGCGCCGCCTTTTCTCCATCCCTGCTATTTCGGCACGGATATCAGTTCCCGGGATTATCTGATCGCCCGCCAGCATACCGCTGAAGAAACCGCCAGGCTGATGAATGTGGATTCCCTGGGTTACCTGGACGTGAATTCCCTGGATATGATCCCTGAGCATTATCACGGGGGCCTGTGCACAGCCTGCTTCTCCGGGGTTTATCCCATGGATATCAGCGAAGCCCAGGACAAAATGCGGCTGGAAGCCCGGCTGACTAAGAAAATATGAGGGTATTTTTATGAGCGAGAGCCATAGCGAGAGCTATAAAGCGGCCGGGGTGGATATCAGGGCCGGTTATGAGGCGGTGCGCTTGATGAAAAGCCATATCGCCCGTACCGATAGGCCTGGGGTGCTGTCCGGCGTCGGCGGCTTTGGCGGCCTGTTCCAGCCGGATTTGGCCGGGATCAGGGAACCGGTGCTGGTCAGCGGCACCGACGGGGTGGGCACTAAGCTGAAGCTGGCCTTTGAGCTGGACAAGCATGATACCATCGGCATTGATTGCGTGGCCATGTGCGTCAATGATATCGTCTGCTCCGGCGCGGAGCCCCTCTTTTTCCTGGATTATATCGCCTGCGGCAAAAATGTGCCGGAACGCATCGCCCAGATCGTAGCCGGAGTAGCCGAAGGCTGCCTGCAGGCGGGCGCTGCCCTGATCGGCGGTGAGACCGCGGAAATGCCCGGCTTTTATCCGGAAGGGGAATATGATTTGGCCGGCTTTGCCGTGGGCCTGGCGGATAAAAGCAAAATCCTGGACAAAGCCCAAGTCCGGGCAGGGGACGTTTTGCTGGCCCTGCCCAGCTCCGGCTGCCATTCCAACGGTTATTCCCTGATCCGCAGCATTGTCAAAAAAGCAGGCCTGGATCTTCACGCCGATGAGGCCGCTTTGGGCAGCACCCTGGGCGAAGCCCTGCTTACGCCCACCAGGATTTATGTGCAGCCGCTGCTGGCTTTGACCCGGGCGGTGGAAGTCCATAGCCTGGCCCATATTACCGGCGGCGGTTTTTATGAGAACATCCCCCGGGCCCTGCCGGATGGCCTGACCGCCAGTATCCGGGCCGCGGATATCCGCATCCCGCCGATTTTTCCCCTGCTGCAGCAGGCTGGGCAGATTCCGGAACGGGATATGTTCAATACCTTCAATATGGGCGTGGGCATGACGGCCATCCTCCCGGCCCGGCAGGCCGGCCAGGCCATGGCCTTGCTTCAGGAAAACGGCGTGGACGCCTATATCCTGGGTGAAATTATCCCCGGCAGCCAGGGGGTGGCCATATGGGGCTAACCCGCTTAGCCGTGCTGGTTAGCGGCAGCGGCACCAATCTGCAAGCCCTGATCGATTCGGCGGAGCGGGGGGAAAACCCGGCAGGCCGGATTGCCCTGGTCGCTTCCTCCGCACCGGACGCTTATGGTTTGGAGCGGGCCAGGGCAGCCCGGATCCCCGTTCTGGCCTTGGATAAGAAGGCCCTGGGCAGCCAGGGCTTTGAGGCCCGGCTTTTACAGGCTTTGCTGGAACAGGAAATCGACCTCCTGGTGCTGGCAGGCTTTTTGCATATTCTCAGCCGGGATTTTATTGCCCGGCTCCAGGTTCCCATTATCAATATCCATCCCGCTTTGCTGCCGGCCTTTGGCGGCCGGGGCTTTTACGGTTTAAAAGTACACCAGGCCGTGCTGGCGGCCGGCGTCCCCTTTACCGGCGCGACCGTGCATTATGTGAACGAGATCCCGGACGGCGGCCAAATCCTCCTGCAGAAGCAGGTGCCGGTGCTGCCTGGGGATACGCCGGAACTGCTGCAGCAACGGGTGATGGAACAGGCGGAATGGCTGCTGCTGCCCCAGGCTGTGGCCAGGCTCTGCACAGAATTACAAAGACAAAAGGAGGCCTCTCTAGATGCACCGTCCTGACGCTTACCTTTCTCATAACGTTTATCCGGGCCGGGGCCTGTTGCTGGGCCTGACGCCGGATCAGCGCCAGGCTGTGGCCGCTTATTTTATCATGGGCCGCAGCGCCAACAGCAGGAACCGCGTCTTTGTGGCGGACGGGGAAGGCCTGCGCATCCAGGCCCATGACCCGGCCCTGCTCAGCGACCCCAGCCTGGTCATTTACTGGCCCTTGCGCAAGCTGAGCCGGGCGCTGCTCCTCTCCAATGGCGACCAGACCGATACCCTGCACCGGTTGATGAGCCAGGGCGGCAGCTTTGAGCAGGCCCTGCGCCAGCGCACCTTTGAACCGGACGCGCCCAATTATACCCCCCGCATCAGCGGCTTGGCGGATTTCTCCCAGGGCTACGGCTACCGGCTTTCCATCCTCAAACGGGACGGACAAGGGGGCTGCCAGCGCTTCTTCTATGAATACGGGGAGCCGGAGCCGGGCGTAGGGCGGCTGATCCACACCTATCAGGGGGACGGCCAGCCTTTGCCCAGCTTTAGCGGGGAGCCGGTGGCCCTGGCGGTGCCTGACGACATCGATCGGTTGACCCGCCAATTGTGGCAGGGCCTGAACCGGGAAAACCGGGTGGCCCTGTTCGTGCGTTATATCAATATTGCCGACGGCAGCTATGACCAGCGTATCATCAACAAGCATCAGTAAAGCGGCGTTTTTACCAGACCTGATAACGGGAGGGAAAAATGAAAGAGCTATCTTTGAAATACGGCTGCAACCCCCATCAACTGCCGGCCCGTATTTATGCGCCCCAGGGTGAACTGCCCCTGGAAGTGCTGAACGGGAATCCGGGCTATATCAACTTCCTGGACGCGCTGAACGCCTGGCAGCTGGTGCAAGAGCTGGCCGTTGCCACCGACCTGCCTGCCGCTGCCAGCTTCAAACATGTAAGCCCGGCCGGGGTTGGCCTGGGCCTGCCTTTAAGCCCGGCCTTGCGGCAAAGCTACTGGGTGGAGCAGGCTGAGCTTTCCCCCCAGGCCGCGGCTTATGCCCGGGCCAGGGGCGCGGACCGCATGAGCAGCTTTGGCGACTGGATCGCCCTTTCCGGCATTTGCGACGCCTCCACGGCCCGGCTGATCGCGCCGGAGGTCAGCGACGGTATCATCGCCCCCGGCTACGAGCCGGACGCCCTGGCCATCCTGATGGGTAAGCGCAAAGGGAATTATAATATCCTGGCTATGGATCCGGATTATCAGCCGCCGGAAATCGAGCTGAAACAGGTTTTCGGCATCTGTTTTGAGCAGCAGCGGAACCGGGCTGTGATCGATGCAAGCCTGCTTGCCAATATTGTCACCGTGAATAAGGATTTACCTGAATCCGCTTGCCGGGATTTGCTGGTGGCCCTGATCACCCTGAAGTATACCCAGTCCAATTCCGTTTGCTACGCCCAGGCCGGGCAGGCCATCGGTGTGGGCGCGGGCCAGCAATCCCGCATCCACTGCAACCGCCTGGCCGGGGATAAGGCGGATCTCTGGCAACTCCGGCAGCATCCGAAAGTTTTGGCCCTGCCCTTCCGGGCGGATATTCCCCGGGCCCACCGGGACAATGGGGTGGACCGCTATTTATCCCCGGATCAGGCCGGGCTGCTGGCGGAGGGCCAGTGGCAGCAATTGTTCCGGCTGAAGCCGGAGCCCCTGACCGCGGTGGAGAAACAGGATTTCCTGGCCCAAGTCCAAGGCGTGGCCCTGGCCAGCGATGCTTTCTTCCCCTTTGACGACAATATCCGGCGGGCCCGGCAAAGCGGCGTGGCTTATATCGCCCAGCCCGGCGGCTCCATCCGGGACGAAGAGGTGATCGCCGCCTGCGATAGGGCCGGCCTGGTGATGTGTTTCACCGGTTTGCGGTTGTTCCACCATTAAATTAGCTAGGGGAGGCACGCTATGATCCTGATGGTTGTGGGCGGCGGCGGCCGCGAGCATGCGCTGATCAAAAAACTCAGCGAAAACCCCCAAGTGGAGAAGATTTACGCCCTGCCCGGCAATGCGGGAATCGGCGCTGATATCGGTAAGGCGGAATGCGTGGCTATCAAAGCCACGGATCTGAACGCCATTTGCCATTTTGCCCAGGCGCGGCACATTGATTTTGCGGTGGTGGCTCCGGACGATCCCCTGGCTTTAGGCCTGGTGGACCGCTTGGCGGTTCTGGGCATCATGAGCTTCGGCCCCACCGGCCGGGCCGCCATGATCGAAAGCAGCAAAGCCTGGGCCAAAGCGCTGATGCAAAAATACCAGATCCCCACCGCCGCTTATGCGGTGTTCAGCGATGCCGCGGCGGCCCTTGCTTATGTGCGGCGGCAAAGCTACCCCCTGGTGCTCAAGGCCGACGGCCTGGCCCTGGGCAAGGGCGTGTTCATCGCCGCCGATCAGGCCGAGGCGGAGCAGGCCGTTGATCAGCTCATGAACCAGGGCAAATTCGGCCCGGCCGGGGCAAAAATCGTCATTGAGGAATACCTGACGGGACCGGAAGTCTCGGTGCTGGCCTTTACCGATGGCAAAATTGTGAAGCCCCTGGTTTCCGCCATGGATCATAAGCAGGCTTATGACGGCGGCCGAGGCCCCAATACCGGCGGCATGGGCGCGGTGGCGCCCAATCCCTACTATACGCCCGAGATCGCCAGCCTCTGTATGGAGCGGATTTTTCAGCCCACTATCGCGGCTATGGCGGCGGAAGGGCGGCCTTTCCGGGGCTGCCTCTATTTCGGCCTGATGCTTACGGCGGCAGGACCCAAGGTCATCGAGTACAATTGCCGCTTCGGCGACCCGGAGACTCAGGCCGTGCTGCCCCTGCTGGAAACCGATCTGCTGGCGGTTATGGAAGCCTGCAGCCGGGGCCGTCTTCAGGATCTGGAAGTGCGCTTCAAAGAGGGGGCCTGCTGCTGCCTGGTGCTGGCTTCCGACGGCTATCCCGCTGCCTATCAGAGCGGCTTTCCCATCCGCCGGGGCGATTTGGGTGACGCCGCCGTCTATTGGGCAGGGGTGGCCGGGGACGGCCGGGGCGGCCTGATCACCGCCGGCGGCCGGGTGCTGGGCGTCTCCGTGGTCAGGGAAACCCTGGCCCAGGCCGTGGCGGACGCTTATGCCTTTAGCGAAAACATTGATTTTGCCAATAAATATTATCGTCATGATATCGGCGGCCAGGCCCTGGCAGCCTTGGACGCTGCTGCAAAAAACATATCGGAGAAAAACAATGGTCTATCGGATCTATACTGAAAAAAAACCGGAATACGCGGAGGCAGCCCGGGCTTTGCTGGCGGAGCTGAGAGAACAGCTGGGGCTGAAGCAGCTGCTGGATTTGCGCATCCTCCGCCGCTATGATGCGGAAGGCCTGAGCCAGGACCTGTTCGACGCCTGCCGTTACCGGGTCTTTGCCGAGCCCCAGGTGGATTTGGTTTACGAATCTTTGCCGGAGACAGACGGGACGGTTCTGGCTGTGGAATATTTGCCCGGCCAATTCGACCAAAGGGCGGACAGCGCCGCCCAATGCATCCAGTTCATCGGCGGCGGGGAACGCCCCCTGGTGCGCAGCGCCACCCTGTATTTGCTGGAAGGGGACTTGACCCTGGATGAGCTGGCCCTGGTGCGGCAACATCTGATCAATCCGGTGGAAAGCCGGGAAGCCAGCCTGGAGCGGCCAACGACCCTGGAAACCGCCTACAGCCCCCCGGCGGATGTGCCGCTGGTAACCAGCTTCCTGGATCTGGACGAGCCGGGCAGGGAAGGGCTGATCAGCGCCTTAGGCCTGGCCATGGATGGGGATGATTTGCGCTGCTGCCAGGATTATTTCCAAAGCGAGGGCCGCTGCCCCACCCTGACTGAGCTAAGGATGATCGATACCTATTGGTCCGACCATTGCCGCCACACCACTTTTTCCACCGTCATTCAGGAGATAGAGATCGAAGATACGGACGCGGCGCTGGCCTGGCGGCGGTATCAGCAATTGCGGCAGGCGCTTGATCTCTCTAAGCCTGTTACCCTGATGGATATCGCCACCATCGGCGGGAAATACCTGCGGGCCCAGGGCTTGCTGCAGGATCTGGATGAATCCGAGGAAATCAACGCCTGCACGGTGAAGATCACCGTGGACGTGGACGGTGAGCCCGAGCCCTGGCTGCTGCTGTTCAAAAACGAGACCCATAACCATCCCACGGAAATCGAGCCCTTTGGCGGCGCGGCCACCTGCATCGGCGGGGCGATCCGGGATCCTCTTTCCGGCAGGGGCTATGTGTATCAGGCCATGCGCCTGACCGGGGCCGCCGACCCTCTGGCGGCGGTGGAAACCACCCTCCCCGGCAAACTGCCCCAGCGCACCATCGTCACCAAGGCCGCCGCCGGTTATTCCTCTTATGGCAATCAGATCGGCCTGGCCACCGGCCAGGTCGCCGAGGTCTACCATCCCGGCTATCTGGCTAAGCGGCTGGAGGTAGGCGCGGTGATCGCCGCCGCCCCCGCCCACCAGGTGCGGCGGGAACAGCCCGCCCCCGGGGATATCGTCTTGCTGCTGGGCGGACGCACCGGCAGGGATGGCTGCGGCGGCGCTACCGGCAGCAGCAAATCCCATGACGCCGGCTCTTTGGGCAGCTGCGGCGCTGAGGTGCAGAAGGGCAATGCCCCGGAGGAGCGGAAGCTGCAGCGGCTGTTCCGCAACCCAGCGGCTGCCCGGCTGATCAAGCGCTGCAATGATTTTGGCGCCGGCGGTGTTTCCGTGGCCATCGGCGAGCTGGCCCCCGGCCTGCGTATCGATTTGGACGCGGTGCCCCGGAAATATGAGGGCCTGGACGGCACCGAGCTGGCCATCAGCGAGTCCCAGGAGCGGATGGCCGTGGTGCTGGCCCCGGAGGATGTAGCGGCTTTCCTGGGGCTGGCTGCGGAAGAGAATCTCGAAGCCACCGCCGTGGCCCAGGTGACTGCCGAGCCCCGGCTGGTGATGACCTGGCGGGGACAGGTGATCGTGGATATTGCCCGGGCTTTCTTGAACACCAATGGGGCGGAAAAGCGGATCCGCGTTCTGCTGGAGGCTCCGAAGCCTGGCGCCCCCCCGGAGCCAAAGGATTTTAGCGCCAGGCTCAAAGCCCTGGCAGCGGACTTGAATGTTTGCGCCAAAAAAGGCCTGGCGGAACGGTTCGATTCCACGGTGGGCGCGGCCAATCTGCTGCTGCCCTATGGCGGAACCCGCCAGCTGACTCCCATCCAGGCCATGGCCTCCCGCTTGCCCCTTTTGGGCGGGGTGACGGATACCTGCTCTTTTATGGCCTATGGCTTTGACCCGGAGAGCAGCAGCGCCAACCCTTATGCCGGGGCCTATGCCGCGGTGGTGGAAAGCGTGGCCAAGGTGGTGGCTGTGGGGGCTGATCCGGCTACGGCCCATTTAAGCTTTCAGGAATACTTTGCCAAGCCCGGCCAGGACAGCCGCCGCTGGGGCCCCCCTGTGGCGGCGCTGTTAGGCGGGCTCATGGCCCAGCTGGACTTGGGTATCGCCGCTATCGGCGGCAAAGATAGCATGAGCGGCAGCTTTGAGCAGTTGGATGTGCCGCCCACCCTGATCAGCTTTGCCGTGGGCCTGGGCCGGGCGGATCAAGTGGCCTCCCCGGAACTGAAAGGCCCCGGGCATCAGCTGATCTGGCTGGCCCCGGATTATTTGGCCAACGGCTTGCCGGAAAAAGAAAGCCTGGCCAAAGTTTTCGCGCAGGTAGCGCAATTGATCAGGACAAAGCAGGCCCTGGCGGTTTATACCCCGGGCCGGGGCGGTATCGCCGCGGCTTTGCTGCAGATGGCGGTAGGCAATGGCGTGGGCGTCCGCATTGACCCGGACTTTCCGGAAGCGGCGCTGTTCAGCTCCTGCCGGGGCAGCTTCATCATTGAGCTGGCCGGGCCTTTGGCCATTGGCCGGGTCTTGGGACAAACCCAGGCTCCCTATCGTCTGGATTACGGGGCAAACAGCCTAGCCTTTGCCCAATTAGAACAGGCCTGGCTCAGCCGGTTGGATCCGGTCTTTCCCCGGGATGTCCTCAGCAGCGGCGAAGCTGTGCCAGCCGTCTCTTACCGGGAACGGGGCTGTCTCAGGCCCCGGAAGGGCCGGGAAAAGCCCCGGGTGCTGATCCCGGTTTTTCCCGGCACTAATTGCGAATATGATCTGGCCGCTTCCTTTGACCGGGCCGGTGCGGAGCCCCGGATATTGGTGATCCGCAACCTCAATCCCCAGGCCCTGGCCGAAAGCATCCAGGCCCTGATCCGGGCGGTGGAGGAAGCCCAGATCCTCGCTTTTCCCGGCGGTTTTTCCGGCGGGGACGAGCCGGACGGTTCCGGCAAATTCATCAACGCCCTGTTCCGCAATGGCGGCGTCAGCGAGGCGGTGGCCCGGCTGCTGGAACAGCGGGACGGGTTGATCTTAGGCATCTGCAATGGCTTCCAGGCCCTGATCAAGCTGGGCCTGGTGCCTTATGGCCGCATCCGGGAAACCGGCCCGGCAGATCCCACCCTGACCTTCAATACCATTGGCCGCCATCAATCCGGCCTGGCCCGGGTGCGGGTGTCCTCGGTGAAATCCCCCTGGATGAGCCGCTGCCAAGTGGGGGATATCCAGACCCTGGCCATTTCCCATGGGGAAGGCCGCTTTATCTGCCGGCCTGAGCTGCTGGAAAAGCTGGCTTTGAACGGGCAGATCGCTGCCCAATATGTGGATGAACAAGGCTGCCCCAGCCTGGCCATAACCGCCAATCCCAATGGTTCGGCCTGGGCGGTGGAAGCGATCACCAGCGCGGACGGCCGGGTCTTGGGCCGCATGGGCCATCCGGAGCGCTGGGTAAGAGGGAATTTCCAAAACGTACCCGGCCGTTATGATACCGGCCTCTTTGAAAGCGCGGTGGAATATTATCGGATCTGAGCATGGATAATATTAACAAACTTCCGGATAATGATTGTAAGAAAGGATGGATGACATGAAAATATTTCCTGCCGCTGTGGAAGAAAACAGCGCCAAATTTGTAGGCGAGGCGCTGACCTTTGACGATGTACTGCTGCTGCCCGGCCGTTCGGAAGTGCAGCCCCGGGAGGTGGATCTGTCCACCCGTTTAACCAAGCGCATCCGCCTGAATATCCCGCTGCTGTCCGCGGGTATGGACACGGTCACAGAATACCGCATGGCCATTGCCCTGGCCCGGGAGGGCGGTATCGGCGTCATACACAAGAATATCAGCATCCAGGAGCAGACCCGCCAGGTAGACCAGGTGAAGCGCTCGGAAAACGGCGTGATCACCGACCCGATCTGCCTGGGCCCGGACGCCACCCTGGCCGACGCCCTGGAGCTGATGTCCCAATACCATATCTCCGGCCTGCCCATTGTGGAAAAGGACAAGCTGATCGGCATCCTGACCAACCGTGACCTGCGCTTTGAGGAGGATCACAGCATCAAGGTCTCAGCTTTGATGACCAGCGAAAACCTGATCACCGCGCCGGAAGGCACTTCTTTAGCCGAAGCTGAGCGGATCCTGAAAAAGTATAAGGTGGAAAAGCTGCCCCTGGTGGATGAAGGCGGCAGCCTCAGGGGCCTGATCACCACCAAGGATATCCAGAAGGCCATCCAATACCCCAATTCCGCCAAGGATTATCTGGGCCGCCTCAGGGTAGCCGCCGCCGTGGGCACGGCCCTTGATACCATGGAGCGGGCGGCTGCCCTGATCGCCGCCGGCGTGGACGCCCTGGTGGTGGACACGGCCCATGGCCATTCCATCAATGTGCTGCGCATGGTGGAGGCGATCAAGAACCGCTGGCCGGATCTGGATGTGATCGGCGGCAATGTGGCCACTGCCGCCGGGGCCCGGGATCTGATTTCCGCCGGTGTGGACGCGGTGAAAGTCGGCGTGGGCCCCGGTTCTATCTGCACCACCCGGATCATCGCCGGGATTGGCGTGCCCCAGATTTCAGCGATTTATGGCGCTGCGGAAGCTGCCGCGGCCAGCGGTACGCCGGTGATCGGCGACGGCGGCATCAAGTATTCCGGCGATATCGCCAAAGCCATTGCCGCCGGCGCGGATACGGTGATGATCGGCGGCCTCCTGGCCGGTACGGAAGAAAGCCCTGGGGATATTGAAATTTATCAGGGCCGCAGCTTCAAGGTTTACCGGGGCATGGGCTCCATTTCCGCCATGAAGCAGGGCAGCTCGGACCGGTATTTCCAGGAAGGCTCCCAGAAGCTGGTGCCGGAAGGCATTGAAGGCCGGGTGCCCTATAAAGGCCTGGTGGCGGACACAGTGTTCCAATTGATGGGCGGCCTCCGTTCCGGCATGGGCTATTGCGGCGTGGCGGATATCCCCAGCCTGAAGCAGAACGGCCAATTCGTGCGCATCACTGCCGCGGGTCTAAAGGAAAGCCATCCCCATGATGTGCAGATCACCAAGGAAGCGCCGAATTACGGCGGCTGAACCGGCGGTTATGGCTAAAGCTGTTCCGCGGGATTTGGGAAAAATTTGATTTAATACTTGAAACCGGGAACAATTCTTGATATAATACAGACAGACAAATTGTACTGACGCCCAAAGGCTTACTGCGGGGGAAGGCAAGCATAGAGTGAAATAAGCGCGAACCAAGCTTCTTTTGCTGTGCCTTCCCAAAGGCACAGCATTTTTTGCGAGGAGGCGCTTTTTTATGGAAAAATCCGAAACCCGGGTGGCGCTGATCGGGATCCTGGTCAGCGATACGGAGGTTGCGGAGCAAATCAACAGCCTGCTCCACGACTACGGCAACTATATTATCGGCCGCATGGGCCTACCTTATAGCAAGGCCGGGCTGTCCATCATCAGCGTGGCGATGGACGCGCCCCAGGACGCCATCAGCGCCCTTTCCGGCAAGCTGGGCGCCATTCCCGGGGTTGCCACCAAAACCATTATGCCGAAACTGAACCGAAAGGATGCGCCATGAAAAACCTTATCGACAGCCTGGCGGCCGGCCGGCGGTTATCAGCGGCGGAATTGGCGGCATTGATCGAGCTGGAAGATCCGGCGCAGCTGGATTATCTGCAGGCCCGGGCGGTAGAGAAGCGGCAAGCTGTTTTTGGCACAGATGTTTATATCCGGGGGCTGATCGAGCTTTCCAGCTATTGCCGGAACGACTGCTATTATTGCGGCCTGCGCCGGAGTAATGCCCAGGCGGAACGTTACCGCCTGCTGCCCGAGCAAATCCTGGCCTGCTGTCAAAAAGGCTATCAGCTGGGCTTCCGCACCTTTGTCCTGCAGGGCGGGGAAGATACCTGGTTCACGGAAGAGCGGGTGGCGGAGCTGATCAGCCGGATTAAGGCTGATTGGCCGGATTGCGCCCTGACCCTCTCCCTGGGGGAACGCCCCCGGAAAATCTATGCTGCCTGGCGGAAAGCCGGGGCTGACCGCTATCTGCTGCGGCATGAGACCGCGGACGCCCGGCATTACGGCATCCTGCACCCGCCGGAATTAAGCTTCGCCAACCGCCGGCGCTGCCTCTACGACTTAAAGGAGCTGGGCTTCCAGGTGGGCGCGGGCATGATGGTGGGCGCGCCTTTCCAGAGCAGCCGTCATTTGGCCCAGGATCTGTTATTCCTCCAAGAGCTGCAGCCCCAGATGGTGGGGATCGGCCCTTTCATCCCCCATCATAATACGCCCTTTGCCCGCTATAAGGCGGGCAGCAGCCGGACCACCCTGACCTTGCTTTCCCTGACCAGGCTGCTGCTGCCGGAGTCCTTGCTGCCGGCCACCACCGCCCTGTCCACAGTGGACGACCGGGGCCGGGAGCTGGGTATCCTGGCCGGAGCCAATGTGGTGATGCCCAACCTTTCGCCTCCGGATACCCGGAAAAAGTATTTGCTTTATGATAATAAGGCCAGCTTTGGCCTGGAGGCGGCGGAAGAGATCGCGTTGTTGAAAGAACGCGTCCAGGCGATTGGCTACCAAGTGGTGGTCAGCCGCGGCGACGCGCCAAAAATAAGGAGATGATCATGATGGCGCAACAGTATCCCTACGATCCCAAATCCGCGGTGGCGGAGGAATTCATCAATCATGAGGAGATCCTGGACAGCCTGGCTTACGCGGATAGCCACAAGGCCGACCGGCCCCTGATCGAAGGCCTGATCAGAAAAGCAGCGGAAGGCCGGGGCCTGAGCCACCGGGAAGCCTTGGTGCTGCTGGACTGTGAACTGCCGGACCTGAATGAAGAAATGTTCAGTCTGGCCAAGCAGATCAAGGAGCGCTTTTATGGCCGCCGCATCGTCATGTTCGCCCCTTTATATCTCTCCAATTACTGCGTCAACGGCTGCATCTATTGCCCTTATCATGGCAAAAACACGCATATCCTCAGGAAAAAGCTGACCCAGGAGGAGATCCGCCGGGAGGTGATCGCCCTGCAGGATATGGGGCATAAACGCCTGGCCCTGGAAGCCGGGGAGCATCCCGCTCAGAACACCATGGATTATTATCTGGAATCCATTGATACCATTTACAGCATCCACCATCAAAACGGGGCCATCCGCCGGGTGAATATCAATATCGCCGCCACCACGGTGGAGAATTACCGCAAGCTGAAGGAAGCGGGCATCGGCACCTATATCCTCTTCCAGGAAACCTACCATAAAGACGCTTATCAGATCCTGCACCCCACCGGGCCCAAGAGCAATTACAGCTATCATACGGAAGCCATGGACCGGGCTATGGACGGCGGCGTGGACGACGTGGGCATCGGCGTGCTGTTCGGCCTGGATCATTACCGCTATGATTTCGTGGGCCTGCTGATGCATGCGGAGCATCTGGAAGCGGCCAAAGGGGTGGGCCCCCATACCATCAGCGTGCCCCGGATCCGTCCGGCGGACGATATCGACGTTCAGGATTTCGAAAACGCGGTGGCTGATGAGATCTTCATGAAGATCGTGGCCATCATCCGCCTGGCCGTGCCCTATACCGGCATGATCGTTTCCACCCGGGAATCCGCCAAAGTCCGGACCAAGGTGCTGGATCTGGGCATTTCTCAGATCAGCGGCGCTTCCCGCACCAGCGTGGGGGGATATGCGGAAGAGGACGCGGAGGAAGGGGATACCGCCCAGTTCGAGGTCAACGACAACCGTACCTTGGACCAGGTGGTGAACTGGCTTTTGACCCTGGGCTATATCCCCAGCTTCTGCACGGCTTGCTACCGGGAAGGCCGCACCGGCGACCGCTTCATGACCCTGCTGAAATCCGGCCAGATCGCCAATTGCTGCCAGCCCAATGCCCTGATGACCCTGAAAGAATACCTGGAAGACTATGCTTCCCCGGATACCCGGGCCAAAGGCGAGGCGGTCATTGCCGCCGAGGTGCTGAAAATCCCCAATCCTAAGGTACGGGAAAAGGCCTTGGCGCATCTGAACGATTTGGCCGCCGGCAGCCGGGATTTCCGCTTCTAGGAGGTGGCGCTGATGACGACTCTGCAAGATACGCCCCGGGCCAACCGTTTGCATATCGGCATCTTTGGCAAGCGGAACAGCGGCAAATCCACGCTGCTGAACGCAATCACCGGCCAAGAGCTGGCCGTAGTCTCGGATCAGCCCGGCACTACCACCGACCCGGTCTATAAAGCCATGGAGCTGGCCGGGGTAGGGCCTGTGGTCTGGATCGACACGGCGGGCTTTGACGATGAAGGGGAGCTGGGGCAAAAGCGGGTGGGGAAGACCCGGCTCGCGGCGGAGCGGGCCGATCTGGCGCTGATGGTCTTCAGCGCCATGCCGGATGAAGAAAAGGCCTGGGTATCCATGCTCAAAGAACGGGGCGTCCCGCTGATCCCCGTGATCACTAAAATCGATCTGCTGCCGGATCTGCCGGCCCTGGCCCAGGCGGTGGAAGCTTTATGCGACGTTCCGCCCCTGCTGGTCAATGGCCTGGCTAACCAGGATCTGCAACAGGTGCGGGAACGGATCATCCGGCAATTGCCGGATGATTTCGCCCCGGCCAGCCTTATCAGCGGCCTGGCCCAGCCAGGCGACACGGTGCTGCTGGTGATGCCCCAGGACGCCCAAGCGCCCAGGGGGCGGCTGATCCTGCCCCAGGTGCAGACCATCCGGGAACTGCTGGATACGGACTGCGTGGTGGTGGGCTGCACTTATACGGGCTTGGATCAAGCCCTGGCGGCTCTGGCCGGCCCACCAAAGCTGATCATCACCGATTCTCAAGTTTTTAAGGGCGTCAGCGAAAAAAAGCCCCCGGCTTCGCTGCTCACCTCGTTTTCAGTGCTGATGGCAGCGGCCAAGGGCGATATTGCCGCTTTTGTCCAGGGGGCAAAGGCTCTGGATCAGCTGACGCCGGCTTCCCGGGTGCTGATTGCGGAGGCCTGCACCCATGCGCCCCTCACCGAGGATATCGGCCGGGTGAAAATCCCCCGGCTGCTGCGGCAGCGGGTGGGGGAGGCGCTTCGCATCGATATCGTCAGCGGCGTGGATTTCCCGGAAACCCTGGGGGATTATGATTTGATCATCCACTGCGCCGCCTGTATGTTCAACCGCAACTATGTGCTGAGCCGGATCAGGAAAGCGGTTGGGGCCGGGGTGCCCATCACCAATTACGGGATTGTGCTGGCTGCCTTAACCGGCATCCTGGATCAGGTGGCGATTCCCGGCGTCAATTAACCGCAGCGGGAAAAGCCGCAGTTGCGGCAGACCACGCAGCCCCCTTCATGCTCGGTTTTCGCGCCGCATTCCGGGCAGTAGCGGATCAGATGGGGCAGGGCGTTCTCATCGGAGCGCCCTTTTTCCATGGGCAGCGGGGCCGCGGTTTTGCCGTCGTGAATATAAGCGTTCACCTTGGCCAGGATCTTGGCAATAGCATCCGGACAGGAGGTGCAGCTCAAGCCCTGCTGGCGGATGGTGGAGGGGCAGCGTATCCCCTTCAGCTGATCGTAGATTTCCTGGGTATTGATGCCGGAGCGCAGGGCGATGCTGACCAGCCGGGCCGTGGCCTCGCTTTGGCTGGGGCAGCCCCCGGCCTTGCCGGTGCTGGTAAAGACTTCGCAAATGCCGTTTTCATCATAGTTGACGGTAATATAGAGGTTGCCGCAGCCGATTTTCGCCCGCTCGGTAAAGCCCTGGGTGATCTCAGGCCTGGGCCGGGGGAAAATGGTATTGGGCGGCGTAAAGCCGGGGGGCTGGGCAGGGTTGGGCAGGGGCGCGCCGATATTCAGCACCTGGGCGTCCCGGCTGCCGTCCCGGTAAATCGTCACGCCCTTACAGCCTTCGGCATAGGCCAGGCAGTAAACCTCCGCCACATCCTTCGCGGTGGCGTCGGCGCTGAAATTGACGGTTTTGGACACTGCGTTATCCGTATGCCGCTGGAAAGCGGCCTGCATTTTGGTATGGGCCTCAGGGCTGATATCATGGGCGGAAACAAAGATCCGGCGGATATCGGCGGGGATCTCCGGGAGATGGGCCAGGGTCCCCTCGGCGGCGATCTTGGCCATCAGCGCCGGGCTGAGCAGGCCCCGGGCCTCCAACACGGCCGTAAGCACCGGGTTTATCTCAGGCAGGCTGCTGTTATCCAGCACGTTCCGGGTAAAGGCATAGGCGAAAACCGGCTCGATGCCGGAGCTGACCCCGGCGATCATGCTGATGGTGCCGGTGGGGGCGATGGTGGTGATGGTGGCGTTCCGCAGCGGCGGCCCCCCCTGGTAGCTGCTTTCCGGGAACAGGGGGAAGGGGCCGCGGATTTCGGCCAGCTTTTGGCTCATGGCATGACCTTCGTGATTGATAAAGGCCATGATCTCCTCGCCCAGCCGCCGGGCTTCGGCACTGTCATAAGCCAGGCCCAGTTGGAGCAGCATATCGGCAAAGCCCATCACCCCCAAGCCGATTTTCCGGCCGGCCCGGGTGGTTTCGGCAATGATGGGCAGGGGATAGTGGTTCACGTCGATCACATTATCCAGAAAATGCACGGCCAAATGCACGGTTTCCCTGAGCTTGTCAAAATCCACTTCATAGCCGGCGCCGGTTTTTTTCAGCGCGGCCAATAAATTGATCGACCCCAGGTTGCAGCTCTCATAAGGCAGCAGGGGCTGCTCGCCGCAGGGATTGGTGCTTTCGATCCGGCCGGGCAGGGGGTTGTCCCGATTCAGCCTGTCCAGGAAAACGATGCCCGGCTCCCCGTTATGCCAGGCCGCATCCACAATCTCCTGGAAAACCCGGGCCGCGTCCAGCCTGCCCACTGCCAGGCCGGTTTTAGGGTCGATCAGATCGTATTCCTCCTTGGCAGCCATGGCCGCCATAAAAGCGTCGGTAATGCCTACGGAAATATTAAAATTGGTAATATCCTGATTATCTGATTTGCAGTGGATGAATTCTTCAATATCCGGATGATCCACCCGAAGGATGCCCATATTGGCGCCCCGGCGGGTGCCGCCCTGCTTCACCGCCTCCGTGGCCATATTGAAAACCCGCATAAAGCTGATGGGGCCGCTGGCCACGCCGCCGGTGGAACGCACCGTGGCGCCTTTCTGGCGCAGGCGGCTGAAAGAAAAGCCGGTGCCGCCGCCGGATTTATGGATCAGGGCCGCGTACTTCAAAGCGTCGAAAATGCCTTCCATGCTGTCTTCCACCGGCAGCACAAAGCAGGCCGAAAGCTGGCCCAAAGGCCGGCCCGCATTCATCAGGGTTGGGGAATTGGGTAAAAAGCGCAGCTCGGTCATAAGCTCATAGAACCGCTGGGAGAGCGCCGCCAGATCCGCCTGGGGCTCATAATGGCGCTCCGCCGCCGCCACGGTCTCCGCCACCCGGCGGAACATTTCCTCCACAGTCTCGATGATGTTGCCCTGTTCATCCTTGGCCAGGTAACGCTTACGTAAGACTTCCATGGCGTTTTTACTGATAGCGCTGACAGTCATATTTTATCCCCTTCCCCAGATGATCTTGAATAGGGCCATTATATCACCATATATTGGGTTTATCAAGCAACGGATACCCATATTTTGTAGTATTTTTTGTGACTGATAGTAATGCCTCTATTTTATAGATTTAAGCAAGCTGGCCATAGTTTTGCCCTAATAGTTAAAGGGAATGCTTGTTGGCTGGCGAACTAATTTTGTTATTGAACGCCAATACTGCGGAGGGAAAATGCCCAAGGGTTTATTCATTACATTTGAGGGTATCGACGGCTCTGGTAAAAGCACCATGCTGAAAAAGCTGGCAGCCCATATCCAGGGGCTGGGGCTGGATGTGGTTTGCACCCGGGAGCCCGGCGGCAGCAGGCTGGGCCGGGAGCTGAGGCGCCTGCTTTTGGACAGCGCCTACGGCAGCCTGGATCAGCGCACGGAAACCCTGTTTTTCGCCGCGGACCGAGCCTGCCATTGCACCGAGACCATTGTCCCGGCTTTAGCCGCGGGAAAAATTGTTTTATCCGACCGCTACACCGATTCCACCCTGGCTTACCAGGGCGGCGGCCGGGGCCTGGATCCGGACTTACTGCAACAGCTCAACGCCTTTGCCACCAATGGCTTGCAGCCGGATCTGACCTTGCTGTTTACGGTAGGGGGGGAGACCGCCCTGCTGCGCCAGGGCCGGAGCAAGGACCGGATGGAGCGGGAAGACACGGACTTTTTCCAGCGGGTGGCCCAGGCTTATTGCCAATTGGCTGCGGCGGAACCGGCCCGGATCCGTGTCATCGACGGGGAGCTGAGTCCGGGGCGGGTCTTCAGCCAGGTGCTGGCGGAAGTTGCCCCATTCCTGGCAAGGGTGGGGCAGCCATGAGCGCTTTCAGCCCTTTGCACCCCTTTCTCCAGGCCGAATTGCAGTCCGGCCAGATTTCCCATGCCTATATTTTCAGCGGCGGCGCTGGTTTGGAGCAGGCCCTCAGCCTTACGGCAGCCCTGGATTGCCCTTCCCCCCAGGCGGATGGCGCGGCCTGCGGCGTTTGCCCGGTCTGCCGCAATATCCTGGCCGGGGCTTATCCGGATCTTCAGGTCTTGGAGCCCCAGGGCAGCAGCCATAAGGCGGAAGCCATGCGCGCCCTGGTCAGCCGGGCCGGGCTGAGCCATTTGGCCGGCGCTTACCGGGTCTTTGTGCTGAAGGATGCGGAGAAGATCAGCCCGGAAGCTGCCAATACCCTGCTGAAACTGTTGGAAGAGCCGGTGCCCGGCACGGTGCTGATCCTCCTTTCCCGGCAGCCGGAGCAGTTCTTGCCCACCATCCTCTCCCGCTGCCAGCTCTTTTTCTTCGAGAACAGCGGGACCCAGGAGCCGCCCTTGACCAATGAACAGCTGGCAGCCGCGGAAAAGTTCCTGCTCGACCTGGCTGATCTCCCGGTTTACCAGGTCTTGCTGCTGGCCCGGGCCTATGATAAAGACCGGGAAGGCCAGCAGGCTTTCCTCTTTGCCGTGCTGAACGTCCTGCATCAGGCGGCCCGGGGCGAAAGGCGCCTGCCCATGGCCCCGGCCAATATCCTGCGTTCCGCCGCCCTGGTGGAGCGATCCCTGGAACTGATGGGCAAAACCGTTAATCAAAAGCTGCTTATTGATGTGGTGTATTTGCGGCTCAAACAAAATAGCATTGTCTGATTGCTAAATCAGCCTTTATGCGGTATAATAAAGAATAATCGAAAAATAGGCGGCAAATCGCCGCTTTTCAGCAATAGCCGGATCGGAGGAATTATGACGAAAATAGTCGGCGTCCGTTTCAAGAAAAACAGTAAGATCTATTATTTCCATCCCCGGGATCTGGAACTGCAAGTCCATGATTTTGTGATTGTGGAGACGGCCCGGGGCCTGGAATTCGGCGAAGTGGTGCTGGGCCCCAAGGAAGTGGCGGACAGCGAGCTGAACAACCCCTTAAAGGATGTGCTGCGCAAGGCCACTGAGGCGGATCTCAAAAAGCATGAGGATAATGTGGCGGCGGAGAAGGAAGCCTTCAAGATCTGCCAGAAGAAAATCGCCCAGCATAAACTGCCCATCAACCTGATCGAAGTCTCCTATACCTTTGACGTGAATAAAATCATCTTCTATTTTATTGCCGAAGGCCGGGTGGATTTCCGGGAGCTGGTCAAAGATTTGGCCTCGGTCTTCCGCACCCGCATCGAGCTCAGGCAGATCGGCGTCCGGGACGAGGCCAAGGTGATCGGCGGCATCGGCACTTGCGGCCGGGTGCTGTGCTGCCACAGCGTGCTGGGGGAATTCCAGCCCGTCTCCATCAAAATGGCCAAAAGGCAGAATCTTTCCCTGAACCCGGCCAAGATCTCCGGCGTTTGCGGCAGGCTGATGTGCTGCCTGAAATATGAGAATTATGATGATTTGCCCTGCCAGCGCAAGGGCAAGGTCTATGAGATCCCCCCGGAAGATGATGATGTGATCATTGAGGACGAGGAGCAATAAGCATGGGGCTGTACCGTGAAGTGCGGGAATGGCAGCAAAAGCTGCTGCAGTTGATGGAATACGGCGAAGAGCTGGCCCAGCGGGTTCAGGATCTGGAAAGGCAGAATATTAACCTGAAGCAGCGGCTGGTGGACGAGGATTATCAAAGCAACGGCTTCGAGGCCCTGACCGGCCTGTATGACGAAGGCTTTCATATCTGCCCGGCTAATTTCGGCCAGAGCCGGGACGACGACTGTTTGTTTTGCCTGAATTTCCTGCTGCATAAGGGCACGCCCCATGATTGAGCAGCCTTTGCGGCAGGGTGAACGTATCGACGATTTGATTCCCGGGGGCCTGAAGATCATCCAAAATGCTTCAGCCCCCTGTTTTAGTCTTGACGCGGTACTCCTGGCCGCTTTTGCCCCCCTGAAACCTGGCTGGCAGGTGGTGGATCTGGGCACCGGCACCGGCGTCCTGCCCCTGCTGCTGCATGCCAGAGAATCTTCCTGTTCCATCTGCGGCCTGGAACTGATGGGGTCAATGGCGGATATGGCCAGGCGCAGCGTAGCCTTGAACGGTCTGGAAAACAGCATCCGCATCATCACCGGGGATATCCGGAACGCTGCCGTCCTGCTGGGCAAGGCTCAGGCGGATCTGGTGACGGCGAATCCGCCTTATTTTCAGCCGGGCCGGGGCAGGGAAAGCCTTGACCCCCTGTGGGCGGCGGCACGCTCCGAGCGCTTCTGCCCCTTATCCTTGCTGTTTGAACAGGCGGCGCTGCTGCTGAAACCCCTAGGCCGCTTGGCCCTGGTTCATCGGGCGGAACGCCTGGCGGAGCTGCTCAGTTTCGGCCGGGAACAGGGCCTGCATGCGGAACGGCTGCGGCTGGTACAACCCCGGCTGGACAAGCCTGCCAATTTGCTGTTGCTGGAATTCCGCAAAGGGAGCCGGCAACAGCTGCTGATCGAACCGGCCTTATGGGTTTACGGCCGGGGCTCTGATTACAGCCCGGAGATGCAAGCTATTTACCAGGCCTGGGAGGTGCTGGCTTGAGCGGTACTTTATATCTGGTGGCCACCCCCATCGGCAATTTAGAGGATATCAGCTTAAGGGCCTTGCGGATGCTGCGGGAAGCGGATCTGATCGCCGCGGAGGATACCCGGCACAGCCTTAAGCTGCTGGCTCATTTTGAAATCAAAAAACCGCTGATCAGTTATTATGAGCATAATAAACGCCTGCGGGAAGGAGAACTGCTGGACTGGCTCAGGGAAGGTAAAACCATCGCCCTGATCACCGACGCCGGCACCCCGGCTCTTTCCGATCCCGGGGCGGATCTGGCAGCCGCGGCCTTGGCAGCCGGATTGAACGTGGTGGCGATCCCCGGGGCCAGCGCTTTGCTGACCGCTCTGGCCATGAGCGGCCTGGGGGGCGGCCCTTTCTGCTTCGAAGGCTTTCTGCCCAGGGAAAAGCCCCGGCGCCGCAGCCGTTTGGCGGAATTGGCCGGGGAACAAAGGCTGCTGGTCTTTTACGAAGCCCCTCACCGGCTAAGCGCCTTGCTTGCGGATATGGAGACGGTCTGGGGCGGGGGGCGGCAATTGGTGCTCTGCCGGGAACTGACCAAGCGCCATGAGGAGCTGATCCGCGGCAGCGTGGCTGAGCTGCGCCAACGCTTCGCGGAGCAAGCGCCCAGGGGAGAATTTGTGGTGCTGGCCCTAGGCGCGCCTGAGCCGCCCCGGCAGGAACCGGGCCAGGGAGAACTGGAAGCGGCCCTGACGGATTTGCTGGCCCAGGGCCTGAGCCGCAAGGCGGCGGCCCGGCAGCTGGCCCAGGTCTTTGACCTCAGGGTCAAGGATGTGTATGACCTGGGGCTTAGTCTGGACAAAAAGCAGCTTTAATGCTATACTGATTATCACTATTTATTACGCTATTTTTGAAGCCAGGAGCGGCAGTATGCGCAGAATACTCTTTTTCGATACCACTCTCCGCGATGGAGAGCAGGCCCCGGATGTGAATCTGAATGTGCGGGAAAAGGTGGAGATCGCCCGGGAACTGGCCGGTTTGGGCGTGGATATCATCGAGGCCGGTTTTCCCGCTTCTTCCCAGGGCAGTTATAACGCGGTGCTGGCCATTGCCAAAGAGATCAAAGGGTTGCGGGTGGCCGGTTTATGCCGGGCAGTGGTGGGGGATATCCAGCGCTGCTGGGAGGCCCTCCGCTATGCGGACGACCCGCTGATACATATCGTCATCGCCACCTCTGAGCGGCATATGCTGCATAAGCTGAATATGACGGAGGAAGAGGTGCTGGCCGCCTCAGTGCAGGCGGTAAAAACAGCCCGTACCTATACGGCCAATGTCCAGTTTTCCGCTGAGGACGCCAGCCGCAGCAACCGGGATTTCCTCTGCCGGGTGCTGGAAAAAACCATTGCCGCCGGGGCCACCACAGTCAATATTCCAGATACCGTGGGCTATGCCACCCCGGATGAATACGGGGATCTGATCCGCCATATCATTGACCAGGTGCCGAATATTGCCAAAGCCCATATTGCCGTGCACTGCCACAATGATTTGGGCCTGGCGGTCAGCAATACCCTGGCCGGCGTGGCAGCCGGCGCGGATCAGGTGGAGGTGGCGGTGAACGGCATTGGCGAGCGGGCCGGCAACGCGGCTTTGGAAGAGGTGGCCATGGCCTTAAAGGTGCGGGGCGATTTCTACCAGGCCGGGCACGGCTTGGATACCACCCGCATCTACCGGCTGAGCCGCCTGGTCAGCAAATATACCGGCGTGGAGATCCCCCCCAATAAGGCGGTGGTGGGGGAGAACGCCTTCCGCCATGAAAGCGGCATCCATCAGCATGGCGTGCTGCAGGACCGGGGTACTTATGAGATCATGAGCGCCGAGAGCATCGGCCGCTATAATGTGGACAGCCTGGTGCTGGGCAAACTCTCCGGCCTCCATGCCTTTAAGGAGCGCCTGGCTTCCCTGGGCTTCCATTTAAGCGACAGCGACGCCGGCTATGCCTTTGAGCGCTTCAAGAGTATCGCCGACCTGAAAAAAGAGGTCACGCTGAAGGATATGACCGCCATCATCGAGGGCCGTTTGGGCGAGGTCAAGCCCACGGTGGAGCTGGTGAATTATCAAATCCTTTCCGCCAACAACGTGAGCAGCACCGCCACGGTCTGCCTGTCCCGGGGCGGGGAAACCCTGCAGTTGGCCGCTATCGCCAGCGGCCCGGTGGACGCGGCTTATAAAGCCATCACCGAGCTGGTGGATCTGGCGATCTCTTTGGAAAGCTACTCGATCAAAGCCGTCACCGAGGGCGCGGACGCCCTGGGCGAGGTGACGGTGCGGGTCAAGTATAAGGACGGGGTTTTTCTGGGCAAGGGCATCAGCACCGACGTGATCCGCTCCAGTATGCTGGCTTATATCAACGCCATCAACCGCATTTACGCGGAAATCGCTTTTGAACGGCAAGGGAACGGGAAATAATAAATTAAAAAATATTTTTAAAGGAGAAATGCGCTATGGTATTTGAGAAGATCGCTGCTATTATTGGGGAAAAGCTGGATCTGGCCCCGGATAAGGTTAAGCCTGAAAGCAGTTTTACCGATATGGAAGCCGATTCCCTGTACATGGTGGAGATCATGCTGGCCATTGAGGAAAGCTTCGATATTACCATAGACGACGCCAGCAATATGGAAACCGTGGCTGACCTGGTGAAATATGTGGAAGAAAAAGTTCAATAAAATGCCCCTTCGGGACCTGAATTTTAAAATAGCTGTGCTATAATAGTAATAGTTATTGATAAAATAATTCTGGAGGGAAAACACATGCAGAAATTCGTCTGTTCCATCTGTGGTTACATTCATGAGGGCACTGAGGCGCCTGAAAAATGCCCCCAATGCGGCGCGCCGAAAGCCAAGTTTAATATTCAGACAGAGCTGGGCGCTTTTGCCGACGAGCACCGTATCGGCGTGGCCCAGGGCTGTGATGAGAGGGTTGTGGAAATGCTGCGCGCCAATTATAACGGCGAGTGCATGGAAGTGGGCATGTATCTGGCTATGAGCCGCCAGGCGGACCGGGAAGGCTATCCGGAGATCGCCGAGGCTTTCAAGCGCTACGCCTTTGAGGAAGCGGAGCATGCGGCCAAATTCGCCGAGCTCCTGGGCGAAGTTGTTTGGGCTGACACCAAGAAAAATGTCGAGCTGCGGGCCGAAGCCGAGCACGGTGCCTGCGCCGGCAAGAAAGACCTGGCCGACCTGGCTAAAAAGCTGAATTATGACGCCATCCATGATACCGTACATGAGATGTGCAAGGACGAGGCCCGGCACGGCGCTGGTTTCCGCGGCCTGCTGAAGCGTCACTTTTAAGCTTTTAACACAATTTAACAAATAACAAAAAGGCGCTTAAGCGCCTTTTTGTTATTATTTCACTAGTATTAGGGCGGCTAATTTCCCGGCTTTAGGTGAAACTATCTTTGTCGGATTTTGCGGCGGGCAAAATTGACAAACAATACCGGGGAGGTGAGAATTATGCATGAGAGAGGCTATCAGTGGTTTATTGCCGGCGCGACCCTGGGCGCCATGGGCGCTTATGCCGGCGCAACCATGCTGGGCAAAAAAGGACGCAAGACCCGGGCTGCAGCCGCCCGCATCACCAGCCGGGTGACCAGGGAAGCCGGGGATATGATCACCAGCGCGGGCCGGAATCTGGCCAATAAGATGCGCTGAAAAAGGGCGGCCTTGGGCTGCCCTTACATAAAATTATTTTTGAAAAAAGGGTGTCAAACCACGGATTCTATGTTAAAATAGTATGTCAGTGGCAGATTATGATATTTCTGGAGGAGAACTGAAAAATGAAGTATATGCTTGCCAAAGAGATCAGGGAAAGCTTTTTAGCCTATTTCGAAGCCAAAGGGCATAAAAGGGTGGAGAGCGCCTCTTTGGTGCCTTATAATGATAATACCCTGCTGTTTACCAATGCGGGCATGGTGCAGTTCAAGGATGTTTTTTTAGGCCTGGAAAAGCGGGATTATCTCCGGGCCGTCACTGCCCAGCGCTGTGTCCGGGCCGGGGGTAAACATAACGACTTGGACACGGTGGGCCGCACCGCCCGGCACCATACCTTTTTCGAGATGATGGGCAATTTCAGCTTTGGCGATTATTTTAAGCGGGAGGCCATCGCCTATGCCTGGGAATTTCTGACGGAAGTGCTGGAAATGCCGGCGGACAGGCTTTACGCCACCGTCTATGAGGAGGACGACGAAGCCTTTAGCCTGTGGCAGGAGATCACCGGTATGGACGACAGCCGGATCTTCCGCATCGGCGCCAAGGATAATTTTTGGTCCATGGGCGATACCGGTCCTTGCGGCCCCTGCTCGGAGGTTTTCTTCGACCGGGGCGAGAAATATGGCTGCGACGCGCCGGTCTGCGGCATCGGCAAATGCGATTGCGACCGCTGGATGGAAATCTGGAACTTGGTTTTCATGCAATATAACCGGGATGAGCAGGGGAATCTGACCCCTTTGCCCCGTCCCAGCATTGATACGGGCCTGGGCTTGGAACGGGTGGCTTCCGTTTTACAGAATCAGGACAGCAATTATGATACCGATATCATGCGCGGCATCATTCAAGGGGTGGAAAAGCTTTCCGGCCAAAAGTATCATGAAGATCAGCGGGGCTTTCCTTTCCGGGTGATTGCCGACCATATCCGTTCCTGCTCTTTTATGATCGCCGACTGTATCATCCCTTCCAATGTTGGCCGGGGCTATGTGCTCCGCCGTATCCTGCGCCGGGCCGCCCGCATGGGCATGGTGATCGGCCTGAATTC